>CAYZPQ010000154.1:0-5168 GCA_964480185.1 uncultured Planctomycetales bacterium | reverse complement strand
TGGCAAGATATTGTGTGGTCTTATCAATTAGCTTCTGGGGAAAGCCAATCAAAGATTTATATCAACAATAAGTTAAATACGTGGGAGCTTGATCCCAGTTGGAAAGTTCCTGTTACTTTCGCTGTTAGGAAGGATGGTTTTTCTGTTACTTCTCAAACAACAGCCTTGGTTGATTTAAATGGAGATGGATTTTCAGATATCATAAAATCAGATGCGACAATTCATGAGGTATATTTGAGCACCTTTGTGAATGGCAACAAAGGATGGGAAAAGGTAGCTTGGAGTTTCCCTGCAGATATTATTGGTAATGCGGATTTAAGTAATAATTATACCCTCGTTGATATTAATAGTGATGGCTTGCCAGATTTATTCTATAAAGATCCTGATGTTACGAATGCCCATATAGCTTTTAATAATGGAAAGGGATTTGTGGCAAAGGGAGCGGATACACCTTGGGGTACGGGAAATTATGGTAGTTTTAAAGATGGCAGCACTCAGATAGTTGATGTGAATGGGGACGGTTATGTTGATGTCGTTCAGGCGAAAGGTTCTTATGTTTACGGAACTAGAAGAAACATGAACAGTGGTACAGGATGGATGAAAGTCTATGGGTTAGATGGTTGGTATCCACCAGATGACATTACTTTTTCTGAAAATGGAACAAGATATTTGGATGCCAATGCCGATGGTATTCCAGATATGTTAAAAGCTTTTATAAATGAAACACCTTTGCTCTATCTTGCAGATTCAAAACCAATTAATACATTGTCTGCGGTGGATAATGGGATTGGGGCAAGAACAACGATTGAATATCAATCATCGGCATCATTTAAGAACAAGTTTTTACCATTCCCTTTACAAGTTGTTAAAGAGATTCATGTAAAAAATACAGCAAATTCACCGGTTTCATTTGATTATGTTACGAAGTATTCCTACTTAGAAGGTTTATGGGATGCAAAAGAAAGAGAATTCTTAGGTTTTAATGAGGTTACTGTTACCGATGCTGACGGTAATTATACAAAGACCGCCTTCCTGCAAGATCAATACCGCAAAGGCCGTCCGTATCGTCAACAGAGTTTTGATGCGTCTGGTAAAGTGTTGAGTCGTACAGACATGTATTGGAAGTTAGTTGATACAAATAATGGACTATCAAAATTTACGTTCACTCAGCGAGCGGATAATTATGTTTATGATAAAACAGGTGCTTATAAACGCACAGCCCAAGTTTCTGTCGTCGATACAACCAATGGGAATGTATTAAAATCCATTAACTATGGTGAAATAAGCCCTACATCTCCAGAACAGTTGTTAAGTGGAGGAGATTATGTGCCAACATATAATCCGTTAAATGTTGTTGATGTTGGTTCTGATTATACAGTTCAAGAATTGATGTATACAGAGAATCCGAGTAAATGGCTTATAGGTTTACCTAAACGTAAATCGATACAGGATAGCACTGGGAAGATGCTGTTCTTGGAGTATTACTATTATGATGGATCTGGCAATTATAATAGTGCTCCCGTCAAAGGCATGCTGACCATGAAACAAAATTGGGATGGTTTGGTGCCTGCCACGTCTTACTATACCAAATACGCATATGATCCTTTTGGAAACCTTCAAACAACGACGGATGCGCGTAATAATACAACCCGTATTGTTTATGACAGTACCTATAAATTATTTCCAGTACAAGTTGAAAATGCCTTAAAGCAAAGTTCTTACACGACATATTATGGTGTGAATGAAAGTCCAACAGATGATGCGCGTTTAAAAGGTCTTTGGGGTCAAACTAAATCTACCAAGGATATTAACAATCAACAAAGCTGGGTTAGTTACGATAGTTTTGGGCGTGCGATATTATCTTTAGGACCATTAGATTCGGTCGATTTTCCAGCAGCAACGACCGAGTATTCTGTTCAGGATACCTATACTCAAATTATTCAAAAAGTTCGCATTGAAAATAAGAAGCCAGCAACGATTGATACGGCCAGTTATTTTGATGGGTTAGGTCGATTAATCCAAAGTAAATCACCTTCAGCAACTCCAGGGCAATGGATTGTCAGTGGACAAGCGACCTATAACAATCGAGGATTGGTTGATAAACAATATGTTCCACGATATACAACTAATGGGTTCTCAAAATTAGATCCTATAGATATAACTTCGACGAGTATTTATGAGCAATATAGATATGATGCCTTAGGTCGTACGATCAGTGTTATTCATAAAGATGGTACGTATAATTCAACCATTTATGGATTATGGCAAGTTACGACGATCGATGAAAATGGTCATTCTCAAGTTAGTTATTTGAATAGTGCAGGTCAGTTGGCGCGTAAAGAAGAGATGGTTGGGGCGGATGGAAGGGCGAAAGACTACCCTTATGAAGCCTATCATTGGTATTCACGCACATTATATGACTATGACCTCTTAGGAAATTTGATTAAGGTAACTGATGGTCTAAATAATGTCACAACAATTAAGTACGATGCTTTAGGTCGAAAGATTGCCATGGATGATCCAGATATGGGTCATTGGGAATATGGGTATGATGGCAACGGTAATTTAACCAGCCAGAAAGATAATAAGGGTAAGACATTATATTTTGTGTACGATGCGCTTAATCGTTTAAAGAATAAAACCGAAGTTCCTGCGTCCCCAACTGTGCCTAATCCTGTTATTCCTCCAGGGGCAGTGAATGTCAATTATACCTATGATGATCCAACCCAGCTTTATGGTTTAGGACGTTTAAATAAGGCAAGTTATGGGACAGATTATGCCTCGTTTAATTATGATCAATTAGGACGGGAAAAGTCATCAACGAAAACGATTGATAATGTGAAGTATGGTGTTGTCCGTACGTATGATGCAATTAATCGTTTAATGGATTTACAATATCCAAATAATGCTAAGGTGTATTACACCTACAATTTAGCTGGACAGATCAATAAAGTATTAAGTCTTCCACCGACGGATCCCCAGGCCAATGCTACGGCATATGTCAAAGATGTTAAATACAATGCCTATGGTCAAATGACGGATATTACCTATGGTAATGGTGTTTTGACATCGTATATATTTAATCCGATCAATCAACGATTAGATAAAGTAATCACGAAAGACGCAACAGGCAAATTCCTGCAATATTATACGTACACCTATGATGCCTTAGGTCAGGTAAAAACTATTGTTGATGCGCTATATACTGCAACACAGTCATTTACTTACGATCATTTAAATCGACTAGTAACCGCGCAAGGTAAGACGTATGGAACAAAGACATATAGTTATGACGTGATTGGAAATCTTAAACTCAAAGACGGTCTTATTTATACCTATGGCAAAGTAGCTGATAAGACTGGACCTCATGCGGTACAGAGTTTAAGTGATGGAACGATTTATAAATACGATCTTAATGGAAATATGACCTTTAAGATTAGAGGGCTTGATCAAACCGAATATGTCTATGATATTGAAAATCGATTAAGGCAAGTCTATGCGAGTAAAGTAGGAGAGACTGCTCGCTATTTAGTCAGTGAATATAGTTATGATGGCGATGGTGGTCGGGTTAAAAAGACCGTCTATCGACGCGCTAATCTTCCTAATGTTGATCCCCTCACAGCATTAATGCTGGGTGATAATTACAATAAGATGCAACAAGCAATTCGTACTCAGCCAGCTCAAGCGATAACAACAACGTATGTTGGAAATTTAGCAGAATCAGAAGCTGGACGATTAACGAATTTCATTTATTTAGGCGGCCAAAAAGTCGCATCGGTAAGCGGCACGGATGTATTTTATTACCACACCGACCACTTAGGAGGACTAAATGTTCTCTCGGATAAGTTAGGCCAAGCTCGAGAACTAACAGAAATCGATCCATTTGGTCAAACAGTCAGACATGAAAAATTTGGAGCTCCAAGTAAAACAGCCTGGTATTACTTTACCGGCAAACCGTTTGATGATGAGACGGGGTTGTATTATTACGGGGCGCGGTATTATGATCCGAAGTTGGGGAGGTTTATAACGCCGGATACGATAGTTCAATCACCTGGTAATCCACAGACGTTTAACAGGTATAGTTATTGTCTTAATAACCCTGTTAACATGATTGATCCGACAGGGCATAAGAGTTGGTGGAAGAAGTTTTGGGGTGGAGTGCAAGATTTCGTAAGAGATTATGGAGGTTTATTTGGATTAGCAGGTGGTTTGGCGAATGGAATTATTAATAATGATTGGACATTACTAAAGAACCAAGTGATTGCTGGAGCTTCAGCCTTTGTCATGTCTGGCTTTAATCCTGTTGCTGCAATGTCTGCTATAATTACGACAGGATTTCTTGAGTCTAAACCAGGTAGACAAACAACAACTTTTGTGGCGACAGAGGTTATGGATGATATGTTTGGCATGAGGCCTAATAGTGCTCAAATATGGGCAAGAATAACGTTACAAATTGCAGGAACATTGGCAGTAGAGAATGTTATAAAATCTGCCATGGCTTCTCCAATTGACCCCGCTAAAGTAGATCGTTACGATCCTGCCGATTTACGACATACAAACATTACAGATAATCCAAATGGAATTGATCCCAGTGGTGGTAGATATCCCGGTGGAGGAGCAAGGAATTTTGATATAACGAATGCTAAAGTTCAAGAGTTGGTTCTTACTGTTAAGGGGCAACCAGGTCCATCCATTGCGATTGGTGCTGGTAATTTTGGCCCAGACATGTTGCATATTGGTGCAGTTTCAAAAAATTTTCCTGGTACAGGAATAGTAAAGCTTCCATTTGGTAATAATTTATTAGATGGGTATGGTACTTTTTTTGGAGTTTGTCATCAAGCTTCAAATGCGACATTGCTAGCTAGTGGTACCAGCAGTACTGTTTGGAATGTTTTTCCACACTGGTCAACGTATGCTACAACAATGGTCTATGGCAATTATGGTGGGCAGCTTTCAAATTATGTATATACCGGCGTTAATACGACGCGTAAATATTAACGAGTTACATAGAATCTTTTAAATCAAAAGGACTTCTTACTAGCTTTAACATTATAAATTAAATGATCAAACGCATATCTTTCTTAATTTTTTCGTTGTTTTGTAATGGTTGTTTATGGGCGGGGATGCCCTTAAGAACAGATCAATATAAAGAATTTATTGGTATTCGG
>CAYZPQ010000153.1:3528-5306 GCA_964480185.1 uncultured Planctomycetales bacterium | reverse complement strand
GTTTACGGCCAATTGAGACTAAGATCTTATCAAACTCGTCGCTAAACTTTTTGCCTTCGCTATCTTCAAAATCAACTTTTACGCCATTGGCTGTTTCAGTGACGCCTAAGACTTTTGTCGAGATCATTAACTTTGCAAACTTCGCTTCAATACGTTTAATTAAGACATTCGCTAAATCACGGTCAGCACCCGTTAATAATTGGGGCATCATTTCAACGACGGTAATTTTTGAACCTAAGGCATTATAAACCGTGCCTAATTCCAATCCAATATAACCACCACCGACGACTAATAACTTCGCAGGAATGCTTTCTAAATTTAAAGCAGCCGTTGAATCCATGATCTTAGGAGATTTAGGAAATGTTGGGATGACAGTTGGACGAGAACCAGTTGCTAAAATCGCTTTATCAAACTTAACATCTTCGCTGGTGCCATCTTCTTTGGCAACACGCACGGTATTGGAATTAACAAATGTCGCTGTTCCTTGAATTGCATTGATCTTGCGTTGTTTACGCAATTGACCAGTTCCATTGGTTAAACGCTCAACGACGCTATTTTTCCACGCACGTAAACGGTCCACATCAATGGTTGGCTTTGCATAAGTAATACCGATATGCGCTGCTTCTTCGGATTCCGCTAAAACACGCGCGGCATGCAATAACGCTTTGGAAGGAATACACCCACGGTATAAGCACACACCACCCGGATTTTTTTCACGATCAATTAAAGTGACATTCATACCTAAATCAGCAGCCAAGAAAGCCGCAGCATAACCACCAGGACCTGCACCAATAACGACGAGATTAATAGCTTGAGACATATAAATCCTTATTTATTTAATTCAGCTGGTTTTTCAATTAATCCAATGACCCAACGGATGAATCGTGCGCCATCTGCTCCATCAATGACACGGTGATCATAGGATAAGGAGAGAGGAAGCATGAGTCGTGGGACAAATTGACCATCAATATAAATAGGTTCCATGGCGCCACGTGATACACCAAGTATCGCGACTTCCGGTGTATTCACAATGGGTGTAAAGAATGTGCCGCCAATACCACCTAAATTGGATAAGGTGAAGCAGCCACCTTGCATTTCATCTAAGGTTGTTTTGCGATCACGCGCACGTTGAGCAATAGCAACTAACGCATCATTGATTTCCATGATGGACATCGCATCAACGTTCTTTAACACCGGAACAATAAGACCGCGTTCGGTATCAACAGCAACACCGATATTCACATAGTCTTTATAAACAATTTCATTCTTGCTCATATCAACACTGGTGTTAAATTGAGGAAATTGTTTTAACGCTAAGGCCAAAGCCTTAATGATAAAAGGAGTTACAGAGATTTTTTTCTCAGGTGTCGAGATAGCTTTGCGTAATTTCTCAACTTCGGTCACATCCGCTTTATCAAATTGGGTGACATGAGGAATAGAATTCCACGCATACGATAAATGTTCCGCGGTTTTCTTACGGACATTATTCATCGGTTCACGTTTAGTTTGACCCCATTTGCTAAAATCAGGCAAAGGTTGTTGAACAGGTGCAGCAGCACCACCTTGAGGACGTGACGTATTTAACGCTTTAGCAAATTTTTTGACATCTTCAATTGAAATACGTCCACCACGACCAGAACCAGGAACTTGCGCAATATCAATGCCGATTTCACGCGCGAAGCGGCGTACAGAAGGAGCGGCCGGAACGTCCCTTTTTGCAGTTGTCGCCTGCGGCGGCGCAACCGAGAGGGCAGGTTTTTCTAACGTAACAGTGCCGA
>CAYZPQ010000153.1:460-3518 GCA_964480185.1 uncultured Planctomycetales bacterium | reverse complement strand
AGTGGTTGTTGGTGCAGCTACAGGTTGTTTGGCTGGTGTTGATGCAGGAGAGGCTGGGGCAGCGGATGCGCTTGCAACCGCCACAGCGCCTGCCTGTACCTTAAATACAGGGGCACCTACTTCAACAACAGAACCTGCTTTAATTAAAACTTCTTTAATCGTAATGTCATTTGGTGAAGGAACTTCTAAAACAGCTTTATCTGTTTCAATTTCTAAAATCCCTTGGCCCTTTTTAACAACATCGCCGGCTTTAACTAAAATTTTTGTGACCGTCCCTTTAAGAATATTTTCACCGAGTGCTGGCAACTTGAAATCAACAATCGCGCCGCTTGTTGCTACAGGAGCGGCTGCAGGTGCCGGAGTTGATGCCGCCGCAGCGGGTGCAGGTTTATTCTCAGCAACAGGAGTTTTAGGTGCGCTGGCAGCAGGAGCAGCGTCGGAGCCAGCTAATTTCAAAATTAATTGATTGGGTGTAACAACATCACCGGATTTAATTAAGATTTCGCTAACAACACCAGCCGTAGAAGAAGGAACTTCCATGACTGCTTTATCGGTTTCAAGCTCGACGATATTTTGATCTTTTTTGATGGTATCGCCAACTTTGACAAGCAATTTCGTGACAGTTCCTTGGGCAATATTATCCCCTAAGAACGGTAATTTGATATCCATACAACAACGTCCTTCCCGCAATTACGAAATCATCGGATTTAATTTTTTAGGATTAATGTTCAATTCTTTCTGAGCTTTTGCTAACACATCAGCGGAGATTTTTTTATTTTCACATAAGCTGACTAATGTCGCCCATGCAATATGTTTAGCATCCACTTCAAAGAAGTCACGTAAGGCTTCACGGCTTTCTGAACGGCCAAACCCGTCGGTACCTAAGACAGTATAATGACCTGGCACCCATTGACGGATAGAATCACCTAAGACTTTCATATAATCAGATGCGGAAATAAACACGCCAGTTTCTTTCTGTAAGATTTCTGTTACATAAGGAACTTTGGTTTGATTACCGTTTAATAAATTCTCACGTTCCACATGCAAGGCTTGACGACGCAATTCATTGTAAGAAGTCACTGACCAAACATCGGCGCTGACATTAAATTTTTCTTCCAATATTTTTTGAGCTTCAAGGACTTGATTCATGATCGCCCCAGAACCAAATAAATGCGCTTTTAATTCAGATTGTTTCGCTGATTTACTAAAGCGATACATTCCTTTTAAAACGCCTTCTTTAACACCTTCAGGCATTACAGGCATTGGATAATTTTCATTACCAACGCTTAAGTAATAGAAGATGCTTTCTTGTTTTTCATACATGCGGTAAATACCATCACGGATGATCAAGGCAATTTCAAAAGCAAATGCTGGATCATAAGAGACTAAATTAGGCACAGTTGAAGTCAATAAATGCGTATGACCATCTTGATGCTGCAACCCTTCGCCATTTAATGTGGTACGGCCAGATGTAGCACCGACGAGGAAACCTTTACAACGCAAATCACCCGCAGCCCATACCAAATCCCCAACACGTTGAGGTCCAAACATGGAGTAATA
Source organism: uncultured Planctomycetales bacterium (assembly GCA_964480185.1). Classification (GTDB taxonomy): domain Bacteria; phylum Omnitrophota; class Gorgyraeia; order Zapsychrales; family Fredricksoniimonadaceae; genus CAYZPQ01. The sequence continues at coordinate 1,958 of CAYZPQ010000153.1, read as the reverse complement.
GGTATAGAAGGGGATGGTGTTGATATTATGTGTGGCATACGCTGTCCCAGCCGCGATAAACGAAGACGTAGAACCAGCTTCATTGATACCTTCTTCTAAAATCTGACCATCTTTGGCTTCTTTGTAATACATCAAGCTGTCAGAATCGACAGGTTCATAGAGTTGACCAACGTGAGAATAAATACCGATTTGGCGGAATAAACCTTCCATCCCAAACGTACGTGCTTCATCAGGAATGATGGGCACAATTAATTTACCCACACCTTCATCACGTAATAACTTAGTCAAGATACGCACATAGGCCATGGTGGTTGAGACCGCACGGCTTTCTGTTCCCTTATAAAACTCTTCGAATAATTCTTCGGTAGGAGTTTTAAGTGGAGTAGTATTGGTGCGACGCACGGGTAATGATCCACCTAATTCACGACGACGATCACGTAAATATTTCATTTCCGGTGAATCTTCAGCCGGTTTATAAAATGGCATCTTTGAAATATCCGTATCAGAAATTGGTATATTAAAACGGGTGCGGAACTCTTTGAGTTCTTGCTCGTTTAATTTCTTTTGCTGGTGAGAAATATTCTTTCCTTCACCGCTTTCACCTAAACCATATCCTTTAATGGTATGTGCCAGAACGACAGTTGGAGCACCTTTATAATCCATGGCCGCTTTATAACCTGCATACACTTTTTCAGGATCATGACCACCACGATTTAATTTGCGGATTTGCTCATCCGATAAATGGGCAACCATTTCTAATAAACGTGGATCAGTACCAAAGAATTTCTCACGGATATACGCACCCGAAGACACAGAATACTTTTGGAATTCACCATCAACCACTTCACCCATACGGCGGGCGAGTAAGCCTTCGGTATCATTGGCGAGTAAATCATCCCATTCGCTGGCCCATACAACTTTGACCACATTCCAACCAGCACCACGGAATAAGGCTTCTAATTCTTGGATGATTTTGCCATTACCACGCACTGGACCATCCAAACGTTGGAGGTTACAGTTAATGACGAACACTAAATTATCTAATTTTTCACGGGAGGCCATGGTCAATGCACCTAAAGATTCAGGTTCATCGCATTCGCCATCACCCATGTAAACCCATACTTTATAATCGTCTTTAGCTTTAAGCCCGCGATCTTCTAAATAACGGTTAAAACGGGCTTGGTAAATCCCCATAATTGGCGCCAAACCCATTGAAACTGTAGGGAATTGCCAAAATGAAGGCATAAGCCAAGGGTGAGGATAAGAAGATAAGCCACCAGTTGGGGCTAATTCACGGCGAAAGTTGGTTAAGTGCTGTTCATTCAAACGGCCTTCCACGAAAGCACGGGAATAGATCCCAGGGGAGGCATGGCCTTGGAAATAGACCATATCGCCACTTTCTGTTTCAGAGCCGGCACGGAAGAAGTGGTTGAAACCAACCTCATAAAGGGTAGCAGATGAGGCAAAAGTGGAGATGTGCCCACCTATCCCATCAGCG
>CAYZPQ010000153.1:0-450 GCA_964480185.1 uncultured Planctomycetales bacterium | reverse complement strand
CTTGTTTGCCCGGACCACCATGGCCATAGCGTTCCAGCGAATAATGGATTTAATACGGCGTTCCATTTCACGGTTTCCAGGAAACGCTGGCTGTTTGTCTTTAGAAATTGTATTGATATAGGGTGTATGATAGGTAAAAGGGAGAGTAACACCGGATTCTTGGGCCCGGATTTGCAGTTGCTGCAACAGATATTGGACTTTTTCAGGAGTTCCGCTGGATAAGACATAATCCAAGGAGGCCAACCACTCCTTTAATTCAATTTCATCAATCACATGCTTCTTTACGCCACTGTCATCATTCATAAGAACTCCTGAGTTATGTATTACAAATTGTCATCCCCGAATGCTTTTGTCGGGGATCCAGACTCTAGATTTATTTTAAAATATAAGAATTATGGTGCCCGAGGAGAGATTTGAACTCTCAAGGTTTTCACCATACGCTTCTGAGAC
>CAYZPQ010000152.1:3741-5336 GCA_964480185.1 uncultured Planctomycetales bacterium | reverse complement strand
TGATCTTAGCACCGTCTATTCAAACCGAAGGCAAAGTATTCCAAATTGGCCAACGTGTTGGGATGGGGAAATAAGAGATAACGAGGAGAGAGTCAATGGCAAATAAAGCCGTTAAGAAGACATTAAAGAAAAAAGCTGTTCATGGTCTAATGAAGCCAATCAAGTTACGTTCTCCTGGCCGTATTATTCCAATGGAAATCAAAAAACAGCGCAGTCGCGATACCTTATTAATCCTCGATTTCGGTTCCCAATATACCCAATTGATTGCCCGACGTGTCCGTGAAAGCAAAGTCTTCTCACAAATTGTTCCTTACACCATATCGCCAGCGGAAATCAAAGAAATTAATCCTAAAGGGATTATTTTATCCGGTGGGCCATTCAGTGTTTATGATAAAAATGCCCCATTACCAAATGCGGAGATTTTTAAATTAGGTTTACCTATTTTAGGGATTTGCTATGGGATGCAAGCCATTACCCATATGTTAGGCGGTAAAGTTGGTAAGGCCAAAGACCGTGAATATGGTAAGGCTGAATTATTTATCGATAGCAATAAAGATTTGTTCTCCAATTTATCGACGAACTTGACCTGCTGGATGAGTCATGGTGATGAAATTATTTCCCCACCACCAGGTTTCGTGAAAATGGCGCATACTTTAAATGCGGGTAATGCCGCCATTGGTAATCGTGCCAAGAAAATCTTTGGTGTTCAATTCCATCCAGAAGTTGTGCATACACAACGCGGGTTACAAGTTATTCAAAACTTTGCGTATACCGTGTGCGGATGTTTACCACGCTGGACCATGGACCGTTTTATTACGGCTGCGGTTAAGAATATTCAAGATACCGTCGGTAAGAAGAAGGTGGTCTTAGGGTTAAGTGGTGGTGTAGATTCCGCAGTTGCTGCTTTATTAATTCAAAAAGCAATAGGTGCCCGTTTGTATTGCGTGTTTGTTGATAATGGTTTATTACGCAAAGGCGAATCTGCTGCTGTTGTGCGTACATTCAAAGGTCATTTTAAGATGAACTTGCATGTCGCTGAAGCAGAGAAGCGTTTCTTAGATCGTTTAAAAGGTGTGGAAGACCCAGAGCAAAAACGTAAAATCATCGGCGATGAATTTGTGCGCGTGTTCCAAGATTCTGCCAAACGCATTAAAGGTGCAGAATTCTTAGGCCAAGGCACATTGTATCCCGACGTGATTGAATCTGTGTCTGCTCATGGTGGACCAACTGCTGTTATTAAGAGCCATCACAATGTCGGTGGTTTACCTAAAGATATGAAGTTTAAATTAGTTGAGCCATTGCGTGAATTATTCAAAGACGAAGTGCGCTTAATTGGTAAAGTATTGCAAATGCCTGATTCAGTGCTTAAACGTCAACCGTTCCCAGGCCCAGGTTTAGCGATCCGTGTTATCGGTGAAGTCACCAAAGAGCGTCTAGAAATTGTCCGTGAAGCGGATGAACGCGTCTTAGATGAAATTAAAAAAGCCGGCCTTTATAATGATTTATGGCAAGCTTTTGCTGTCCTTTTACCTATTAAAACAGTTGGTGTTATGGGTGATCAACGTACGTATGACAATGTCATTGCCATCCGTTGC
>CAYZPQ010000152.1:0-3706 GCA_964480185.1 uncultured Planctomycetales bacterium | reverse complement strand
AACCAGTGTCGACGGGATGACCGCTGATTGGGCCCAATTACCTGCTGATTTACTCGGTAAGATTTCCAATCGCATTATCAATGAAGTCAAAGGTGTGAATCGTGTTGTGTACGATGTCTCTTCCAAACCGCCAGCGACCATTGAGTGGGAATAAGAAAATAGGGACATTCACCATTTGCCCTGATGCTAAATAAATTTAGCATCAGGGCTTTTTTATTGCTATAATTCCTCTCCAGACAAAAATACTATGCTTTCATCCGAATTTATCCACTTACATGTTCACACGCAATACTCTCTCCTCGACGGTGCCTGCCGTGTTGATGATTTAGTCAAAAAAGCAGTGACGTTAGGAATGCCCGCCATTGGCATGACGGATCACGGCAATATGTTTGGGGCTATTCATTTTTATTCTGCCGCTAAAAAAGCTGGGATTAAACCCATTATTGGCTGCGAAGTCTATATGGCCTCAGGCAGTCGCCTTGACCGTGGGGGTGACCATAAATCCATGGCGCATTTAACCCTCTATGCCAAAGATCAAGAAGGGTATTACAATCTTATCAAACTTGTTTCCGTCGGATACATGGAAGGTTTTTATTATAAGCCGCGTATTGATAAAGAGATTTTGGCGAAATATGCGCATGGGCTGATTTGTTCCTCAGGGTGTTTAAAAGGGGAAGTGCCGAATTATATTCTCAAAGGTAAATATGAATTAGCCAAACAAGCCGCGTCGGATTTAAAAGATATTTTTGGCAAAGGCAATTTCTATATCGAGCTCATGGACCATGGCCTTTTAGAACAAAAGCGGGTGAATGAGGGATTAGTAAAGATTGCCGAAGAATTAGATTTACCCTTGGTGGCTACCAATGATGTGCATTACCTCAATCACAATCAAGCCAAGGCCCATGAAACACTTCTTTGTATTCAAACACAAACAACACTTAGTGATCCTAATCACATGTGTTTTAATAGCGATCAGTTTTATTTTAAGACGGGCGAAGAAATGGCCCGCGAATTTACCTGGGCACCCCAGGCTATAAAATCGACGCTCGAGATTGCTGAAAAAGTTAATCTCAAATTAGACTTTGATAAATACCATTTACCTCGTTTTGAAACACCCGTCGGTAAAACCCCTGAATCATATTTGCGTGAATTATGTATAGCAGGGATTCAACAGCGTTATGGGGCAATGACACCAGAGATTCAACAGCGCCTCGAGCATGAAATACATACCATCGAAGCCATGGGCTTTGTCAGTTATTTTTTAATTGTCTGGGATTTTATTCATTATGCCAAATCAAAAGGTGTTCCAGTTGGTCCTGGGCGTGGGTCTGCCGCCGGAAGTCTTGTCAGTTATATCTTAGGCATCACAGATTTAGATCCCCTTAAATACGGCTTACTCTTTGAACGTTTTTTAAATCCTGGCCGCAAAAGCATGCCGGATATTGATATTGATTTTTGTTATGAACGTCGAGGGGAAGTTATTGATTATGTGACGCATAAGTATGGGCGAGATAATGTGGCCCAGATTATTACATTTGGATCTATGCAAGCCAAGGCTGCCGTGCGTGATGTCGCCCGTGCCATGGGCTTACCTTATGCCGACGGGGATAAGATTTCAAAACTTATTCCTAATGAAATTGGTATCACGATTGAAGAAGCCGTTGAAATTGAACCGCAATTGCGTGAGTTAATTGAAATTGATAAAACTGCAGGTCAAGTTGTTGAGACAGCGAAAGTATTAGAAGGTTTAAACCGTCACGCCTCAATTCATGCGGCGGGTGTTGTTATTGCCGATCGTGCGTTGACTGATCATGTGCCTTTGTTTAAAAGTTCCGACGGGCAGGTGACTACCGCGTTTGATATGGATGGTATATCCAAAATTGGTTTGCTGAAGATGGACTTCTTAGGCTTACGCACCTTAACTGTTATTGCAGATTGCTTGCGCTTGATTAAAGAAAAGAAGAATGTTGATATTGATATTGATACATTAGTACTCGACGACCCCAAGGCTTACGCGATGTTAGGCCAAGCCAAAGCATTAGGGGTGTTTCAACTGGAAAGTGGTGGGATGCGCGACTTGCTTAAAAAAATGCAGCCATCCTGTTTTGAAGATTTAATTGCTATTCTCGCTTTATACCGACCAGGTCCAATGGGTTCAGGGATGTTGGATGATTTTATCAAACGCAAACGCGGTGAAAATAAAATCACTTATCCGCATGCGAAACTTGAACCTGTATTAAAAGAAACCTACGGCATTATTGTCTATCAAGAGCAGGTTATGCAGATTGCGTCAGTCCTTGCAGGGTTTAACATGACCATGGCCGATGATTTACGTAAAGCCATGGGTAAAAAGATCCCTGCGGAAATGCAAAAAATGCGTTCTTTCTTCGTTGATGGTTGTGCTAAAGAGAGTGATATCGATGAAGTTGAAGCCAATCGCCTTTTTGATTTAATTGATTATTTCTCCGGCTATGGGTTTAACCGTTCTCACTCGGCGGCGTATGCCTTAATTACATACCGCACTGCCTATTTAAAAGCCAATTACCCGACGGAATTCATGGCCGCTTTATTAACGTCAGAACGTGATAATACTGAGAAAGTTGTCGAGTATGTGCGCGAAACAGAAGTGATGGGGATTGAAATTTTGCCTCCGGACATCAATTCAAGTATGTCTTATTTCAATGTCGTCGAAGATAAGAAAATCCGTTACGGCATGATTGCTGTTAAGAATGTGGGCTTAGCCGCGATTGAATCCATTGCCAAGAATCGTGAAGAGCAAGGCCAATTTAAATCCATCTTTGATTTTTGTCGACGCATTGACTTACGTTTAAACAATCGTAAGGTTCTTGAAAGTTTAATCCGTTCAGGCGCCATGGATTCTTTAGGCGCTAGACGTGCCCAATTAATGGCTGTTTTAGAAGAAGCCTTAGGTGCAGGTCTTAAGCGCCAACAAGAGGCAGAAATAGGTCAATTCTCTTTTTTCAGTATGGGGGATGACAGCGCCGGAGGATTTGGTCTTGCTAAAGAAGCATTGCCTGACATTCCAGAATGGCCCCAAGCGTTATTGCTTGCGAATGAAAAAGCCTTATTAGGTTTATATTTAAGCGGCCATCCCTTAGAGCGTTACCAAAAAGAAATAATGGTCTTTACAGACTTTAATACCGCATCACTGAAGAATGCCCGCGACGGTCAAGACGTACGCATTATCGGTTTAATTAAAATGGTCAAATTAACAACGACCAAAAAAACCAATGAACGCATGGCCATTATTGGTTTAGAAGATATGAGTGGGGAAATGGAGCTTGTTGTTTTCCCCTCGAGTTATTCATTAATAGCCCCTTACCTTAAAGAATCGACCGTCGTTGTCGTAAAGGGTAAGGTCAATTTCAAAGACGGCTTCCCCAAAATGGTCGCCAATGAAATGGCCGGCATCGATGAAGTCTATGACATGATCAAATCCCTACACATTGATTTATCATTGGTTGGCAAACCCGGCTTTGATAAACTCAAAGACAAACTAGTCCGTTTCCCTGGCAAAATCACGGTTTACCTCCAAGTCGACACCCAAAACCACAAAAGCGTCCAAATCCTAGTCGGCAAAGACCTCTATGTCACACCCTCCGAAGTACTCATGGAAGAAATCAAAAGCTTAGTTGGCAATGACCGATTTTCAGTAAAAATATAAGGACCAATAAAGGGGACGGAC
>CAYZPQ010000151.1:1886-5372 GCA_964480185.1 uncultured Planctomycetales bacterium | reverse complement strand
GTGCCATGGCAGAGCCATGCCCCCCAAAATTCTTTTGGCTTAGCTTATCAGCCTCTAAGATAGCCTTGTATGTTTCCGGATCTTTGCGTTGCATCCATGACAGCAAGGTGGGGCCAAAATTAAAACTAATACGGGAATAATTATTAACAATATCAACTATTTTACGGTTGGTATCGAGAATACGAGATGATGCATTGCGGGCATAGCATTCCGCGGCCACGCGCTCATTCCAATCATGGTAAGGAAACGCCGAGTCTTGAACTTCGACTTCATCCAACCAAGGATTTTCGCGAGGAGGTTGATAAAAATGGCCATGAATGCAAATGTAACGGTTCATTTAGAAATTTTTGTTCTTCCTTTTGGGGTCAATTGCTGGGCTTGTTCATTGATGTTATACATCACACCATTGAATGATTTTAATTCATTCTCGACTAAAGACACAAAGGTGCGGCGATTTTTAATGCTATAATTAATTTTATCTTCACGGGCCAACCAACCGAGGGCCTGGAATACAACACTTTCTTTTTCTTTCAAAATCTTAGGTAAATTGGTGACATTGATTTCACCATTTTGGCCTAAAAAGCGCCATGTTTTTCCTGCGGCTTCAATCACTTGATCTTTCATAACTGTCTCTCCATTTTAGTTAACTGCGTGTTGTTGTGCACTTGTCTCCCTATGGATTAAGACATAAAACACCAAGGCGTAAGGGAGATTCCCTCTCTAATTGTAACCTGCTCTATCAAACCGTCAAGATTTGCGTTGAAAAAACACAACACTTAAAGGCGGGATTGTTAATTCCAAAGACTGCTCACGGCCGTGAAATGGAACTGGTACCGATTGTTTGCCTCCAAGATTACCTTGACCACTGCCTCCATAAATCGCGGCATCTGAATTTAACACTTCAGTCCAAAATCCTGGAAACGGTACACCGACGTGATACTGATGCCAGACCATGGGCGTAAAATTACACACCGCAATAATCATAGACTTCCCATCGGCAGATTTACGGATAAATGAAATGACACCTTGCTGATAATCATTTAAATCTATCCATTCAAAACCATTGGGCGTAAAATCGCACTCATACATAGCAGGCGTGCTGGTATAAAATTTATTTAAATCTTTAGTCCAACGCCAAATCCCTTGATGGGGTTTAAAATCTAATAAATGCCAATCTAAACTCACATCATGTTTCCACTCGGACCATTGGGCTAATTCGCAGCCCATATATAATAATTTCTTACCTGGATGGGCAAACATATAGCCCATTAATAATCGTAAGTTGGCAAACTTTTGCCAATCATCACCGGGCATTTTGGATATCAAAGACCCTTTACCATGCACCACTTCATCATGGGACAATGACAAAACAAAGTTCTCGGTAAAGGCATAATAGAAACTGAATGTCAGCTCATTGTGATGATACTTGCGGTAAATGGGATCATTGGCAATGTAAATGAGCGTATCATGCATCCAGCCCATATTCCATTTCATGCCAAACCCAAGCCCGCCCACATCGACGGGACGTGATACCCCACCCCAGGCTGTTGACTCTTCGGCAATCATTTGAATATCGGGGTATTCCTTATAAACCATTTCATTCAAACGACGTAAAAAATAAATCGCATCTAAATTTTCGCGCCCACCATATTGATTCGGTATCCATTCATTATTTTTACGGGAATAATCTAAATACAACATGGAGGCAACGGCATCGACGCGTAACGCATCAATGTGATATTTGTCTAACCAAAACATGGCGCTTGAAATCAAGAATTCCCTGACCTCATGACGGCCATAATTAAAGATATAACTGCTCCAATCTGGATGAAAGCCTTTGCGGGGGTCTTCATGTTCAAATAAATGCGTGCCATCAAAATAGGCAAGGCCATGTTCATCCGACGGAAAATGAGATGGAACCCAATCTAAAATCACACCAATACCATTTTGATGCAAGGTATCGACTAAATGCATGAAATCTTGAGGCGTACCATAACGGCTAGTGGTTGAAAAATAACCTAACGTTTGATAACCCCAGGAGCCATAAAAAGGATGTTCCATGACAGGCAAGAATTCCACATGGGTATATCCCAAGTCTTTCAGGTAAGGAACTAAATGAATCGCTAATTCACGGTAGGTAAACGAACGGTTATTCTCCTCGGGCACACGTTTCCATGAGCCTAAATGCATTTCATACACACTCATGGGCGCTTGAAGATTATTATGTTTGTGGCGCTCTTTCATCCACTGTTGATCAGACCAGGTATAGTCTAAGTCCCAGACAACAGAGGCGGTACGCGGGGCTACTTCATTATAAATGGCAAAAGGGTCTTGTTTCTCGACTTGATAATAGGCGCAATTTGATACGATAAAATATTTATAGATTTCACCTTTGCCGATATCAGGAACAAATGTTTCCCATATCCCAGAGCTATCCCAACGGGGTTGCAAGGGGTGTTTCTCACGATGCCATCCATTAAAATTACCGACGACAGAAACAGATTTAGCATTGGGTGCCCAGACAGCAAAAAGCACACCTTTTTTCCCATTCACTTGGGTGAGGTGTGCGCCTAATTTTTCGTATAAACGAAAATGATTACCTTCTTTGAATAAATATATGTCTTGGTCTGTGATCGATGGATTAATCAGTTTATTCCCTTTCACGGATGACACGATCGGAAACTCTCCTGTCTCATACATAATCGTCCTTTAAGTAGCATTTTCATGACCTAAGCACATGGAAAAGTTTTCATTAAAACAATAACGTATTGTAGTGTTATAACTAATAGCCATCAATCTATTTTCAAGGAATTATCGCGACTAAATTTATCGAGTAGATACTAACTTCACAGCGCCGAGGATTACGGCATCATCGCCTAATGTCGATTGGCGAATTTGGCAGGAATTGAATTTCTTAAAAAAAGGGTCTTGTTGGACATGACGTTGGATGATCGGCAACATCATCGAACCACACGCTTTGATCACACCACCACCAAAAATAATAACCTGAGGATTAAAGGTATGGTTAAGACTCACCGATGCTTTACCTAGAATGGTTGCGACTTTCGTCATGACACTCATGGCTAAAGGATCTTTTTTGGCTAAAGCGTCTTTCAGCACACGGCTTTTGATTTGATCTAATTTGCCATCATTAAGACGGGTAATAATCGTACGACGACCTGCTTTGACAAGACTACGGATATCGCGCTCAATAGCCCAGCGACTTGTTAAACTTTCTAAACACCCATAATTGCCACAATGACATAAGGGCCCATTGACATCGACAATCATATGGCCTAATTCAGTCGCTGCCCCTTGTTTGCCTAAGAGCATTTTGCCTTCAATTAAGACAGCTCCACCTACTCCAGTGCCCGGAAAAATACCAACAACATGTTCAAGCCCTTTCGCTGCCCCTAGCCATGCTTCACCTAATAAACCGGCATTGACATCATTGGCCATCGCTACTTTTAAATGAAAACGACGACG
>CAYZPQ010000151.1:0-1876 GCA_964480185.1 uncultured Planctomycetales bacterium | reverse complement strand
ACCCTGTTAAATCAATATTCGGGGCTGCTAAAATATGGCTATTATGGGTATCAACAATGCCAGGAACACCTAAACCTATGCCTTTGCATTGTGATTTTTTCACATTGGATGTGAGTAATAATTGATCAATCGCGTCAATAATACAGGTATAAATGGCTTTCGCTTTGACTTTCTTAGGGGTAGGAATTTTAATGCGATTAATGATTTTTCCCGCTGGAGTCACAAGGGCCCCTGCAATTTTTGTTCCACCTACGTCTAATCCAATGTAATAATTGATCATAAAATAGCGACGGAATTAATGATAATGCTGAATAAAATAATCTTGAACGTTAAACGTATTTGATTCTTTCTTTACAACCGCATAAGAGCGATCTGCATTTAAGACGCGTGCCTTGCGTGTGTCTTTCCAATAATTATCTAAGATGAATTGTAAATGAGATTTGATTTCTTGTTTAGTGATTTCAAATAAAATTTCAATGCGCCGGTCAAAATTACGCCCCATCCAATCGGCCGACGACAAATACACGCGTGGGCTGCCGTTTTGATTGAAAATAAAAATACGCGAATGTTCAAGAAAACGCCCAACGACACTACGTACTTCTATCCCCTCACTTAAACCTTTAACACCAGGGATTAAACAACAAATACCACGGACTAATAAACGAATTTTGACACCAGCTTGAGAAGCTTCATATAATTTTTCAATAATCGCCATGTCTTCTAATGAATTCATCTTTGCCCAAATCATGCCATTCTTATGTTCTTTATGGCTGGCAATTTCACGATCAATTAAATCAAAGAAGTATTTACGCAAATTATGTGCGGAGCTAACCACTACTTTGCAAGGACTAGGCTGTGAATATCCCGTGATAACATTAAACACATCCGCTATATCGCGCGCCACATCATCATTAGCCGTAAAAAAACCAATGTCAGTGTACACCGTTGCAGTCTTTTCATTGTAATTCCCCGTCGATAAATGCACATAACGGCGAATACGGCCATCTTCACGGCGTATAATCAATGTCATTTTGGAATGGATCTTCATTCCTGCGATCCCATAAATCACGTGACAACCCGCATGCTCTAAATCGCGCGCCCATTGAATGTTTTTCTCTTCTTCAAAACGGGCTTTGAGTTCAACAACCACCGTCACTTGCTTGCCCTTTTTAGCGGCAATCTTCAGTGCATTGACAATGGCTGAGTCTTCATTTACTCGATACAATGTCATTTTAATCGCCAAGACATCCGGATCTTGCGCCGCTTGAGTAATCAATTCAATGGTTGGATAAAACGATTGAAATGGCGCATGAATAATAAAATCTTCATTGGCAATGCGTTCAAAAATATTCGCTGTATCAACTTTCACAGGAACAAGTGACTGAAAACGTAGATCTGGGCGATCAACAAGGGAAGCGACATCATGTAAAAATGTTAAATCCAACTGAGACTTAATAAACACCACTTCATCCGGATCAAAACCAATCCCTTCCGTCAATGTGGTGATGAGCTCTTTACTTGTACCTTGCTCCATGGGAAGGTACACGGCTTTGGCCACAGAACGTTTTTTAATTTCCCGCTCCATCAACTTCAATAAATCAGGCGCAAATTCTTCGTCTAAATCTAATTCACTATCACGGAGTACGCGAAAGCCTGCAGCATCCGCAATTTTATAACCCTTAAAGAAATCCTTGAGATTTTCTTTGATAATATCATCAATTAAGACAAAAATATTCTCGTCAGCTTCCGACGGTATTTTCAAAATACGTGGCACAGATTTAGGCACAGGGATAATAGCTAATTGGCGTTTATTACTACGCTCAGCCCCCACCGCCAATGCAATTGTCTTTGATAAAAGTACTGGGAAAGGACGCCC
>CAYZPQ010000150.1:0-5423 GCA_964480185.1 uncultured Planctomycetales bacterium | reverse complement strand
ATTGATAATGCTTAACCCCAACCTTAGTCAATTCCTCGACTAATACTCCCCCATGTGATACTACAATGGCTTTATGGCCTTTTTGGGTTAAATATTTAGCCAAATCAACGGTGCCTGTTTCAACACCACCGACATTAAGCTCTGGGAGTATTTGCAATATATTCATGCGTAATGATTCACCTTAAATAAAACTTTTAAACTCTTCGCTCAAGAGTGATTTTTGATTTAATTTTTTCAATGGCCGCTTCGTTGACATTAACATGTTAATGCTTTGCGGAATATCTTTGATATTCGAAGCCAATGCATAACCTTCTTCAGATAATCTTAACGCAAATTGATCATATTTTTGTGTGGAATCGTTGGAAAATTCTCCCAGGGGTGAAAAAATGATTGTCGCCTTCTGCGAAGCAATCGCTTCGGACACCATGGAAATACTTTCCCCCGAAACAATGACGATATCCGCCAACCCTAAAATACCACCCATGGCTTCTGGTGTGGGGGATTGATTTTCAATGATACATAAACCCGATCGTTTCAATGATTGCATTTCTTGTTCAATCAAAAATTCAATATCAGGAGGTGTACGACGGGATGTTGTTACCAGTAAACTCGCCTTATAATGAACGCACGCATTTTTCAAATGATTAAATAACAAACGAATCACTTCGCTTTTCATTTTCACACCCTTGGTATCTCCCCCAATGAGCACACCAAATTTAAGCCGTACATCAGACTTCAAATGTGAATAACGTTCAAGCAAGGCATTCACTTGTTTTGTTAAATAAGGCCCATCGATTAAATTCACTGCCACCTTTGTTTGAATCACATGACCAGACTTGCCCTTATACCCGTCGTGTTCTGGTAAGATAACTTTATCAAATGCTGTTAAGGGCATTAATCCTTGTTTTAAAATCGCAATGGATTTAGCTCGATTAAGATCAGCCACAAGCCAAGCCAAAGCCCCATTCATCGACCCACAACTAATCACACAGTCGGCTTTCACCTGATCTAATTGTTTAACCGTGTCCGGTGTTAACGCCATGGCATACAACCAACGACCCCGCATGAAGCGTAATCCAGATGACATCAACACCGCGCATTGAAATAGCGTCTTCCAAACATCAGAACGGTATTCTATTTTTACCGTTGTCAGACGTGTCTCTTTCCCCTGCTGTTGAGCGGCTTCCCGTAATGACACCGCCACAGCTTGGGATTGACGCAAATGACCGGTACGGCCATCATCACAGATGAGCACGTCGATGCGATTGGTATATTTATACATTTTATAAAACCATAAATACTGCTCAGGAAATTGTTTTAATAAACTTCCATTATTAGTTGTTAAACTAAGAATTGTACTTTTGACTCATCGGCACTGGGCGTCATAGTTAGCGCTGGAAAAACTTCCAGGCGATGACCTTTAGGTGTGCGTCGAATCCATACCGGACAAAGGGCACAGTCATATTTAAGACCTAGGCGTATGGCCCCTGATGACAAGGACGCTGGTTTTCCTAAGAAAGGAATAATAATCCCTTCACGTCCTCCCTGGTCAATGGCAATGGAAAGAATTTCTTTCTGTCGAATGGCTTGAATAATTTCTTTCGTATCCTCGCCGGCAATCAATACTTTCGCCGCTGTCAATTGCCTGTGCTCATTTAATAAGTGATCAAGCTCAGGCATTTTAGGCTGACGATTTGCAATCAAATTATACGATACTCCTGTCAAAGAACCGATAACACTCGCTAATTCCCAATTCCCGGCATGCATGGCTAAAAAGATAATTCCTTTTCCCTGAGACTTCGCCAATTCAATATGCTCACGGCCATGAAGACTGACATATTTTTCAAATCCTTGACGGTGAATCTTTGGAAATACAAGCACTTCAATAAAACTCATAATAAGATGGGAATAAACTTGGCGAGTAATGACTTTTAATTGCGCATGTGTCATCTGTTGCCCAAAAGCCATTTTTAAATTGAGATAGATGGTACGGGTTTTACGCGGCAATATCACATAGGCCACATACCCTAAGGCATTCCCAAAACCAAGGGCCCAGGATAAAGGCAACATCTGAAAGAGAAGTGATAACGCTTTAAGCATCACACACCTTTAATAATTGATCAATAAATGCTTCTTGGCCTTGCAATAGATCCATGCGAATATCCACACAGGCAACAACGAATGATTGCAACTGTGCATGATAAGGCACCAATTTAACCGCATCTTTGTGCGTGGTGACAATCAGTACATTATTTAAGGTTGCTGCTTTCGTAATAATAGCGTCGATCATTGCTGGTGTATACGGGGCATGATCTGCCCAGGCAAGCGTCCCTTCAATGTTCAACCCCATGACACTCAATGTGCGATAAAACGCATCTGGATCTGCAATTGTACTGATCGCCAATACCGATTGCTGCGGTGAAAAATGAATCTCCTCTTGGGTAATACTATTTCTAAGACGATGCAATTTGTGACGGGCCCGCACGATGAGAGCCTTGGGATTAATCACTTTGACTTCCTCGACAATCGCTTTATAGGGCTTATCGTCGTCGCTCTTGGTGATGACAATAACCTGAGCTCTCTTTAATGCCTTTTTTGGTTCACGCAATATTCCTGCCGGAAGCAATTGATTATTCCCAAATGGATTTGTTGCATCAATTAAAACAATATCTAAATTCCGACGCAATGGCCAATGTTGAAATGCATCATCACAGACAATGACATCATACGCAGTTGTGGATTGTTCAAGACGCTGAATACTCGCCACTCGACTTGCCCCGGTAATAACAGATACGTCAGGCAAAATTTCTTGCAACATCATGGCTTCATCGCTTAAACCCTGATGTGATTTATAACCACGCAAAATGACCGCGGGTTGCTTTCCCTTAGCTTTTAATGCCTCACATACCCACACTGTCATGGGTGTTTTGCCAACACCTCCGGCGACAATATTGCCAATTGATATCACTGGTTTACGTGATTGATACCGTGGGAGTATTCCTACCCTATACAAACCACGGTGAATCAATAACCCTAAAGCGTAAACCCCGCTTAAAGGTAAAGCCCAAAACCCTAATCCTTCAAAACGTTTCATGACAGCCATTGTTTCATTAACTCAACCGTACGCCTGGTTGTCCCTTGATGAACTTCAATCACCTGTTTAGCTCTTTGCCCCCACTGACGACGCAAGACCTCATCATTTGCTAATTGGGCTACCTGTTCATACAAATCTTCTTCATGCTCGACTTCAATGACACCATTTGCATCACGGAAACAGCGCATGATGTCACGAAAATTCGACATTAAAGGCCCGACAATAATGGGCTTCGCATAACATGCTGGCTCAATAATATTATGCCCTCCACCTGCCCTTAAACTATTACCTACAAAAACAATATCCGCTAACGCATATAAGCTACGTAAATGCCCAATCGTATCGAGAACAAGCACAGCTTGCCCTCTTTGCGTATTGCTATTTAATTGCGTAAATTTAATCGCGTCAAAACCTGCCTCATTGATTAAACGCACAACATCATCTGCCCGTTCAATATGACGTGGGGCAATGACTAAAGTCCAGCGCGCATCGCGTTCATGAATACGCGCATATGCCTTTATCATGATTTCTTCTTCACCCGGGTGTGTACTTCCCGCAATTAACACCAAACTCGTCGGGTCCAAACCATAATCCGCTTTAGCAACATCATGTTGGGCAGGCACATCATCAAACTTAATATTTCCTAACACTTTTACCGCCTCAGGCCTTGCCCCCATTGCGGTAATGCGTTTCGCATCCAACTCACTTTGCATGCCCGCTATATCGATGGTTTCCAACACAGGTTTAAGAAGACCTCGAATCATGTTATAGCGTTTAAACGAATTATCAGAAATGCGCCCATTGATAATCATGGTGGGAATGCGTTTGGACTCAAGGGCCATTAATAAATTGGGCCAAATTTCTGTCTCCGCCGCGACATATAGTTTAGGTTTGATTAAACGAATGAAATGCCCAACAACGGCACTAAAATCTAAGGGCGAAGGAAGAACAATCGCCTTACCTGCTAACCGCTTTAAGGCTAAATCATAACCAGTTTTGGTGGTGACCGTTGTGATAATTTGATAGTTGGGATACAGGGCATTTAAATGAGCAATTAACCCTTCAATAACAATCACCTCACCCACACTGACCGCATGAACCCAGATGTTTTGCCGACGACGAATACTTTCTTTAATGCCTAATGGGATAAAACCAAAACGCATGGCAAAACCAGCGTATAAACGGCGTGTGATTAAGAGATATGGCAAATAGGCCAAGGCATAGATCACAAAAATACAATCAAATACAATCCACATAAGTCCTTTGCAAAGCCATTTAGAAATAAGTCGATAGACCTAAATTTGTCCCATCATTTTACACGGGAAATACTCAAGTCGCTACTAAAAAGGTTATGTTTACACCTTTACCTTACCCCATCTCCTTGTTATAATCACGGCTATGTACAATGCCTTCTATGGGTTAAAAGAAAACCCTTTTAATATCACCTCTGACCCAGCGTTCTTCTTTCCGTCAAACCATCATCAAGAAGCATTTACCCATTTGATTTATGGGATTGAATCACGCAAAGGGATTTTGGTCATTTCCGGGGAAATTGGGACTGGCAAAACAACCTTATGCCGGGCTTTATTAAATAAGTTGGATGAACGCACTAAAACAGCATTAATCCTTAATTCCTCTTTTTCAGAGTTGCAGCTTTTGCAAATCATTTTGAAGGACTTAGGCATTAATTCTGACAAAACCAATAAGCTCGACTTAATTGATGAACTTAATTCCTTTCTCATTAATCAATCGAGCATGGGGCGCAATGTCGCTGTTATCATTGATGAATCTCAAAATCTTAATATTCGTCAATTAGAACAAATTCGTTTACTGTCCAATCTTGAGACGGAAAAAGAAAAGCTCATTCAAATTATTTTAGTGGGTCAACCAGAATTACTGGATCGATTAAATAATCCCGCCTTACGCCAGCTCAATCAGCGCGTCACCGTGCGTTATCATATTCTTCCCTTAGCGGATAAAGAAATCGGTGATTACATACGTCATCGCTTAAGCGTAGCGCAAGCTACCGATCAACTGACTTTTACTCCAGAAGCCATTGAGGCCATTGCTCAATTTTCAAAAGGCACACCGCGTTTAATTAATATTGTCTGTGACCGTGCTTTACTGGCAGGGTATGTGGGCGAAACTTATACCATTACCGATACCATAATTCATCAATGCATTGGAGAAATTAGCTAAGGAATATTATGTCAATCATTCATGATGCATTAAAAAAAGTTCAAGATAAAATCAGCAGTCACAATCAAACACCGACGGGACCGATATCACCATCGTCTCCGGCACCTAATCCCAAATTATTACTCCCTGT
>CAYZPQ010000149.1:0-5485 GCA_964480185.1 uncultured Planctomycetales bacterium | reverse complement strand
GTATGCGGGAGGACACAAGGTCCTCCCCTACGGGAAGATATGAGCCATTATTCAATAGGCATATTTAACACCTTTAAAAAACATTTGTTTTTGTAGGGGCGGATCTTGTGTCCGCCCGGTTTTTTTAAATTTAGATGATGTATACGGGAGGACACAAGGTCCTCCCCTACGAAAAGCAAATGCTGGTTTTAATCTAAGACTGGGTAGGAACCCAAAATCTTGAGGAATTTGCACATGCCTTCTAGTTCTTGGAGGGCTTTGGCTACTTTGGGGTCGTTTTGATGGCCTTGGCAATCGACGAAGAAATAATAATCCCATGCTCTTTTTTTCGAAGGCCTAGACTCAATCTTGGTAAGATTAATTTATGCTTCATGAACGGAGACAACATCGCGTGCAACGCACCAACTTTGTCTTTAATCGAAAAAACCAAAGACGTTCTATCTTTTCCGGTAGCTGGTACATCATTATTTGAAATAACCAAGAAGCGCGTGATATTATGCGCACTGTCTTGAATATTCTTTTTTAAGATCGGTAATTTATACATTGTCGCTGCTAACTCAGACGCAATACACGCCGAATTTGTTGTCTTCGCTGCCAATTGCGCCGCTTTTGTCGTCGATACAACAGCCACTTGCTCAGCCAATGGCAAATTCGCTGAAAGCCACTGACGGCATTGACCAAATACTTGTGGATGTGAATACACCACTTTAATCTTACTCAAAGCCCCCTTGGCCATTAAATTATGCGCGACATCAAGCATGATCTGAGAACAAATTTTCAAATCTGTTTCAACGAGCATGTCCATGGTGTGATTCACGACACCCTCGATCGAATTCTCAATGGGTACTACCCCATAATCACATTCATTATGTTCAACTTTATTAAACACGTCGGTGACATTATCACACGCCGCATAGTCGACACTTGACCCAAAACGTTTTAAGGCCGCCAAATGAGAAAATGTGGCTTCTGGCCCCATATACCCAATACGTAAAGGCTTTTCAAGATTCAATGACGCGGACATAATCTCGCGGTAAATCGCTTCAAATGATTCCGACTTCATTGGCCCACGGCTCAATGCTTTCACACGCTCAAGCACTTGCTTCTCACGCTCAGGCGCATAAATGGATTGATTATTGGCAATTTTATGATGTCCAATGGATAAAGTAATCGCTGCCCGTTCATTTAATAATTGAACAATTTTAGCGTCGAGCCCGTCAATTTTGTTGCGTAATGATTTTAAATCCATAATTTTCTCTTCTTAAGTATTTGATGCTAATTCTTGATTGGCAATTTCTGTTTCACTTTGAGCGCGTGAGGCACCACTTGTTTCTTGAGTCGCACTTTGTTCGGAAGGCTGCTCTTCTGTTTTCGCTTCCACCGATTGAATATCTTCCGTCGATGGATTCACATTAGGCACATCCACACCCAATTGCACAAACTCTTCAATCTTAGGCAAATCTTCTAAACCACGTAATCCAAAGTAATCTAAAAACTCTTTGGTTGTGCCATATAAAAATGGACGGCCAGGCACTTCTTTACGGCCGACAATTTTAACCAAACCTTTATTTAATAAATGCGCCACAGTCCCGTCGGAATTAACCCCACGGATCACTTCTACTTCCGCACGACCTGCTGGCTGCTTATACGCAATAATCGCGAGTGTTTCTAAAGCGGGTCGAGATAATTTTTCTTTTGATTTTGTTTTATAAAATTCACGGATATAACCCGCCGCATGACTATCGGATAACATTTGCCATCCACCGGCAATTTCAACAATAATCATCCCGGCATTGCGTTGAATATAATCTTCTTGAACTTGTTTAACTAAATCCGCAATATCCGACGGTTTAAGTTCTGGGAATACTTGACGGAATTGATCCACCACAATGGGTTTTTCACTGACAAATAATAAAGCCTCGATAGCACTTTTATAATTATTCATATTTTCAGACATGCTACGACCCCTTATGATTTAGATGCACTATAAATTAAATTTAATAAATCTTCAGATGTGGCCACACTTGATTTCTTTTGCAAGGCTTTATCAATCATCGCTTCAGCCTCTAAACGCTTATACTGCAATTGCAATAAAATCGCCAATGCTTCTTCTTTGATATCATCTAAACCAGGATGTGTCGACGGAGCTGTGACGGCATCCCGCATTAAAGTAAACTTGCCCATTTTGCCTTGAAGCTTGGCCACGATTTCCTTCGCGCGCTGCGCCCCAATACCTGGCAATGATGTTAAATACTTGGTATCCCCGTGATCAATGGCTTGGGCAATTTCACCAATGGATTTATTCAATGCTTTCGCGGCAGCCCTTGGACCAATACCTGATACTTTAATAAATTCTAAGAAAAAATCCCGCTCAATGGTATTTAAGAAACCCACAAGCATGGGTGTGGCACTCGATTGCGTTACTTGTAAATAATGATACGTGATAAGACTGATATTGTCACTTGCATCTTTGACTTTATCAAGACGCTGGGCCACGGACAAAGGTACTAATACCTCATAATGCACCCCATGGCAATCAAGGATCACGGTATTGTCCACTAAACTATGTAATTTTCCCTGCAATCCCGCAATCACGTCGTCAACCTCTTTACATTAACTTGAATTTCAACATGTGGGCATGACCTAATGCTAACGCCAAAGCATCGGATGTGTCTAGTGTCAATTTCGTTTTCTCAATCTTTAAGAGTCGCTGCACAAAGGCCTGGGTTTGCTCTTTGGTGGCATTCCCATTGCCAAGCAAGGCCTTGCGTATGCGCTTCACCGGCCACTGCACCAATTCGATCTTATGCTCAGCGGCCAATAAACAAATCACCCCACGCACGTGGCCTAAAATCGAGGCAGTGGTGGGGTGTTTATGATGTGCGTACAACTTCTCTAAAACCAACATATCAGGACGATGTTCCCTGATGATCTTACCTAATAAGACATGAATCTTGTGTAACCGTACTTCGAATAACTCGGTGGATTTTGGTTCAATTGAACCCGCATCGCAAATCTTTACCTGGCCTTGGGCAACATCCACAACCCCAAAACCTGTCGCATTTAATCCAGGATCAACACCTAGGATGCGCATAGGCGACTTAAATTATTCTTCTTCACTAATCTTAGCCATTTCCTCATCGGAAATGTCAAAATTGGCGTACACATTTTGAATATCTTCATGCTCTTCAAGCTCTTCGATCAAATTTAAAATAGCTCTAGCAGAAGAACCTTCTAATTGCGTAATTAAATTTGGATCTGGGATCATTGTCACTTCAGCTGACGTTGTATCAATATTCTTAGCGGTCAATGCATTCTTGATCGCTTCTAATTGTTGAGGCTCAGAAATAATTTCAAATACTTCACCGGCATTCTTCACATCTTCAGCACCCGCTTCTAAAGCGATTTCAAATAATGCATCTTCACTCACCTTGGTGCTATCAACCGCGATGTACCCTTTTTTGAAGAATAAACGCGCAGAAGAACCAGCTCCAGATAAAGCAGCGCCTTTTTTGTTTAAGATATTACGCACTTCGGCGGTGGTACGGTTTTTATTATCGGTTAAACCTTCAACTAAAATCCCAACAGCGCCTAAACGTGCATCAAATGTGACATTTTCAAAAACGATACCAGGAATTTCGCCTGTACCTTTTTTGATCGCATTCTCGACGTTGTTTTGTGGCATATTGTATTCACGTGCACGGGCACATGCAGCACGCAAACGGAAATTCGTATCCATATTGCCGCCTTTTTCTTTGGCAGCAGCTGTAATTTCTTTACTTAATTTTGTGAACAAAGCACCACGCTTTGCATCTTCGGCACCTTTTTTGTGCTTAATCTTGGCCCACTTACTATGTCCTGACATCTCTAACCCCCCATGATTTAATAGATACTACTCTTTAATAAAATTCAATTAAGCCGAGTTCTGTAACCCCTTACGAGGCGATGACCATTCGACTAACATCCCCCTTTGCAAAGGGATATCTTGCAGCCTACCCGAGGATATTAACGGACCGAGTCGATCCTCTCCTCCTATTTGGCATTGCTCCGTGCAGAGATTGCGCGTTTCACCCCTTGATTTGACTCAAGGTATCGTCACTGTAGCTCTAATCCTCCATGCCCATTTGCATGAACATGTGTCCCGCATTACCGGGATGCACTACCCTTTGGAGCTCGGACTTTCCTCCCCCCCGTCAGCGACGGCAGGGCGGCCATCTTTTCTGTAATTCTTAATAGCCTGCGTTGATAACTTATCTGCTTCTTTATTAAATTCCCGACGCACATGCACAATCTGGAATTTCTCAAAACTTTTTGTTAAATCTTTAACCTTCTCAAAGAGCGTCATCATATTCGGATGCTTCACCGCATACACACCCGTCACTTGCTTAAACATCAATTCACTATCTGTCTTCACGTCCACGGCTTTGGCTTTTAACACCATCGCTTCTTCTAAGGCCACAACCAACGCCGTATACTCAGCAATATTATTTGTTGCCTCACCAATATACCGTGAGACTTCTTTAATCGTTACATCACCCTCTTTAATCACAACACCAATACCTGCCGGGCCAGGATTACCTGAACACGCTCCATCGGTAAATATCGTCAGTGTTTTATAGCTCATCAGCTAAATATAAAATACGTGCGCACGAGTCACAATGAGTAAGCTGGACATATTTACGCAATTCATTCACCAATTGCTCAGTTAAATGCATATGACAACCGGTGCATGATTGGTTAAGCGCGGCCACAACAGCTAAACCATTTTTATTATTTAAAATACGCTCATACTTCGACAATATATCAGGCCTAATATCAGGCAATAAACGCTGGCGTAATGAATCTTTAACTTTCAATTGATCTGAAGCAACCGCCACTTCATCGTCGACAATTTTCTTCTTTGTCGCAAAATCTTTTTCATAGGTGGCAACAACTGCTTTTTCAGCATCAACATTTTTCTTAGCAGCTTCGACCGCATCGTATGATTCAAGAATCTTTTCTTCAATCACAGACTTATCCGCTTTAATATTCTCAATTTCCATCAAGCGGGCTTGGTATTCTTTATTCGTTTTTAACGCGGACAAAGTCCCGTCCGCTTTTGTAATCGCTTCTTCTTTTTGCTTCAAATCCAAATCTAAACTTTTTTGAGCGACTTGAATTTCTTTTAATTTATCTTCAAGCTGCTTTAATTTTGTTTTCTTCGCTTCAAATTCTTGACGTAATTCTTCAACTTCCGCAGGCTTCTCTTTTAAAATTCGCTTCAAATCATATGCTTGGGCATCGACGGCTTGTAAATCAACTAATTTACGCAATTGATCTTTGATAGATGTCGATGTGGTCATGTTCACGCAGCTCCAATGATCGATTGATGGATATTCAAAATATTTTTAAGATATTCGAGATTAGAAATTTGAAATTAGATTCGATATCTAATTTCGAATCTCGTATCTCTTGCATGGGCCCACCTGGACTCGAACCAGGGACC
>CAYZPQ010000148.1:5177-5515 GCA_964480185.1 uncultured Planctomycetales bacterium | reverse complement strand
GCCGCAATTCACCACATTGGTTATTCTGGTTGTTTTTTTATTTAAGATGTCAGTTCCTTTAACTGTATGGGCTTTATTCTTCGCAGTGACGTCGTCGGTATTGTTGGGTTTTTATGCCAGGAGAGTACGTCGACACGGTGCTGATTATGTGACGCAACGTAATAAGTTTAGTCATATTGTGTTAGATATTTTGCATGGCATGAAAGTGATCCGTATTTTTGGCAGGGAGAAAACTTTATTAAAGATGTTTGATGAGTCTTGCGAGAATTTCCACGAATCATTTGCGCGGATGATGCGGTCAACGATGGCGAGCCCGAGGCCTGACCCCTTGGTGTTGC
>CAYZPQ010000148.1:0-5167 GCA_964480185.1 uncultured Planctomycetales bacterium | reverse complement strand
ATCAGGGGTGGTGATTCTCGCTATTATACTTATCATCAGCTCTAGAATTATTTCACCGACGGTATCATCACAAGAAATCATTTTAGTTTTTGTTCTTATTTGGGTCAGAATTATTCCTCCTGTCAAGGCGTTGAATCAAACGCGTGCGGTCATTGTGTCAAGATTACCATCTCTTAAGCAAGTGAATCAATTTACCAATGACCTTCATGAAGAGAAATGGCCATCAGGCCAACATCATTTCCATGCCTTAAAAGAAAAAATTTCGTTTCGGCAGATTAAATTTAATTATCAATCTTCAACGAAATTAGCGATTAATGAAGTGTCATTTGATTTAATGCGTGGGCAGCGGTTAGGGATTGTTGGGGCTTCAGGATCTGGAAAATCAACATTAAGTGAATTGTTACTGAGATTTTATGATCCTCAACAAGGATCTATTGTGGTTGATGGCATTGATTTAAAGGATATTGATATTGTTTCTTGGCGTAAAGCAATTGGTGTAGTTACCCAGGATGTTTTTCTATTTCACGATACAGTCCGAGCTAATATTGCCTTTGGAAATCCAGAAGCCTCCGAAGAGCAGGTGATACGCGCTGCTCAACGAGCCCATGCTCATGAGTTTATCATGGCATTGCCTCAAGGATACGCAACGCGCGTGGGTGATCGTGGCATATTGCTTTCTGGAGGGCAACGTCAACGCATCGCTATTGCCCGGGCTATTTTAGATGAGCCTCAGATTTTGATTTTTGATGAAGCAACGTCGGCGCTCGACACAGAATCAGAACAGAGCATTCAAGAAGCCATGGAAGATATATCGAAAGATAAGACTGTTATTATTATCGCGCATCGATTATCGACGATAGAAACATGTGATTATATCATCGCATTAAAAGATGGCTCTATTCAGGAACAAGGAAAACCTAAAGAGCTATGGAATAAGGACGATGGGTATTTTAGAAAGATTATTACGTTGCAAAGCCAGAAGTCTTTTGATTAATCGTACGAGGATAGCCTGATGTTGATGACGATTTATGGTGATTCATTGAGTATGCCGCGTGCGGTAGCTCACGTGGACGTCTCTCAGATGTATTTTGAGCATATTAAAGAGTGGTACATGACGACCCATCCCGGTCAACAGGTCTATCATTATAATAGATCTATTGGTGGCGCATCCATTGATTTACTCTGGCAGAAATTTTGGAGTGATACACCTTATTTTGAAGGGATTGATCCAAAAATATTAATCATTCAGTCAGGAGTTGTTGATTGTAGTCCAAGGCCTTTGCCACATTGGGCGCGTGCATTTTTATCAACATGGCCTTCATGCCTTCGTCAGCCTATTGTTGATTTTTTGCATCGTCATCGACCACAACTTCTCAATGCAGGACTATGCTGGTATCGCACATCACGTCAAGCCTATGAGAAAGTTATCAAGACGTGGTTAACAACAGCAGCACCATTGTACCAACGTATTTATGTAGTGAATATTTGCCCAACCAATGAGGCCATCGAGCAACATTCTCCAGGTTTCTCAGCAAGTATTAGTGCCTATAATCAGACGATAAAAGATGTCATTGATGCAATGGGACTAGGGAAGATTAAATTAATTGATATTCATGGTGTTATTAAACAACAGGGACATATTGATCAGATGATTAATGTGAAAGATGGTCATCATTTGACCGCCGCAGGTCATGCATTAATTGCTCAATTGATTAAGGAAGATTTATGTCAACACCTGTAGGTCTTAAACGGTATCATAAGATCATTATTGCCAGTTTAGTCGGCGTGCTATTTTGCGCTTTGGTATGGGTCAAATGTGACAATCCTCCCTATGGTTATCCCCATAATGAGTCGAGCGATAATTATTGGGGCATTATTATGGATGTCGCCCAGAAATGGCGTTTATTTAATTTTAGTTTTTGGGATAGGGAGCTAGGTGGTGGTGTGAGTTTATTCACCTCGGGACACTACCCACTATTAAATCCAACTAATGCAGCGGCCTGGGTATTAAATGATGATCAGTTTTATTTATTTAAATTACTTGAGCCTTATTTTTGGGGTGTATTCTTTTGTTTATTATTATTGTGGGACTATTTTAAAGTAGGTTTTTTTCTATCAGTTTTTGGTGCTGTGTCTTACATGGGTTTGCCAGCCTCTAAATATACGGCCATGGCTCAATCGCCGTTCTTTTTGTTTGGTTGTGCTCTTTTTCCAGGCATGGTGTATTTTTATTTAAGGTATAGAGATAAGTATCCTTTGGCAGCAGCCGGAATTGTGGGATCCATGGTGGCGTGGCAATTCGCTGGAGAAGGGGTGACGCAGATCCCTCAAATGATCATTTTATGGTCAATATTCTTTGTGATTGATAAATTTCCCAATATTGTACTGAGCGCTCGATTGATTGGTATTTTCTTATTGATGTTGGTGGGTTTATGGGCAGTTCAATTTATTCCATCCTATTTCTTTTTCACGCTTGAATCCTCTCGGGAAGCAGGGCATTATCCAATTAATAATTTTAGTGTTTTTAAGGTTTATCCAGGAAATCAAAATTGGGTCGAAGTGTTCTGGCGAGGTTTTATTTTGGTTGGAGATATTAGGCTTAAGATATTTCCACTTACCTTACTTGTGGCTTTAGCAATAGGGATACGGCATTTTGGGCATGCATTTAAAAATGTTGTATCGAGAGATTTTGTCTATAAGTTTTGGTTGGCGCTTGGGATTTATTTTATGATCCCACCTACAGCGGGGGTAGTCACTGATATTTTTCCTTCATTGAAACCATTGGCCTCCCCGTTAACATATTTTTGTTTTCGTTACGCCATGCATGCGTTTGATTTGGCGCTTATTTTAAGCATGTGCCTTATTTTTAATCAACAGCATTTGGTGTGGACATCTAATGAGTGGTCATTAAAAAGAATTGCTTCCTTGGCGTTGATGAGCATTGTCGCAATTATAGCGCTGATGCCTATGATATTTTTCATGATGCCAAACCTAGTTTCAAGTCATGATCTTTTCCCTTATTTTACACCCGTAAAATTATTTAGTGGTTTTACCGTCTTAGCGATGGTGTGGTTTATTATTTTTTATTTTACCCTTCGCCCTGGGCATGTGATTTTTAAAGTCATGCTGTATTTTGTATTGATTAATGTTGCCTTCATGGAATATAAGACTTCTTTCAAACATAGTGATAAAGGGCAAAGGACACAATTTGCTCTGTTTCAATGGGGAAGTCCTGAGCATGATTTTTATAAAAAAGCGCGCGGTCAATACCTCCAATTGTTTGAACCACATGATCCGTTATGGATGGGGCATGATTATAATTTATTATATGGCGTACATGGCACAGCTGGATTCTTACCTGTTCCACCGAAGCGCTTAGCCATGTTCTTATATTATTATGAATACCGTCATCAATCTGATTTTCAACATAAGCGTTTTGATGAAAGTGCCGGGGCTAGGTTTAATTTAAGATATCTCCAAGAACCATTAGCAACATATATGCCAATTGATTATATGGTGACGCGCAATGACAGAGAGCTTAATTGGCCAAGTTTCACAAAAAACATCGTTGGAGATAAATATACAATTTATAAACGCATCGAGCCGACCCAACAAGTCTATTTTGCAAATCAGTTAAAGCACATTGATTTTTTTGACCAAATACGGATGTTTGATACGCCACGCACGCAGAGTGTTTATGTCACGCATGAGGATGCAGCCAAATATCAAATTCCTGAAGTAACATATCCTTCTTTATCAGTGCAACCCTCGTACTGGGATTATAATAGGGAACCAAATGACAATGTGTCTTTTAAATTAGTCATGCCCCAACAAGGATTTGTCGTCGTCCCAGAGCGTTTTCAAAGCGGATGGCATGTCACCATTGATGGAAAACCTGTTTCAATTTTTCCTGCCTATTATTTATACATAGGTTTTCAAGCGTTGCCAGGAGGGCATGATGTGAAGATGCGGTATATTCCACCAGGTTTATGGATTGGCATTGGTGTTAATGTGGTAGCACTCGGATGTATCGTTATATTTCTTATTAAACGAAGGAGAAGGTAAACGTATGAAGAAAGTTTTAATTACAGGGGCAGGTGGTTTTATTGGATCGCACTTAGTTGAGTTATGTGTGAAACGTGGGTATAAGGTGAAGGTGTTTGTCCATTATAATGCCAATAATCATTGGGGATGGTTAGAGAATTCTCCGTGTAAGAAAAATATTGATGTGGTTTCTGGTGATATTCGTGATTATGATTCCGTGTCCAAGGCGATGAAGGGACAGGACACGGTATTTCATTTAGCGGCATTAATTGGTATCCCTTATTCATATATTTCACCACTCGCTTATATTAAAACAAATGTGGAAGGGACATACAATGTTCTTGAATCAGCGAAAGAATCTGGTGTTAAGAATGTCGTTGTTACATCCACCAGTGAAACATATGGGACAGCACAATACGTACCTATTGATGAAAAACATCCAGCTGTGGGTCAATCTCCGTATGCGGCCACAAAGATTGCTGCTGATCAAATTGCCTTGAGTTATTACCGTGCTTTTGGTTTGCCTGTCAAAGTAGTTCGTCCTTTTAATACGTATGGCCCACGTCAATCAGCCCGTGCCATTATACCGACTATTGCGACACAGATTTTAAGCGGGCAAAAAGTTATTAAATTAGGTAATTTAAAACCAACGCGTGATTTAACATTTGTCAAAGATACGGCCGAAGGATTTTTATCAATAGCCTCGTGTGAAGCGTTAAATGGTGAAGTGACGAATATTGGTATGAATCATGAGATTACGGTCGGTGATTTAGCTCAAAAGATAGCCGATATTCTGAAGAAGAAAATACGTATCGTCGAAGATGGCCAACGGATACGCGCTAAAAAGAGTGAAGTTGAACGATTGTGTTGTGATAATACAAAGATCAGACAACTGACATCCTGGCAACCGCAGTATAGCCTTGATAAAGGGCTTGTTGAAACAACAGCATGGTTGAAAAACAATTTAAATTTATATAAGGCTGAAATTTATAATGTCTAACAAAATTTTGTTGATTGGTTGTGGTCAATTAGGTAGTCGGCATTTGCAGGCGATTAGCCGTTTATCTCAGGTTAAAGAGGTATGGGTTATTGATGACCGTCTTGAAAGTTTAGAAATGGGTCG
>CAYZPQ010000147.1:0-5604 GCA_964480185.1 uncultured Planctomycetales bacterium | reverse complement strand
TGATTTAGATGTTGAGCAAGCCGTTGTTGGCATGCATAATGCAAAAAAGCCAATAGGGGCCTTATGCATTGCGCCTGTCATTGTGGCGAAATTAATCCCTGGCGTTCACGTGACGTTTGGTGAAGATGCAAAAGCCAATCAAATATTTTCAACAATAGGCGCCAAACCCATTAACACGACGGCAGACAGTATTGTTATTGATGAAGCAAACAAAGTTGTCACAACACCATGCTATATGCTTAAAACCCACCCAGCCCAAATGTTTGAGGGTATTTCTAAATTAATCAGTGCATTAATCAGGTTATCCAATTGAGACGTCATCGACATGTTTCTTTAGAACAAATTGCTGAAAATGCTTTAGTTGATTATGGATTTTCTCCTTATATCAGCAGTGCGGTGGAATCGGCTGTTAAGCACCTCAAAGAGGCAGCGCCTAATAAAAAAGATGGCATTAAAGATTTAAGACATTTGTATTGGTCATCCATTGATAATATTGATTCTCAGGATTTAGATCAATTAGAATACGCCGAACGTCATCCTCAGGGCATTATCCATATCAAAGTAGCAATTGCTGATGTGGACCATTATGTTCGTCGAGCTGATGCTGTTGATAAACATGCCTCGCACAATGCCACATCACTATATACAGGTGTGCGCAATTTCCCCATGCTTCCAGAAAGATTGTCGTATGATTTAACGTCATTACTACCTGGCAAAGATCGTTTGGTTATTGTTGTCGAATACAATGTGAAAAAAGATGGCCAACTCGTATCAGGAAATGTCTATCGTGCATGGGTGACAAATAAAGTGAAATTAGTTTACGAGCAAGTCGGGGCTTGGCTTGAAAATCCCAGTCAACCACAACCCCCATGGTTAATTGATAAAGAATTAGAAGAGCAAATTAAAATGCAGTATGAGGCCTCTAAACGATTAAGGGTCTATCGTCAAAAAGAAGGGATGCTGGAATTTGAAACATTTGAAAGTAAGCCCGTCGTTGTTGAAGGTCAAATCAAAGAATTAACATCCTTAGTTTCAACACCAGCGCATAAAATTATTGAGCAATTTATGATTGCCGCTAATACCACCATGGTGCATTTTTTAACTAAGCATGATTTGCCAACAATTCAACGCATTGTGCGTATTCCTGAGAGATGGGGACGTATCGTCGAGATTGCCGAAGAGTTGGGGTATCATTTGGCCTATGATCCAGATCCTATTGATTTACGTCGATTTTTAGTACTGCGCCAAGCTAAGAGTCCAACCACATTTGCAGATTTGTCGCTCATGATTATTAAATTAATTGGACGTGGTGAATATGAAATGGTCAATCCAGGCAAATTAGGTCATGGCCACTTTGGTTTAGCGATAGGTCATTATACCCATTCAACAGCCCCAAATCGTCGCTATGTAGATCTTATCATTCAACGTTTGGTTAAATCTGCTATTGAAAAGCAACCCGTTCCTTATACAAAAAGGGAATTAGTGGAGCTAGCTGCGTGGTGTACCGAACGGGATACCTATTCAAAAAAAGTAGAACGTTTCATGAAAAAAGTTGCGGCGGCAATTTTATTGCAAAAACATATTGGGGAAGAGTTTGAAGGTATTATTACCGGCTCTTCATCCAAAGGTGTTTATGTGCGTTTATTTAATCCTCCTGCCGAAGGCCGCATTATGCGTAATGAACGAGGTCTGGATGTCGGCCAAAAAGTCATTGTCCGCTTGGTTGATGCTGATCCTTTAAAAGGTTTCTTGGATTTTGTGCGTATTTCCGTATTTAAATAGTCTTTTATCACGCGTTGACCCGCGTACAGTCTGCGTTGACATCCCCTCCAATTGACGGTATAATAACTTTTCAAAATTGTCTTAAATGCTTATCTTGCCCCTGAAATGAGGGGCTTTCATGCTTAAAGGAGAGCTATGCCAAAAACAATGTTCGATAAAATCTGGGAAGATCACTTAGTCCGTGACTCACAAGGGGATACGGCAATTATTTATATTGATTTGCACCTCATTCATGAGGTCACAAGTCCTCAGGCTTTTGCCGCCTTAAGAGAGACAAAACGCACGGTCAGACGTCCTCAAAATACCTTTGCCACCATGGACCATAATGTGTCCACACGTACCAAAGATATCACTAAAGTCGAAGCATCCTCACGTAATCAAATGGACACGTTATCCAAGAATTGTAAGGATTTTGGTGTCACTTTATATGATTTTACCAGTGATAATCAAGGTGTTGTCCATGTTATCGGGCCTGAACAAGGCTTGACTTTACCAGGCATGACCATTGTCTGTGGGGACTCTCATACCGCAACCCATGGCGCTTTTGGGGCTTTGGCTTTTGGTATTGGAACCTCAGAAGTCGAACATGTTTTAGCCACACAAACATTACAACAAAATAAAGCCAAGAGCATGTTGATTAATATCGACGGGGTTTTAGCTCAAGGTGTTACTTCCAAAGATATTATTTTGTACATCATTGGTCAAATTGGAACTGCCGGTGGGACAGGATATGTCATTGAATACGCTGGTTCTGCGATTCGTGCCTTATCCATGGAAGCCCGCATGACCGTGTGCAATATGTCTATCGAAGCCGGTGCCCGTGCTGGGATGATTGCTCCGGATGATATCACTTTTAGTTATATTCAAGGCCGTGATTATGCTCCTAAAGGTAGTGATTGGGATAAAGCTGTTGCGTATTGGAAAACATTACCAACGGATAAAGGCGCTCAATTTGATCGCGTTTTAAATATTAAAGCGGAAGATATTAAACCACAAGTGACATGGGGAACAAGCCCTGGTCAAGTTACATCCGTCGATGGAGTAGTGCCTGATCCCGACAGTTTTAAAGATCCTGTCGAACGCACAGCCGCACGCAATGCATTAGCTTATATGGATTTAAAACCAGGCCAAAAGATCCATGATATTGCTGTCGATAAAGTATTTATTGGCTCATGCACCAATGGCCGTATCGAAGATTTGCGCGCCGCGGCACAAATGGTGATTGGTAAACGCGTATCTCCAACTGTCACAGCCATTGTGGTTCCTGGTTCTGGTCGCGTGCGTATTCAAGCCCAAAAAGAAGGCTTGGATAAGATTTTTATCGACGCTGGTTTTGAATGGCGTTTTGCTGGCTGTTCCATGTGTTTAGGGATGAATGATGATCAACTGAAAAAAGGTGAACGCTGTGCGTCGTCGAGTAACCGTAATTTCGAAGGTCGTCAAGGTCCTGGTGGTCGCACCCATTTAATGAGTCCTGAAATGGCAGCTATTGCAGCGATTACAGGAAAAATCACTGATATCCGTAGTTATAAAAGATAGGATGCCTTATGGGAAGAATGTCTTTTTTTGCGATATTCGAGTTGCTTATTATTGCAGCACTTGTTTTTTTAATTGTGAAAATTATTAAGAGTCTCAAAGACAAGAACAATAACGGGGAGAAATCATGAGTACTAAGTTAGTAGCGCAAATTGTTGGTGCTGTATTAGCTTTGGCAATTTTTTTCTTTGTTATTCCAATTGGTTTGACCAACGTTAATCCTAATGAAGTGGCTGTTTATATCGATAAATTAGGTGGTAAGGTTAATCCAACCCCGCTTGGTGTTGGGTATCATTTCTTTAATCGCTGGACGACGGATATTGTTGTTTATAAAGTGTCTGCAAGATCTTATCCTGGTAATACCATGCTCAATGAAAACAGCAAAGAGTATACCTTGGATCTTAAAACCAATGATGGTCAGAATATTTCTGCAGATTTAACCATCATTTATGCCTTAAAGCCTAATGAAGTTCCCAATCTTCACATGCAAATTGGCCAGAATTATGAGGATCAAATTTTATTACCTCAAATTCGCTCGGAAGCACGTATAGCCATCGGTCAATATTCTGCGGAAGATATTTATCAAGGTAAAGTGCGCGAAACAATACAAGTGCAAATTAAGACGAAGCTTGGGGAATCATTATCAAAATTCCCAGCAATTCAAATCCAAGATGCATTAATCAGACATTTTTCATTTAGCCCTGATTTTGAACGCGCCATCGAGCAAAAGAAATTAGCAGCACAACAAGTTGAAATCAATAAGAACCGTGCATTGGCTGAAGAGCAAGAAGCCAAACGTTTAGAAGCCCAAGCGCGTGGTCAAAAATTAAAAGCGATTCAAGAAGCGGAAGGCCGTGCCGAATCTGCCAAGATTGAAGCGGACGCGTCTCGTTATAAATTAGAACAAGAAGCAGCGGGTAACTTAGCTTTATATAAAGCAGATGCTGAAGGGAAGAAACTTCAAGCTGAGGCTTTGGGTGGTGGTCAAAATGTCGTCGCATTAAAATTTGCGGAAAATATTCCAAGTAAATTGCAAATTTGGGGTATACCGACGGGGCAAAATAATACCAGTTTGATGGATGTCTCTGGTATTTTTGGAAAAATGTTTAACAAAGAAGAGAGATAAGTACATGGAGCCTTTTGCAACACATACGGGCATTGCTGCCCCAGTAGATCGTGTTAATATCGATACCGACGCGATTATCCCAAAACAATTCTTACGTAAAATTGAACGCACAGGGTTTGGCGTGCATTTATTTCATGAATGGCGCTATACCGATTACGAAGGAACAAAAGAAAATCCTGAGTTTGTGTTAAATCAAGAACCTTATCGCAAAGCGACTGTGTTATTAACGCGTGATAATTTCGGTTGCGGTTCCTCAAGAGAACATGCGCCGTGGGCTTTGGGTGATTTTGGATTTAAAGTCATCATCGCACCAAGTTTTGCTGATATTTTCTATAACAATTGCGTGAAGAATGGGATTTTATTAGTACGGTTAAAATCCGAAGAGGTTGATGAAATATTTAAATTTGTAGGCAAGACCAAAGGGGCTACTGTCACGGCTGATTTACCGTCGCAAACAGTAACGGCTAATGGCAAAAAGTATAAATTTGATATCGATAGTTTTAATAAAGAATGTTTAATCAAAGGCTTAGATGGTATTGGTTGGACATTGCAATACAATAGCAAGATTCAAGATTTTGAATCAAAATTACAATCACAACGTCCTTGGCTTTTACGCCAATAATTGATAAAGGGATTTATGTCTGATCTAAGAAAATTTTCATCCATTGTTATTGATGGGGCTGATCGTGCCGCAAGTCGGGCGATGTTACGTGCCGTAGGTTTTAATGACGCTGATTTTAATAAACCACAAATTGGTATTGCTTCGACCTGGGCAGAAGTCACACCATGTAATATTCACATCAATGATTTAGCGCGCAAAGCTGCAGCCGGTGTGAATGCGGCAGGTGGGAAAGCGATTACATTTAATACCATTACAATTTCCGATGGTATTTCTATGGGTTCGGAAGGGATGAAATATTCTTTGGTCTCTCGTGAAGTCATTGCGGATTCAATTGAAACCGTTGTTGGTTGCCAAGGTTTTGATGGGTTTGTCGCAATTGGTGGTTGTGATAAAAATATGCCAGGGTGCTTAATGGCGATGGCACGTTTGAATCGTCCATCGGTGTTTGTATATGGTGGGACAATTTTGCCAGGTTGTTTTAATGGCAAGGATGTGGATGTTGTTTCTGTGTTTGAAGCAGTGGGACAACATGCCGCTA
>CAYZPQ010000146.1:0-5635 GCA_964480185.1 uncultured Planctomycetales bacterium | reverse complement strand
TAATCTTACTATCCCATCCATCGATTGAGACAATCGTGGTGTAATGGGTAAAATCAGAAATCAATTGAGAAGCGCGTTCCATCAACAGTTCTAATTGATTACGGTATCTCTTATATTCAGCTTCAATTTGCTTTTTTTCCTGCTCAAGCAATTGTATTTCATGCATCAAATGATCGACATAATAACGGTACCCACGGCTTGTGGGGACACGTCCCGCAGATGTATGTGGATGGGTCAAATGACCTTCTTCTTCAAGCTCGGCTAAAATGTTTCGAACCGTTGCCGGAGACACATCCAAATTGTATTCTTCCGTCAAGAATTGAGAACCCACAGGACTCACCGTCTTGATATAACGATCAATGACGATTGCTAGAATTTTGTCTTTACGCTGTTGAATTTCGGATTGTTTGGCGGCCATAGTTTGTAATTAAATAAATTTAGTGTTTAGCACTCATTAACTTTGACTGCTAAAATTATAGCATTCATTTAAACTTTGTCAAGAGCCTGCCATATAGCTAACAATTGCCCGCATGAAAGCTGGCAAATCATTGGGCCGACGAGCTGTGATGTGATTACGATCGACAACAACTTCTTGATCCACCCAAATTGCTCCGGCATTGATTAAATCATCTTTAATCCCAGGGGTGGATGTCATGGTAAAACCTTTGACGATCTTGGCGGATATTGGGATCCAACCCGCATGGCAAATGTGGGCGACTAATTTGTGGGCATTAAAAATGTCTTGGGTTAACGATAAAACTTTTGGATCACGACGTAATTGATCCGGCGCAAAACCTCCAGGAATGACTAAGGCATCAAAGTCTTTGGCATGGACTTCGTCAATACTTTTGTCGCTAATGCAGGGATAGCCATGTTTGCCTTGGTACGTTTCTTTAGCTTTGGGGCCGGCGACACACACCTCAGCTCCCTCTTCCATCAAACGGTATTTGGGATACCACAGTTCCATGTCTTCATAGACATGGTCGACAAACATCAATACTTTCTTTCCTTTTAATAGCATATATCCTTACTCGTAAAATAACTGCTCAGAAGTTTTCTTGCCATCTTTGAAAATACGTCGGGCTATACGTTTACCATCCACATATTCGTCCTCAGCAATCACCTCACCTTTGGCATCAAATGTTTTAATAATACCAATCGCTTTATCATCTTCAAATAATCCTAAACTAATCAGATGACCTTGTTTATCAAATTCTTTGGCTTCACCTTGCTTCTTGCCTTTAATCACCGACGCTGTTTTTAATATTTCACCAGTTGGATAATATTCTTTCCAATTGGGATCATTAATAACGCCGTCGGTATAATTAACACGACTTAAGAGTGGCCCTTCCTCATAATATTGCACCACTTCACCTTGCCATTGGCCATTGACCATTTGGCCTTCACGCATGCGTTCGCCGGTTTCATAATATTCGCGGGCTAATCCTTGAAACACACCCTTGTCGGCTTCGTAAATTCCTTTAAGCTTGCCATTCGGATGATACTCTTTGATCAAACCCTTTTGCACATCATCTTTAAATTCATACTCACGTTTAACTTGCCCCGTCGAATAATACTCGGAAGCAAACCCATCTTGTTTACCATGAAGCCACATTCTTTTTTCAATGGGCACAGCCTCTTCGGTGTATTCAATGGACTGCCCTTCGGCTAAACCATCGATATAGGTAATTTCATGTTTAATCGCCCCATTTTCCCAATAGAGGGTTTGCTTGCCATGCATTTGACCTTGGCGATAAAAATTCTTCATCTTAATCACACCCGAAGGGTAATACGTTTGCACCACCCCTTGCAATTTGCCATTTAAATATTCACCCCAACTTTCCACACGCTTATCAGGGTAAAACACACGGAAACGGCCATTGAGTACATTAAATTTATACTGAACAATTTTCAAATGGCCTTCAGGAGTTTTCTCTTCATAGAAACCATCTTTGATGGGTTCTGCGGCATAAAGCCCTGAGGCTGTACATACCAAGATGAGAGCAATAAGAAATTGATGTATCATGCTTTAGTCTGCTGGGTTAATTTACGAAATGCTTCATTAATTAAATGCATGGAAGAATTTGATTCCCGTCGGTGCTTAAACATATCTATAGCCCGTGCAGCCCTGTGCTCATTATTAATTTGGGTTTCATTAAATGTGCTAATGGCACCAATTTCATGAATGATACTGATGGCTAACTCAATAGTACTCAAATGCTGTGGGTATTGATTACTTAGAACAATATATTCACTGTCTTTGAGATTAATGGCAGCGGCTAAGAAGCCGTGAACAGGGCCTAAACGTAACAATCCTTTACGCGCCATTGCCCGCACGTGATGCGCCATGGATTCAGCACCTTGCTTGGAAAGAAAATCAGCCGCCAACATCACCGCATCATGATTAGGTCCAATCACATCAAAGGTGGTGATATCATTATTGTGAATCTCAGCGATAACAAGAGGATCTTCGGTCATAGGCCTAGCGTTTGTACACTACCGGTTGATCAATGCCGATATCTTGATTGATATCATACTGCAGTAAATCATTGTTCTTTGCCTTTAACTGATAAAACTCGTCGAGCTTAACTAATAAAGCATCCATATCATCTTTGACTTGATTAAATGCCTTTACCGGTTCACTCAAAGCCTGCGCTGATGTATAAGAACGATTGACTAAAATACGTACCGCCTCATAACGTGCTGCTAAAAAAATCCATTTAATCAACACACTTTTATCAAGCTCAGTCATGCCACTCGATTGCAAATAATTATTAATGCTAAACGCAATACGGCCTTTGGTATCTTTAATACCCTCATCATAGCTCGCGATTGAACTCGGTGGAATCAATAATTTCTTAAATTCTAAACCTGTTAAACGCATCTTTAAAATTTGAATCAAGGCCGCTTCATTGGGACCAAATGTATTTTTCATGGATTGTTCTAATGTGGATGTCTGCGCCTTTAAGGTAGCCATTTCTTGATCAAGGCTTGGGGCTTGTGCTGTCACAATTGCATCTAACGTGGCTTCAATGGATTTAGATACCATCCATTGACGATTCGCCATGTCAATGGCTGTCATGGTGTTAAATAATTCTGATAAAGAATCTTTAGTTGTTTTAATCTGAGCATCAATGGCTTGGCCCTGTGACTGAAGTTGTTCTTTGTAAGAGGCCGCATAGGCCGTGCGAAATAAGCTCACCGCCACATCCATAGACTTCTTTACATTTTCAGTCGACGATCCCCATGTTTTAATCATCAGGCCTTGGGTCTCTGGCACGATCGTAGCCTCATAGAGGCGCCGATTAATGTAGGTCAATGCCTGCATAAACCCAGCATTATCTTTAAGCCCAAAAGGCCATGATCTTACTTGAGCCAAAAATTGAGCATGAAAAGATCGGGATTGAAAAATTTTTAACTGATCTGACACTGTACTACGGGGATTATTGATAATCACATTAACCGAGGACATATAGGGCTGATGAAACACGCCCCATACCCATAATAAGATTCCTAATACAACACATATCACAGCCATGCTAATAATTTGTCGAGGAGATAAACGATCTGACGGCGCGGTGTGACGTTGTACGTGTGGTGCTGTTGTATGTTCTTTAAACGCATGCAGCATGCGTTCAATGCTGTCTTTTTCTTTACTTAAATGCGTAAAGGCCTGGTCTTTATCCTTAAGCCTTTGTTCAATGTGCTCTAATTTTTCCTCGAGATGACGAATATGTTCAGTTAATTGCTTTAACTGCTTCTCATCGGGATTGGGCAAATTAACATGCTCTGGTGTTTTAAGATAACGGACCATAAACCTTTTATTGGTTAAGGAGTATTAATCAATTCACGCGTTTTCTCAACTTGCTCTTTAAGCTGCTTAAGCACGTCAACTTGTGTTGAGGATTGTGCAGCTGGTGCTTTTTTCTGCTGCATCGCCTCATTTAATGCTTGAGTCAATTTTTTAATTTCTAAAACTAAATCATTTTCGCGTTTATTCTTTTCAACGATCTTGGCATTGGCTTGTTGCACAATGGAGCGGTTTTCTGCTTCTAATTGAGCAATGCGTTTATTCAATGTTTCTGTTTCTGCCTTCAATTGCCCCATCACATCACTTTGCCCTTTGGTCAATTGCTCACGTTGCAATTGAATATCTTCAGACAATTTTAAGCGGGCGGCATTTTCTTGTTGAGCTTTTTGAGACATCGTTTGCAAATCTGCTTTTAACTGATTGATCGTCGATGTCGCATCACTCTGTTGCTTATTTAACTCACTGGTGCGTTTGGCTGCAGATTCATTCATGGCCATTTGTTGCGCCTTGGCCTGCTGCTCCATTTGTTCTTGCTTGGCACTTAAAGAACGCACCAAAGCCTGGGCTTCAAGCAATTGTTGTGATTTCGCTGTCAGTTCTTGATTCACTTTATTCAATGCTTCAGCAGCCCCATTGACTTGGCCTGACTGTTTGGCCAAATGATCATTCATGTCATTGACCTTCGCTGTAGCTTGGGCCAATTGAAGATTCAATGCTTCTTTCGCTTGCTGTTCAGAAATAAGTTTATTGCGTAAACTTTCAATTTCTTTAGCTTTACTTGCTGCTTCTTCTTGGGTCTTGGACATGCCCGAGGAAGCTAATGCCATTTGATTGGCCAATTGTTCTTTATTGGCCATTAAATCATTCATCTGTTTAATCAATGTTGATTTTTCTGATTCTAACCGTTGTTCATGGCCTTGTGCAACTTTAATTTGTTCATGCGCTTCATTGAGTTGAGACGTCAATTGATTCAATTTATCCTGCAAGGATTTAGTTTCAACCGACTTAAGCCCTTGGGCTTCTTCAGATTTACGTAATGATTCATTCGCCTGCATGATTTGTTGAGTTAATTGCTCTTTATTCTTCTGCAATTGGGTCATTTGATCTGACGTTGCGTTCTTTTCATCAGACAAAGCCTTCACCATCGCATCCGACTGACGTAATTTATCTTGGGTGGCACTTAATTCTCGACGGGATTCTTCCAATGACTTTTCCAATTGAGCATAGGCGGCGGTTTGTTTATCAACTTGGGTGGTTGATTGCGTAGCCTTGGATTGCCATTGGACTAACTCACGTGTTAGGGCTTCTTGCTTGGCTACTCCATCACTGTGTTGCTTCGCGACACTTTCAAACTTGGCTTGGCTTTCACTTAATTGCCCCATGACCTTGGATAATTGACCTGAAAGTTGTTCTTTATCCTGAGTTAAAGTAGCCACATGTTTAAGCGCCTCATCAGCGATGCGTTGCGTTTCAGATAATTTTGATTGCAAGGATTGAGCGCTTTCACCCCGTGCTTGGGATTCATGCTCTGCTTTACCTAAAGCCTCTGTCACTTTAGCTAATTGCTGCGTTAATTCATCTTTTGTTTTCGCGCCATTGGCAATTTGTGACGATGATGTTGTCAGTTGTTGTTGGGCTTGTTTTAATTG
The DNA here is from genome assembly GCA_964480185.1 of uncultured Planctomycetales bacterium. GTDB lineage: Bacteria > Omnitrophota > Gorgyraeia > Zapsychrales > Fredricksoniimonadaceae > CAYZPQ01. Next base: position 175 of record CAYZPQ010000146.1, on the reverse strand, counting down.
TTCTTGGGTCGCCAGTAACTCTTGACGCATTTCATTCAACGATTTTTCTAACTGACTTTGCACTTGGCTTGTGGCATTAGCTTTTTCGGTCGATGAATCAGCTTTTTGCTGCCATTGACTTACCTGACCTGTCAATTTTTCAGTGGCAGCTTTTAATTCATCCCGTTGTTGTGTT
>CAYZPQ010000145.1:0-5688 GCA_964480185.1 uncultured Planctomycetales bacterium | reverse complement strand
AAAAAGAATGTATGGACAGCGTATTGTTGTGTAAAAAAATTAATTGAAATTATCAATCAAGAACGCATTGATGTCGTGCATGCCCGTTATAGAGTTCCCGGTTGGATTGCTTTTTTTGCGACCCGTTGGACAGAAGCGCATTTAGTCACAACCTGCCACGGGTATTATTCCAATGGATTTTATTCACGGGTCATGGGTTTTGGAAAACGGGTCATTGCGATTTCTCAAGTCATTGCCCGTCACATGGTCTATGATTTTGCCGTGCCCTTAGAGAATATCCGTGTCATTGCCCGCAGTGTTGATTTAGATCGTTTTAATATTCCTAAAATTCCTTACGTTGCTAGTCAGCCTAAAGTGATTGTGAATATCGGGAGATTGACGACATTAAAAGGGCATACCTATTTTTTATATGCCATGTCAGCCTTAGCACGGATGGAACCGCACATTAAAATTCAGATCATTGGCGATGCCCCAGCCTCGAAAGCTGCGTATAAACAGGAATTAATTAATCTAGCACGTAAATTAGGATTAGCAGATAAAGTCGAATTCCTCGGCAATCGACGGGATATTCCTGAATTATTATCCAAAGCAGATTGTTTGGTATTATCAACAGTAACTCAAGAAGCATTTGGGCGTGTGATCATTGAAGCCCAAGCCGCGGGTGTTCCTGTTGTGGCCACACAGGTGGGGGGCATTAATGAAGTTATTGAACAAGGTGAAACAGGTCTATTAGTTCCACCCAAAGATGAATTAGCCATGGCCACTGCCGTGCGTCGCATGCTCAATGAAACACAATTTGCCCAACGCTGTGTGATCAATGCCCGTCAGAAAATTCAAGATAAGTATACCTTGAAGCATATGGCGGAAGCAACGATTGATGTGTACCGTGAAGTCATTCATTCGACCAATATTTTAATCATCAAGCTCTCTGCCTTGGGAGACATTGTCTTATCTACCGCCGCCTTTAAAGCATTGCGGGAACGTTACCCCGGGGCACGCATTTGGTGTTTAACTTCTCCGGAAGGTAGCATGTTGCTTGAGCGTTGCCCTCACATTGATTCAACCATTGTGTATGATGCCCGTTCAAAGAATTTCAAAGATCTCGTGGCCATGGCGGAGATTTTACGTAAATTTCAATTTGATAAGATCATTGATTTGCAAAATAATCGGACCAGTCATTTATTAGCGTGTTTGGCTTTTCCCAAACAGAGCTATGGGTATAATAATGGCAAGTTTGGTTTTCTCTTGAGTAAGAAAATCAAGAATGATATTAAAATGATTTCTCCCGTCGAGCATCAATTCCGTATCTTAAGATTGCTGGGCATTGAATATGATACGCAAATGAGATTAAATTTATGGCCTTCTCAACGGGAAGAGCAACATATACAAAAATTATTAGACAGTGAATGGCTTGGCCAAAATCCTTTATTGGTAGGTATTAATTTAGCTGCCTCTGCCGCGTGGCCGACAAAGAATTGGCCGACAGAGCATATTAGCAAATTATGTGATTTATTGGGGGCAATCAATGTGCGTGTGGTGTTGACGGGGACAGATAAGGATAAAGCTTTTGCGCGCGCCGTCATTGCTAAAGCTAAAGTACGCCCTGCCAACTTAGTAGGGCAAACCACATTGCTTCAATTAGCCGCCTTAACAAAACGTTGCCGTGTTTTTGTTTCACCAGATTCAGCGCCGTTGCATGTGGCCGCAAGCCAGGGAGTTCCTGTGATTGCCTTATTTGGCCCCACTGATCCTCGGCGACATATGCCGCCTGCGGATTATGCGGTGGTCATGACAAAAGCTGTTAAATGTGCCCCGTGTTATTCCGGCCAGTGTAAGATCCAAACACAGGAATGTTTAAGGGGTGTTACTCCCGAAGATGTAGTTAAACAAATCAAACAATTTATCAAACTATGAACATTCTCTTTATTGCATCACATTTGAATACCGGTGGCATTACAACATATTTGCTAACATTGTCGGCGGGTTTTATCCGTCGAGGTCATGAGGTTACTGTTGTGGCCCAAGATGGCGATGCACGGGAGCGTTTTGAAGCCCTAGGTGTTGTGTGTGTCTTAAAGCCAATTCGTGTGAAGTCTATTCTTCATCCGTCGGTATATCAGTATTTGCCCGATATTATTCAGGTGGTGCATGAACGTCGTATCGACGTGATCCATGCGCAGACCCGTGTCACCCAAGTGATAGGAACGCTGGTGAGTTTAATTACAACCGTGCCTTTGGTGACCACGGCTCATGGGTATTTTAGGCCACGTTTATTTAGGCGTTTAGTTGGGTGTTGGGGGAAGAAGGTTATTGCGATTAGTCAACCCGTGGCGCATCATTTGCGGCATGATTTTAAAATTCCTGACGAGTCAATTGTCTGTGTGCGCAATGGTGTTGATTTAGTTCAATTTAGGCCTTCGTACCCTGAGCGACAGCGTCAATATCGCGCAACATTTGGCATTAATGCGGTACGGGTGATTGGCTGTATTGCCCGATTATCCTCCGTCAAGGGTATTGATGTGATGATTAAAGCATTTGTCGATGTGAAGGTAAGACATCCCGAGACTTTGCTCTTAATCGTCGGTGAAGGGCCTGAAACACATCGATTAGCGCTGCAAGTTCAACAATTGGGGTTAGCATCCCATGTGCGTTTTATTCAAGAGCGCATTAAGTCCGAAGATATATTGCCAGTATTTGATATTATTATTGCCCCATCACGGATGGAAGGGCTTGGGCTTTCGGTCATGGAAGCAATGGCGTGTGGCGTTCCCGTCATTGCCTCGCGCGTGGGAGGTTTGGTAGAATTAATTAAAGATGGGTATAATGGGTATCTCGTCGAACCAGAAGATGCGGTGGATTTGGCGACTAAGATTAATTTTATGTTAGATCATTATAATCAAGTGCAGGGAATGGCGGGTAATGCGCGTCACATTATCGCCAGCGATTATAATTCTGAGCAAATGATCAGTAAAACATTGGATGTTTATACGACGCTAACGGTTCAGTCTTAGGGCATTCGCGTATGAAGAAAATATTAGTGGTGAATGTGAATTGGTTGGGAGACGCCATTTTTTCTACTCCTGTTTTCAAGGCCCTTAAAGAAGCTTATCCTGAGGCGAGTATTAGCTGTTTATGTCCGCCACGCGTTAAAGAAGTCATGTTGCATTGTCCTTTTGTCGACGATGTAATTGTTTACGATGAAGATAAGAAACACCGTTGGGTATGGAAGAAAATCGTACTCATTAATCGCCTGCGTCGCGCCCAATTTGATACCGCCATTCTAATTCATCGCTCTTTGACGCGGGCTTTGCTTGTTTATTTAGCAGGAATTCCCCGTCGGGTGGGATTTAGTAAAGCGAAATGGTTATTAACGCGTCCCGTTGCATTGCCACTTGAGGGGCAACATCGGTCATTAGGATATTTAAAAGTATTAGAGGGGTTAGATTTAAAGCCTGTTGCACCGGCGTGCCAATTGCGTTTGCATGATGACGATGTGGATCAGGTTGAACAATTATTACGAGCACATCAAATCCATGAGGGCAAGTACATTGTGTTTCATCCTGCAGGTAATTGGGATTTAAAACGTTGGCCTATTGCCTCGTGGGTGCAATTAGCCAAAGATATTAAAGCGCAACATCCTTCAGTATCGATTGTCATAACAGGAAGTGAGGCAGACCGTTCCTTGTGCGACGAGATTGCTGCAGGATTTAGTGGTATTATTAATTTAGTCGGTCAAACACGTTTAGGTCAATCATTGGTTATTTTTAAAAAAGCCAAGGCTGTGATCACGGGTGATAGTGGGCCTTTGCATTTGGCACAGAGTGTTGGATCAACAACCATTGCTTTATTTGGCCCCACGCGCCCAGAGTTAACAGGTCCACGAGGGGTTGGGAAATCTGTGATTATTCAACATGAGGTGGGATGTAATAAAGCGCCGTGTTATCATCTTAAGTGTCAGGATAATGTATGCATGAAATCTATTTCTGTCGAGGATGTTTGCCGTGAAGTCAGTGCTATCTAAGTGTTTAGTTATTTCACTATCTAATATTGGTGATGTTGTATTAACAGCGCCTGTCATTGATGTGTTATTGCGTGAATTTCCCCAGAGCACCATTGACATTGTGACAGGTCCTAAAGTCACAGGTTTTTTTGCAGGCAATACGCGATTAAATCAATTCATTATTGATAAGTCCAAGGGGTTGCAGGGGTGGATTGCATTAGCGCGTGAATTGAGGCAATATCATTATGAGGTGATCGTTGATTTAAGGCAAACATGTTTGCCGTTGTTGTTAAAAGCTAAGCGCAAAACAGATTTGATCGTGTTTCCATATAATGGACATCGTCAATATAAACACATGAGTTTATTGCATCGTTTTAAAGAATTGAATTTAAGTGATGCGCCACGACAATCTTTTACGCCTGAACATGTCAGTCGCATTCAAGAGAATGGCTATGTCATGATTGCGCCGAGTGCTCAAGATGAAAAAAAACGATGGGCGCCGTCACGGTTTGTTGAACTGGCTAATGAATTATTGCGTCGGGGAGAGAAGATTGTGTGGATAGGAGCTTCTGCAGATATTCCTTTATTAGAGAATATCACCTCTCAATTAACGCAGCCTACGCTGAACCTTGCTGGTCAACTTAATTTGCGCCAATTGCTTGATGTGATCCAACGTTCTAAATATGTGATAGTCCATGATAGTGGCCCAATGCATATGGCGAGTTATTTGAATGCACCTGTAGTCGCATTGTGGGGATTGACGCCATTAAAAAGTTATGGGCCATGGGGAAAACAGTATGTTGTTGTCTCTCGGCAAGCCGATTGTGCCCGTTGCCAAAACCCACGTTTAGAAGTGGCACATGAATGCATGCAACACATTACACTTAATGATGTCTTACAAGGGATAGATCGATTAGCCGCGCACATTTAAACCTCAAACGTATTTTAATTATCCGCACAGATCGCATTGGGGATGTGGTGTTGACGACTCCTGCACTACGCGCGATCCGTAAAACATTTGCCCAGGCACAGTTGACATTAATGGTCTCAAAGGGCACTGTTGATTTAGTCAAAGATCATCCCTATATTGATGATATCATCGTCGATGATCGTACCGGTGAGTTTAAAGGCATGCTAGGTTTTTTACAATTATGCCGATGCATGCGTTCCTATCAATTTGATGCTGTGATTGTGTTTCATTCCAAAACACGTTATCACGTTGCGACATTTTTAGCAGGCATTCCTCTGAGGCTCGGTTACACCAGCGATAAATGGGGTTGTTTTTTAAATAAAACAGTTAAAGATACGCGCATGTTAGGGATTAAGCATGAAGCCCAGTATTGCCTTGATCTTGTTAAACATATTGGCGTCGACGATGATGGTTTGGCCTTGTGTTTACCACGCAATGATGAGGCCCAAGTGTGGGCTGCGCAGTGGATTGAAACACATGTCCCTAAAGGGTTTCAGTTAATTGTCATTCACCCTTCAGCATCAGATCCAACGCGATTATGGCCTGCGGATTATTTTGCGCGTCTCATTGATAAGATTAATCAACGTTATTTAGTAAAAGTTGTATTGATTGGGGCAGGGCATGCAGCATCGATTGCGACGACGATTTCATCAACAATTTCCACATCGGTTATTAACTTGACCGATCAATGCAACTTGGCCCAAACATGTGCATTAAT
>CAYZPQ010000144.1:5409-5696 GCA_964480185.1 uncultured Planctomycetales bacterium | reverse complement strand
TTGCTGGTTTACCTAAAACAATTAATATTACGTCTGTTGAAATCCGTGAAGCCTTAGCTGACACCGTTCAAGCGATTGTTGATGCCTCCAAATCAACACTTGAAAATACACCTCCTGAATTAGCCGCAGATTTGATCGACCGTGGTATTGTCATGGCGGGTGGTGGTTCTCTCTTGCGCGGTTTAGATAAGCGCATTGCTGAAGAAACTGGTTTACCTGTACATGCCGCGGAGGATCCATTGACGGCCGTTGTTTTGGGGACGGGGATGACTCTCAATTTGCCTCCT
>CAYZPQ010000144.1:0-5399 GCA_964480185.1 uncultured Planctomycetales bacterium | reverse complement strand
ACATTGAACATGTCTCCGATCTTACGCCGCCGTTTCACTGCGTCGGCTAAGCTTGATTTCTAACAAAACATAAACTGTGCTTCGACGTCACCTCAAAAAATCAGTCTATCTTCTCATTATTCTCATTCCTTTTTTAGTCTTTTTCTTTCGGCCTAAAAATAATAAAGCATTTATGAAGTTTGATTCATCAGGGCTTGTGGTTAGTGTTTTTGATGCCCCATTTCGTGAGCTTAAAAAGATTTGGTTTTATCGAGAAACATATGATGCCTATGTTCAGTTAAAACAACGCAATGATGTGTTAAGAGCACGGTTGATTGGTTTAGAAAGCACTATTGATAGCGAACAGCGTGCCGCAGTTTTTGAAAGATATCGACGCAGCCAAGAATTTTCTTCCATTGCCGCTTCTGTAATTGGTCGTGATCCGACAAATTGGAATGCCACCTTAATTATTAACCGTGGGCAAAAGCAGGGTGTGAAATTAGGAATGCCGGTTGTTACGGCCTTAGGTGTTGTGGGGCGTATTGCAGAAGCAGGGATTAGTACGTCGAAGGTTATTATGTTATCTGATCCAAGTTTTGCCATTGCTTCTGTTGTTGGCCGTACACGTGAAAGTGGATTACTCACGGGATCTCTTCAAGGATTGTGCCGTTTGCAATATTTAACAGATAGGGCGAATGTGAAAGTGGGCGATCAAGTGTTAACATCGAGTTTGTCGACGGAATTTCCTGAAGGATTATTAATTGGACAAGTCATTGAAGTCAAAGCATCCGCGATGAGTCATGGTGTCGATTGCTTAGTCTCACCGGCTGTTAATTTATCTCAAATTGATGATGTTATGGTGATTATTAAGTAGGTGTTCGAAATACGAGATTCGAAATATGAGAATCAAATTTCATATCTCGAATTTCGAATACGTCTTTTTTATATGAGATATGAATGATGAGGATTGAATGAACGCGATTGAAATAAAAAATTTAGTAAAGACATATAAAACAGGAACAAAAGCTCTTAAAGGGGTGGACCTCACCATTGCTCAAGGAGATTTTTATGCTTTGCTTGGAGCAAATGGTGCAGGCAAAACAACTGTCATTGGTATTTTGACAGGACTTGTTAATAAAACATCAGGCACAATTAGCGTATTTGGTCATGACATTGACCGTGATTTTGAACAAGTGAAAAGGTTCTTAGGTGTTGTACCTCAAGAATTTAATTTTGGTATGTTTGAAAAAGTGCAAGACATCGTCGCTGTACAAGGTGGCTATTTTGGTTTGCCGTGGAAAACTGCGATTGCTAATAGTGAAGAAGTCTTAAAACGGGTGGGACTCTGGGAAAAACGTAACGCCATGGCGCGCACCTTATCCGGTGGGATGAAACGCCGTTTAATGATTGCGCGGGCCTTGGTACATAAGCCTAAAATATTAATTCTCGATGAGCCAACTGCTGGGGTGGATGTGGAATTGCGTATTGGCATGTGGGAATATTTGCGTCAAATCAATGCGCAAGGCACGACGATTTTACTGACGACACATTATTTAGAAGAGGTAGAACAAATGTGCCGCAATGCCGCTATTATTAATAAAGGCGAAATTGTCCGTCAAGACAGCGTGCGTGCGCTAAAGAATTTAGTGACAGAAGATACCTACGTGATTACCGTTAAAGAGATGAAGCCATTGGACCGTTTGGCTCGTTATAAACCAGTGTCCATCGATAATCAGACTTTTGAAGTTCAAGTGAATCGTCAGATTCAATTAAATGATTTAATCAAAGACTTAATTGAACAAGGTTTTGATTTAACCGACGTGCATCCAAAAGAAAATCGTTTAGAAAAATTATTTTTAAATGTGTTAAAGAGTTAATATGACAGCCCAATTCATCGCCTTAAAAACATTACTCCGTAAAGAAATCGTGCGCATCATGCGCATCTGGACACAAACATTATTACCGCCTGTTGTGACAATTTCATTGTACTTCTTAATCTTTGGTAAATTTGTTGGGTCCCAAGTAGGTGATGTCCACGGCATTGATTACATGGCCTTCATCGTGCCTGGTTTGGTCATGATGGCGGTGATTAGTAATTCATACGGCAATGTGGTGAGTTCATTTTTTGGCAGCAAGTTTCAACGCAATATTGAAGAAATACTTGTGTCGCCGATGCAGCCATGGGTTATTGTCACAGGTTATGTTTTAGCAGGGACATTACGAGGGATTATCGTCGGGCTGTGTGTGTTTGGTGTATCTTGCTTTTTTGTGGCGCCTCACATTGAACATCCTTGGATTGTATTAGGGTTTGTTACGATCACAGCAATTATGTTTTCCTTAGCCGCCATGATCAATGGGATTTTTGCTCGCAATTTTGATGAAGTCGCTTTCTTTCAGAATTTTATTTTGACGCCATTGATTTATTTAGGTGGCGTATTCTATTCTATTGCGAAGTTGCCACAAGTGTGGCAGTATATTTCCTTCGCTAATCCATTGGTCTACATGGTCAATGGATTACGTTTCGGGTTTTATGGATTCTCCGACGTGAACATCCTTATTAGCGCCATCATTTTAATCGTGATGACCACCATATTATGGTTCACCAACATATTTCTGATTCAAAAAGGCATTGGCATTAAGAATTAATTACGTAGGGGAGGATCTTGTGTCCTCCCGTAAACTAACACGGAGGAAAGTAACGATGAAAAAATTATTTCTGCTTTTAGCTTTAATGTTAACTGTATCACCCTTAATGGCCGCCGAATACGCCATTGACGCCAGCCATTCCACCATTGGTTTCAATGTGAAACACATGATGGTATCAAATACCACAGGTCAATTTAATAAATATGAAGGCACATTAGTGTATGATCCTGCGGCGTTAGACGCCAGCAAAGTAGACATCACCATTGATGTGAACAGCATTGATACACGTAATGCGGATCGTGATGCGCATTTAAAGAGTGGTGATTTCTTCGATGCCACAACATTTCCAACCATAAAGTTTGTGAGCAAGAAGTTTAATACAGATTCTATTGTAGGGGATTTGACGATTAAAGATGTAACTAAGGAAGTAACCATCCCAGTGACCTTTTCAGGCCCAGTAGTTACGCCTTTTGGTTCAACGGTAATCGGAATTGTCGGTACATTTACCCTGAATCGCCAAGATTATGGGGTCAAATGGAACAAGGCTTTAGACAAAGGTGGTTTAGCCGTTTCAGATGATGTTGTTGTCAACATTAGTATTGAAGGTGGCGAAAAGAAGTAAGCAAGCCTTTCAAGTTTCATTTATAAACCATTGCCCTGTCGCTAGTTAGCGATGGGGCTGTTTATTTTTCCCATCAGAAAACGTTTCCCCAAAAACCGCCTTTACACCTTGTTTTGGTAACCCTACATGCTACCCTTGAAGTAGGGAGCTTTTGATAGGCTCCTTAGTCCCGCAAGTAGTAACTGCGGTACGGAAAGGCAGGTCCTTATGAATACCTTAACGTTCATTATGGATCCATTAAAGGTAGTGTTTAGTACAATAATCAGTTATGTTCCAATGTTAGTTGGAGTTTTGGCTGCGTTAGTCATCGGTACACTAGTCGCGCGTCACGTAGGTAAGATGATTTCCACCATCTTACGTGATGTGCATCTTGATAAACTCAGCCACACAATCGGTTTAACACACGTGTTGGAAACAGGCGGTATTAAACGTCCGGTTAGCGAGATCATTGGTACAGTGATCGCGATCGGTATTACGATTACTACGCTTGTTATCGCCTTAAGTTATGCGGGCATCACTGTGATGGGCCCCTTAACTGATCCGATAACAACCTATGTTCCCACGGTGTTAACGGCTGTGATTGGTTTAATGGTGGCAATGTTCTTGGCACACATGGTAGCCATGTTCGTCCGTGTTGTTGCGGCGAACACCGGTATGCCGCGCCCAGAATTATTGACCACGTTTACCAAGTGGGCAATTGTCCTGATGGCCTTACGGGTCTTCGTGGACAAGATCGGGTTTGGCTACTTGTTTGACGGTACGCCATTACTGATCATGACTGCTGCCATCGCCCTAGGCTTAGGTTTAGCCTTTGGTTTAGGTGGACGCGATCATGCCAGTAAATACCTCGATCGCCTTTTAAAGCATTAAGTTTCTCCTTGGGTTACTCCGAAATGGGGCGGGGTGGCCCTCTTCACAGGGCCGGTTGCGCAAGCAGCCGGCCCACCTTATTTATAGAAAAAAATCGATAAAATCATATTTGCGTGGGCTAAGAAATTTCCCTATGCAAATTCGACTAAAGTTGCTATACTTACGCCAACTTTGGAGAAACCCTATGACTGAAAATCGACGTCAATACCCACGATTTGCCTTTGATAAGCCTGTTCAATATCGGACAAATGATGCGGTTGATCCAATGGGATCAGTTTAGGTGGGATTCAAATGACCGTGAATGAATTTATGGCATTAGGTACGGTCTTAGAACTTGGTTTAACATTCCCGAATTCCGTCGCGCAAGCTAATGTCCGAGGGAAAGTTGTTTGGATTCGTGAAAATGCGTTTAGTGAACGCTTTGATATTGGATTAGAATTTATTCAAGATGAACATACAGCCGCAATGATGTCGGCGATTTTAAATAAAAGTAACTGGTAGTTTGAAAGGAGTTTTACCGTATTATGGCTGAGAATACCAAAGCAGTTGTCGAAGAAGTAAAAAATTGTCCTTCATGCAATAAGCCATTGAAGAGAGCACGTCGTTTTTATCGCAATGGTAAATATTATTGCAATAATAATTGCTTTAGAACCGCTGATCAAAAAGTTAAAGAAGAAAAAGCGAAGCAAGCTGCCGCTGCTGCACCAGCTGCTGACCAACCAGCGTCTAATTAATTTTAAGTTTTCTTAGGTTTAACTCATGACACACCAAAGTCCAGAATCTTCTGGAGCAGAACGTCGCCGGCATCCTCGGCTTGATCATAGTCTTCCGTTAAAGATATCTGCTGATCATCAAGATATACTTACTGAAACGACGAACTTAAGCTGTTCAGGTGCGTTTTGCAGCATTAACCGCCGCATTGACCCGATGACAAAGTTAAAGGTGCATTTATTGTTGCCTTTACGTCGTGGTCAAAAGGTGGAAAACCATAAAATAACCTGCACGGGTGTTGTGGTGCGTTGTCAGCAAGTAGATGCGGATAATTTTACGGCCGCTATTTTCTTTAGTGACATTACCCCGCGCGATTCCCAAGCTATTAGCGAATTTGTTCTTCATGAACAATCCCGCCGCAGCGCCAACTAAACAATTGATACCTATTCTTTATGAAGACGACATCGCTGTTGTCTTTAATAAACCTTCGCGATTACTTGTTATTGCCACCGACAAGAATGAAACCACAACCCTAGTTAATTTAGTAAATCAGCAATACCCCCAGCTGGGG
>CAYZPQ010000143.1:5407-5759 GCA_964480185.1 uncultured Planctomycetales bacterium | reverse complement strand
CTGCGAAATCATGAAAGCCTATGACGTCTCATTTTCTTTAGGTGATGGGTTACGCCCAGGTTCCATTCATGATGCCAATGATGCCGCGCAATTTGGTGAATTAGAAACTTTAGGGGAGTTAACCAAAATTGCCTGGAAGCACGACATACAAACCATGATCGAAGGCCCAGGCCATGTGCCCATGCATTTGATTAAAGAAAATATGGATAAGCAATTGTCCATTTGCCATGAAGCACCATTTTACACATTAGGCCCCTTAACCACCGACGTAGCCCCAGGCTATGATCATATCACCTCAGCGATTGGTGCTGCGATGATTGGGTGGTTTGGGACAGCGATGTTGTGTTATGTG
>CAYZPQ010000143.1:2259-5397 GCA_964480185.1 uncultured Planctomycetales bacterium | reverse complement strand
ACCTAATAAAAAAGATGTGAAGGATGGTATTATTGCCTATAAGATCGCGGCACACGCGGCTGATTTAGCCAAAGGCCATAAGGGGGCCAAAGATTGGGATTATGCCTTATCTAAAGCCCGTTTTGAATTCCGCTGGAAAGATCAATTCCATTTAAGTTTAGACCCTGAAACCGCCCAAAGTTTTCACGACGAGACTTTACCTGCTGAGGGTGCCAAGCTCGCTCATTTCTGCTCCATGTGTGGCCCTAATTTTTGCTCCATGAAAATCACCCAAGACGTCCGTGATTTTGCCGAGAAAGGCATGCAAGAAAAGTCCAAAGAGTTTATCGAAAAGGGTGCTGAGATTTACTCAAAAGATTAGAATAGACGTCTCTATTTTAATAAATAAAAAAGCCTGAGTCACATGACTCAGGCTTTTTTATTGTAAAAGACAAAATTAGACAGATGCGGTATTAGGAGTTGTAGTCGGGTTAAAAGCGACGGAATAATCTTGAGCTAGTTGAATAAGGCGTTGACGGCATTCTTCTAACTCACTCATTGTTTTAGCCCGCCATTCAATGGATTCGCTGTTCATGAGCGGAAATAATTTTGTATAGTATTCAATGCCATTAAATAAATTGGTCTTGAATTCATTAAAGTATTTAACCTTATGATCATTTAAACAATCGAGTGATTTTTCGATGTCTTTTTTCAAATAATCAATATACATGCCTAGTTCTTTGATGAACATGTTTGGTCGTTTAGGATGGGTAATTAGATTAACTCGTCCATAAATATGATCGACCATTTCTTTAAGTGTCACAACTTTATTGAAGTAAGCAATATTTGGTCCAGGGCAAACAGCAGGGAAGCGGTTAATGGTGCTGGGAATTTGTTTAATTATTAAAGTTCCTTCGCCCAGGTCATGGCAAATGCATGATTTAACAGTGACTTTATTAAGAGCTTTTTTAAATTCAAGCGGATCAGCAACGTTTTGCTGTAAGTGATCAATTTTTAATTTCTGATATTGTCGGCTTGCGGTACAAATGGGTAATTCTGTAAATTCAGTATTGGATACCAAATGACCTTTAGGGCAAGCACTACCAGGTCGACCTTGAATGATGCGCACATCACGTTGTTCATCAGATAAAGAACCACGTAAATTATTAAATGGAACACCTAATGGTGAGACATCGCTTAAATAGACATCTTTTTCAGTTGCTTTTGCCAAACGTTCGAGGGTTTTTTCGTCGACATTTGTTGCTTCAGGGCATAAGAGAAAAGGTGTCCCCCAGCCGGTTGAATCGATTCCATAATAATGGCGTAAGAATGAATCTTCTTTAGCGTTTCCAATACCACCTTGGGCGGTGAAATCCACATGATGAGGTTTATCTGAAACAGGTAAATTCTTTGATGTTAAGGCCTTTGTATAAACAGCGTGTAATTGATCAATTAATTCCTGCCGTTTGATTTTAAATTCTTCTAAAATTGGCCCCATTAAAAAACCATCGGTCGCAAACGCATGTCCGCCGCAGTTTAATCCAGATTCCACACGGTATTCAGAGACCCATACGCCTTTTTGAGCAAAAAATTTACCTTGAATGATGCTGGAGCGAAAATCGCTGACTTTTAAAATAATTTTCTTTTTAATGTCTCCTGTTGCATCCGCGTAGAAATCTTTGAATTGTTCGCAGTAGGTATAGAGGCGGCGATTAATGCCTGCAGAAAAGACGATGGCAGAGCGCAAAGTGCTTTGAGCATAACCACGCAATGCGGACAAGGCATCAGAGAATTCAGGAGCTAATTTGTTATTTTTTGAATCATAGTTATCACGATCAAGCTTTGTCATGATATTGACATTAATCAGGCCAGGTCTCATGGCTTCACGCAATTGCTGTTGCATTTGCATTTTGCGCATCGGATTCTCTTCAGCAAGCATGGAGCGGTAAAGGGTCTTTAATTCAGACTCTTCAGAAAGCATATCAAAATATTTGGTAATGTCACTGCCAGGTTCAAAGGCAGAGGCTTTAACGGCAGCGAATTTTCTTTCGACAATGACGTTTAAAAGGTCTAAATAGGCAGTAATACGACGGGCCCTAAAATCTTCATCATATTTGGTAATAGCGGTATAGGATTCACCATACTGTTCGCAGTAAAATTTGCGCATTTGTTCAATGAGGGTGTCATCCACCAAGGACACAACAGAGGAGATCCCAAAGTGAGCCACTTTGACAGGGCTATCAATGGTATATCCGGTTCCCATGACTGGGATATGGAAGCTGTGAATACGTTTATTCATGTGCTGTAGTGTCCTTGCCTCAAAAGTAGGCATAGTTCAGGGTTGTTTGGTTAAGCTCAATTTTAAGGCTTTTGAAGTAAAAAGCAAGGGTTTTCGGTATAAGTTAAGAGTCAAAAAATTTAGCCCAAACCCTTGTTTTTAGATGATTTATAGTTAATACTTTATATATGAGACTTAAGTCTTTCCCCATACTGGCTAGATGCTTTAAGTATAGCATTATTTTAGCGTTTATGCTCAATTGTTTAGGGCCTTTACCCCAAGCCCAGGCAGCTGACATGATCCTGCCTAAACCTGGCACGAGAGTATCTTTAAGCCCTCCAATGGAGGCTATAACCCTCAAAGGCCTCAAAGTTTTCGCTAATGATCCATTTAAGCTCGAATTTATTATGGATAAAGGGGATTCTGCTCCCCAACAAGAGCAGCTTAATAAGCTAATCAAATACTTCCTTGCCGGCCTAACTACTCCAGAACAAGATCTTTGGGTTAACTTAAGCCCCTATGAAAAAGACCGTATTATCCCTGAGGCTTTCGGCCAAACTGAAATGGGCAGAGACCTCTTAGCCCAAGATTATATTCTTAAGCAAATCACGGCGAGTTTGATGTATCCGGAAGATGAGATTGGTAAGAAATTTTGGAAGAAAATATATGATGAAGCAGCTAAGAAATATGGGACAACCAATATTCCAGTAAATACTTTTAACAAAGTCTGGATAGTTCCTGAAAAAGCTGAGGTGTATGAAGGAAATAGTCCTGTCATTCCTGCGAAAGAACAAATCGCCTATATCACTGAATCCAAACTTAAAGTCATGCTTGAGAGTGATTACTTAGCTCAAGAAAAAAACATGTCATCCCCGAATGCT
>CAYZPQ010000143.1:0-2249 GCA_964480185.1 uncultured Planctomycetales bacterium | reverse complement strand
TAGCAATTACTAAGAACAATGCGGTGTCAACGGGTCCTGTCACTGCGACACCCTATAAATCCTCAGAGCTGGGAAAGCTCGCTCCTCCGGTTTATAGGGGACCTGTCGCTGTGCCACCCGTTCCCATCTCTCAAAAAAATAATAGTGAGTTTTCTAAAAATATTATTCGGGAAATTATTTTGCCTGCTTTAGAAACAGAAATCAATGAAGGGAAAAACTTTGCTCAGCTTCGACAAGTGTATAACAGTTTAATTTTGGCGACTTGGTATAAAAATAAAATTAAATCCAACATTATCGCGAAACAATTTGTAAATCAAAATAAAATTGAAGGTATATCTTTTGATTCGACAGATGCGCAATCTTTGAATATCGAGAAGATTTACCAACAATACCTCATGGCCTTCAAAAAAGGTGCCACTAATTTAATCCGTGAAGAACAAGATCCAATTACTCATCAGATGATTCCGAGGAAATATTTCTCGGGAGGAGTGACTGTAATGAATCTTAATGTTAAAACCTCTCCTAATAGACCTGTAGAGGATTTAGCAATGGTAGCTGTGCATGTTGATTTTAATGGAGGGAGTAGAAATGATGTGGAAGAGTCTATTATGGCAAGTCCATATAGAAAATCTTCTTCAGCACCGATATCCGTCAGTCTTGGATCGGGAGCTGATTTAATGACAACTCTTTCATCAGAATTAGTTTCTCAAGTTAGGTTAGGGATCGAGAGAAAAACTAAAAAAGTTGGGTTAGGTTTAGAATATGGGGTTGATTATAAGGTTACAAGAACACAGCTTGAAGATGTTGCATTTAGCGAAGATCTTAAGACCTTTATTAGAAAGAATCACAAAGAACATGGGGCTCCTCTTGTGATTTTGGATTGGGGTTGCGGTAGAGGTTTTTTGTTAAATGATATTTATCGATGGGCTAAGCAAAATGGATTTACAAATATTCTATTGTTTGGTCTTTCTGATCAATATTATGCAGAGTGGGAAGTTGGTTTTGAAGGTATTACATATATATGGGATGATTCTAGAAATATTGATAAATATTTCGAACACAATTCAATAGATTTGCTTATTACATCGACTGCATTGACGCATTCGATGAGATTGAAACCTTTAACTACCGCAGTTCATTTATTAGATTTAAATAAGATTACGAAGTCTGGTGGACAAATGATGGTATACCCAGAGGTTTACCCCTTTGAAAGAAAATATCTTGAAGAATCAGGATGGACTGAAATAAAAAAAGGATTTGTTTATGGCTCAAACGATGATGCTATGACAACAAATCAAATTAAAGAGGATTATGTCGGAGATGTATCTGAAAAAGGATACCCCTGGATGTCGCTTGATACTTCTTTGACTACCATTAAGATTAATAGTATTGACGAGGCGATCGAATTAGCTACTAAGATTGGGGCTGTATTAGGTTCAGCGCATGGTCAAGGAAGGGCTCACCGCAGTTTATTCTCAAGTTTGGCGGGATTAAAGAATCCACAAATAATGATAAGAAGAGCAGGATCTGATTTTGAGGTTAGTATATCTGAAAAAAGTATGCCTTTTGCTAGCGATGATCCAAATAATTTTAGTAAAGAAAGAGAGAATGTGGGAAGAGTTTTTGGTGTGAATTATTATTTATTTGGAAATTTTTATGATTCAGTTGCTAAAGAAATAAAGCGGGATGATTTAATAACTAAGCTAGAAATAGCATTTAATGAGGCGTATTATTCAGCTTTTAGAGAGGCGCGTATTGAGCGTTTAAGACGAGAGAGGATTGAATTAAAGCAAATTGTTGATTTATTTAGAAAAATGTTTGAAGTGCCTGATCCTGACGGCGAACGATTTTATATGGCTGATAAAATGGGTTCAGGATATAAAGTGCATGGAGTTAGTATTAAACCTGTAATGCATGATGATGGTTCGGCTTTAATTGTTGGAGAAATTGAGTTGAAAATTATTGGAGATTTAAAAGGTCCAGTTGATGCGCCTAAGAATGGAAATGTTAAACGTTTAATGGGTGCGCAAATTCGTGGAAATGAAATTAAATTAGTTTTAAATCCTGAAGCCATGCCAGAAGGCGTTAATGTAGACAAATTTAAAGAGTGGATTAAAAGTAGGTTTTTTAAGTTCTTACCGAGAGGAATAGAGCTTGTCTTGGATAGATCAAATGTATTGCAGCAACATATCATAGAACAAGCCTCCTCAACAGACTATATTAAAGTTGAGGAAGGTGAAGGTGTTGTC
>CAYZPQ010000142.1:0-5797 GCA_964480185.1 uncultured Planctomycetales bacterium | reverse complement strand
GGTCCCGGGTTCGAGCCCCGGCTTCCCGACGTTAATTTTCTGTCTTCTAGAAAATTAACGTACCCGTAGCCAAAGGCGTAGGGTATTTCCATAGAATATTTTTCATGATTAGACACACCCATTATGCTCAAACATAAAAAACTAATCATCATCCTCCTTAGCATCATCTTCCTTATTACGGCATTGACTATTTATGCCAATAAATATTTATTCCCGACCCTCGTTAAAAAAATCGCCATCGAACAAGCAGAGAATTTCTTGCACCGTAAGGTTGAAATCGAATCCATTCGTTTTAATTGGGTCAAAGGTTTAATTGTTGATAAGGCCATCGTGTATCAGAAAGATGCACCGGATCAAGTTTTTGTACAATTTAACCGTTTATCCATGGGGCTTATTTTTATCCCAGGCACCAAAGAGCATACGATTAGCATTCCCTTTGTCACTGTTGAACAACCCTCCGCTCATTTAATCCGCACGACGGAAACAACCTGGAATTTTAGTGATTTATTAACTCCTCCTCCAAGTGACGGCAAACCTTCTCCCTTTAAAGTTACTGTGGGTGGTATCAATATTGTCGGTGGTCAAATTCGCTTAGATGATAAAGCCCGTAGCCCTGAATTTAATGAACTCTTTGATGATATCAATTTATCGCTGTCGCTTGCTTATAAAGGGATTGGTTTTGATTTTAAAACCATTACACCCAAATCGAATGGGGTATTGAGCGCGAAAGGATCCTACTCGCCTCTTGATGGAAGCCTGCAAGCTAAGGTGCTTATTAAAAATATTAATACAGCGGCCTACATGAATTTAGTTGCTGTCAAAGACTTACGTATCACCAGTGGTCAAATTGATTTGATCGATGCGGACATTGATTACAGCAAAGAAAAAATTGTCTTTAAAGGCAATGTTGATATTAGCAATGTTGACGCGGGTTATTTAGACTATCAAATTAAAACAACGTTAAATGCCAGCAATGTGGATGCAACCTATAGCAATGGCCCCATCGTCGCACACGGAGACATTCAATTAACCACGTTGAATTTCACCATGCCACAATTAAGCGTGCAAGCTCCATCGGGAATTATCGCTCATATTAATGATGCGAATATTTCTGGCAATGATTTAACATTTGATGGGAATTTAAAAGCAAAATCATTAGCTGTCACTGCAGGAACGAATCAGTCTTTCAAAGGTGATATTAATTTAGAAAACATCAAAGCCCGTCGAGATAAAGATGGCATTCAAGTGGTGGGAGGAATTTTAGTGAATAATGCCGCCGTCACCATGGCTGCCATGAATATATCCACCTCTGCATTATCCGTCAAGCCCATGACAGTCACCATTGATCCCGCCAATACCATCACCGTTGTCAGTGATATTAAAGCGGATAAATTCTTATTCAAACAGCCTGGCCAAGAATTTAGCGGGAATGTGTCGATGAATGATTTAAATGCAACCATTCATCAAGATGGTTCTATCGGATTAACAGGCAAACTTGTTGTCGATGATTATGCGGTCGCCATTGATCAAGTGGTCGATGCCAAGGGATCATTGAATGCACATAAACTGATGGTGAAGTTTGGTCAGGATATCGTGAAAGTGTCGACGGAATTAGAAGTATTACGCGGTAAAGTGACCTTACCTGGTGAAAAAGTTATTGAAGTCTCTCCTCAATTAGAAATTGAAGCCACCGTCCCTTTAAAAACACCAGCCCAAGCAACCTATAAAGGTTCCATCACTTTTTCAGATGCCAAAGTCAGTGGTTATCCTTATACACCTTTAGATGGCATTGGCCTTGATGCGGATTTCACCGACCAAACAGCGACGATCAATGCACTCACGGTTAATATTTTAGACACATCATTCCGTGCCTCAGGCACCGTTAGCCAATACCAGTCCCCTCTTATTGATATTAACGCCGAAGCCAATGATGCCAATTTAGCGTTGGTCAAAAATTATTTACCTCAATTATTTGAAGAACAGCAATTGGATGTGTCAGGTACTGCGTCATTTAAAATTAAATTCAAAGGCTCCATGCAAGATCCTTTGGCTGGGGAAATTCAAGCCTTAGCAACTTTAGCCAATGTCAATGTGGTTGCAGGTAAGGCTAATCAAAGTGTTAAGAATGTAAGTGGTATTGTGGAAGCCACTCCTAATTCTTTAATTTGGCGCGACTTTAAAGGAACATATTTAGATAAAGCTTACGTCTTAACTGGCCAATTAAATGATTTCAAAAATCCTAAAGTAACAACAACCCTCGACGGAGCTGATGTTCAATTAAAAGCAGATATTGCTAAAGAAGGTGATATTGTCACCATTAATCAATTAAAAGGCAAATACTTGACCATTGCTTTTGATACCGCCGGAACCGTTAATGTGGCAAATCAACAGCAACCTATTCTAGATATCACGGCCAATAGCCAATTCTTAATTGAAGACATTGTGAAATTATTACCTGCCGAGCAGCAAAAGCCTTTAGAACCCATTAAACCCACTGGTGCTATTGCCTTAACGTCAACGGTCAAAGGCCCAGCCATGGATTGGAAAAACTTAACCACCAATGCAACAATCACAAGCCCTCTCGTGTCGGTGGCTGGTTATAAAATCAACACCCTTAAATTAGTGGTCGCCCAAGCCGATGGGAAAATCAATAATTTTACCGTCGATGCTAATGTGTATGATGGCACGGTGCATGGGGTTGGTTCTAGTGATTTGAAAGTCGCTACTCTGCCCTTTGAACTTGCCTTAAATATTGATGCCATTGATATTAAAAAATTGAAAATGGACAGCCCTTTAAGTGCTGAGAATGTGAGTGGGAAATTTTATTTAACGAGCGTCTTTAATGGTAATTTAACGGACATTATCAATCTTAAAGGCAAAGGATCTTTAGCGATTCGTGAAGGGTTCTTAGCTGAGTTTAATGTCTTTAAAGGATTATTAGGTGTTCTTAATGAAGCCCTGCGTGTGGGTGATGTAATGATTACCGATGTGGAAGGGAACTTCGTCATCGAAAATCAGAAAATATCGACGGAGAGCTTACGTTTAAAGAGTAGCACCTTAGTCATGCTTACTCAAGGTTGGATTGGTTTTGATCAAATGTGTGATTTAAAAGTAACGATCGATTTAAGTTCGAGCTATGTGCCGACGATTGCCGAAGATGTATTGCGTAGTTTAGAAGTAACTATCTATGATAAAATTGCTGCCCCAAAATTCAAAAAGAAGATCTCCGTTCCCCAAGTCATCAATACCTTGTTTAACGTCTTACCTTCTTTAATTAAATAACGTTAGTATTTTAATAAGAGCTTCTTGAATTTCTTTAAAGCGCGCGCGCGATGAGAAATGGTGGCTTTGATTTTAGGATCAAGTTCGCCAAATGTTTTATTATAGCGTTTGAGGATAAAGAGTGGATCGAAACCAAAACCATTTTTACCTTGTTTCTTTAATGCCAGCACCCCACTGCATGTTCCTTGAACAACACCCAGCTCATGGCCTTTACCGTCGACAAAAGCAATGACACAGCGGTAACGGGCTTGACGTTTGCTTAAAGGGACGCCTTTGAGCATAGCTAATAACTTTCTATTTTTTGCTTCTTCGGAAGCCCCATGACCTGCAAAACGGGCGGAGAAAATTCCAGGCCCCCATTTTAAGGCTTTGACTTCCAAGCCCGAATCATCGGACATGGTCAATTGACCAGTGAGCTTCGCAATGCCTTGAGCTTTTTTTAAAGCATTTTCAATATAGGTTGTGCCGTCTTCGACAATATCAGGTAAGTGGGGATATTCTAAAAGAGAACTGACTTCATAGGGAAGCCCTGCGAGTAATTCTTTAATTTCGCTGACTTTTCCAACATTGCGTGAGGCGACAATTAATTTACGCATATTTAGAATGTGATCTTTGGTACAAAACTCTTTTGCAGAACAATAAGTTCCTTAATGCCTTTTTTAGCAAGGGTCAGCAATTGAGTCATTTCTTTATCCGAGAATGTCCCACCTTCACCAGTTCCTTGCACTTCCACAAATTGCCCCGAGCCAACCATGACCACGTTCATATCCACATCTGCCTTTGAATCTTCCGCATAGTTTAAATCAAGCACCGGTGTTCCTTGAAAAACACCGACGGAAATTGCCGCGACATAATCTTTTAAGGGACTTACCGTAATTAAATTTTGTTTCTTCATCCAGCTAATCGCTAAACCTAAAGCAATAAAACCACCGGTGATCGATGCCGTACGTGTTCCCCCATCCCCTTGCAATACATCACAATCAATACGAATGGTACGTTCACCTAATAAATCCATTTTCACCACAGATCTTAAACTACGACCGACTAAGCGTTGAATTTCTTCGGTACGCCCACTGGTCTTTTCACGTCGAATACGTGACCCGCATGAACGAGGCAACATCCCATACTCTGCTGTAACCCAACCCTTACCTGACCCTTTTAAAAATGGCGGCACCCCTTCTTCAACGGAGGCCGAACAAATCACCTTCGTATCCCCAAACTCAATCAAACAAGACCCTTCCGCATTCTTCATATAATTCTTCGTCACTTTAATCGCTCGAAGCTGATTCGCTTTACGTCCATCTGGTCTTGGCATAATAATCATCCTTTTAATTAATTGGTAGCTGTCACCAATTAATAATTGGTGACAGCTACCAATTATTTTTATTTTTTATTTTGTGGGTATTCAGCCGTGACTGTTGTTGCAATGCCGCCACGAGGATTCATGATGACTTCCACTTTCATCCAGCGAGGCTTGCAGGCTTTAACAAAATCATCCATCAAACGATTCACCAAATGCTCATGGAAAACACCGACGGTGCGGTATTCAATTAAATACATCTTAAGTGACTTTAATTCCAAACATACTTTGGAAGGTTTGTATTTCACTTGGATCACTGCAAAATCGGGCAAACCTGTTTTAGGGCAAATGCAGGTAAATTCCGGAATCGTTAAATCGACAATAAAATCACGCTCAGGATACTGATTTTCCCAGACTTCAATCTCGGGTAATTTCAATGTCCGAATATTATTTTGTTTACCTTCATAGGAGCTAACTTTTTTCATAAACGTTCCTTATCGCAATTTCATTAATTTATGGGCTTGAATCATGACACGGGTATCTTTTAAATGCGTTGCCGCATATTCTTGATACTCTTGGCATTTAGTAATAACACCTTGTTTCATTTCTAAAAAGTTCGGCTGAAATATGCATAAAATGTTTGGATCAATGCGACGAATCAAATCCACTGCCTGATGCACATCCGCATCAATCGTATCACGCGTAATCACAATCTTAATAAAAAGATCTTTGGCGCGCGCAATCTTAATAAATTCCTCATGCTCTTTCCAAAATGCCGGCTGTTTTGTCGACGATGGCAATTTAATATCCATGGAGACAATATCAACAAGATCAATCACATTGGAAAGCTCTTTATACAACACCCCACTCGTTTCTAAATAAATCTTTTGCTGACGTTCACGCAATAAAGGCAAAAACTCCTTCAAGAACTCATGTTGCATTAAAGGTTCTCCACCCGTAATACTCACCGAATGACATCCTGGATAAAGAGTCGTGACATCATTGACCAATTGCCGCAATTCAACTTCTTGATAGTCATGCGTCGTATCACCAATGGACCCTGGCGTATCACACCACGTGCAATGCATATGGCATTCAAAGAACCGTACAAATACCTGAGGAGCCCCAACGTATTTCCCCTCACCTTGAATGGACTTAAATATTTCTGTTATTTTTGCTGAATTTTTCATCTTTTTTATATGTATTAGTCCCGTG
>CAYZPQ010000141.1:0-5799 GCA_964480185.1 uncultured Planctomycetales bacterium | reverse complement strand
CATCGAATCCGCTTTGATCCAGTTGGTGGCTCAAGCACGTGGGCAATCCTTAGCATGCAGCCGTTAATAATCACAGCGTTTGATATTGCCCCTTATAAGAAATCCTTTAAGAAACCTTTTCATGTTGCTGGCCAATCTCTATCGTTTCGTGAAGGATATTATGGAACCTTTACAGCCCATACTATTTCTGCACAAGGGGAAGCTTCGCCTTTGGAAGGTTTTTCATCAGAAACATTAAAAAAGTCAGCGCATGATTTGAAATTATATGGGCAGACGATGGTGGGGCAATCTATCGCAACTGATAAAGAGCAATTATTTGCATTCTTACGTAATGCGCTTAAAGAATGTGCGCCTAGTAGTCGTTTTGCCATCGAATCCGCTTTGATCCAGTTGGTGGCTCAAGCACGTGGGCAATCCTTAGCAGAATTTTTAGGTGTCCCTTTAAAGAAATTTATGCCTGTGGCTTTATTACAAGGTGATAATAAGCAAATCTTAGAAGAAGCTACGAATTGTGTGGAGGCTGGTTATCGTTTCTTTAAACTTAAAGTAGGCAATCGTAATATTCCTTTAGATGTAGCCAAAGTTCAGGCGGTACGTAGTGTTCTTCCGTCGGATGGGACTATTCGTTTAGATGCGAATCGGGCATGGAGCGTAGCACAAGCCGTGACTTTTGTTCAAAATATTGGCCGAGCCCATATTCAATTTATTGAAGAGCCTTTGGCGGATCCATCGCAATTGGCAGAATTTGCTAAACAAGCCCACATCCCTGTGGCTTTAGATGAAACATTAATGACATCACGCTGTGATGTGACAGCACCTGGCCGTTGTATGCCAACATTGACGAATAGTGATGCGGTTGATTATTATGTAATTAAACCAAGTTTGCTTGGGGGAGTGCTGATTAGTTTAGATTGGATTGAACAAGCTCAACGTTTAGGGAAAAAAGCTGTAATCAGTTCTATGTTTGAAACAAGCATCGGTCAAACAATGTTGACGCAGCTTGCCTCTCATACAGATCAAGCCCCAGGTTTTGGTACTGAAAGTTGGTTGGCATGATCATCCGTTTTGGCACACGGTTAATTCAGGAAGATCAAATACATACGTATATTTCCTCGACGATTAAAGTCTTAAAGTCGATGGGTGTCAACTCGGGCTCACGCGTTGCGCTCTATGACACGAATACCGTCGAATATGCAGTGTTGGTATTATGTTTTTGGCGCATGGGTATTATTGCCTGTCCCATTAATCCGCATTTGCCGCTGCCACAAGCCAAGGCCTATGCCCAGAAGATTAGCGCTTTATTTTTCTTTAAACGGGAAGATATTAAAAAGATCGTTGCATTTGATTCAAGGCTGCAATTATCTGCGGCAGAAAAATGGCCTCCGTTTGATCCATCTCAAGAGGCGGTGATTGTAGCAACCTCAGGTTCTAACGGAGAACCCAAAGCCGCTTTATTAACTATCGGTAATTTAATGGCAAATGCCAAAGGGGCACGCGCGGTTATTCCTTTTGAATCGAATGATGGATGGTTGCTTTCTTTACCCCTATACCATGTATCAGGTTTAAGTATTGTGGCGCGTTGCCTTGAAGCGGATAGTACTTTAATTATTGCTGGAAGCGATTCACTTAGTGATGATATTAAACGTCCTGGCGTAACCCATGTTTCTTTAGTCCCAACCCAAATGTACCGTTTATTAAATAAACCCGAAGATATTGCTATTTTAAAGAAACTCAAAGCTATTCTCATCGGAGGAAGTGCGATTAGTCAAACACTCTTAGAGCGAGCATTAAACCATGCTTTACCTGTTTTTATTACCTATGGTTTAACCGAAACAGCCTCACAAGTAGCAACAGTCCGCGTCGTTCATGCTGAAAAACCATGGGCTCACATTTTGCCAGGCCGTGATGTTGTTTTAAGTTCTGAAGGAGAAGTTTTAGTCAAAGGGGACGTCGTATTTAAAGGATATATTTTAGGTCAGAAAATTCATCGACCTGTGGATGATCAAGGCTATTTTCACACCGGTGATTTGGGAGAAATAAACACCGAAGGGCATTTACGCATTAAAGGTCGTCGCGATAATATGTTCATTTGTGCGGGAGAAAATATTCATCCGGAAGAAATTGAGAGAGTATTATTAACGCTTCCTGGCATTAAACAGGCGATTGTGGTTCCTCAATCAAATCCTGAATATGGTCAAGTGCCTGTTGCTTTCTGTGAGATGGATAAAGAAGAGAATATAGTGAAGTTAAGAGATGAATGTCGTCGATCTTTGCCCGCTTTAAAAGTCCCGCAATTCTTTTACCCTTGGCCAACTCTGGCTCAAGGCCTTAAGCCTTCCCGGAAAATTTTAACAGCGCTTGCCGGCACTCTGCAGGCAAAGTAATTTTAGCACGGGTCTTTTTATTGATGGTGACATGCACCGTTTTACCCGAACCAACCAATTGTTTTTTCAGATTATGGAGTTGATAGGCAAAGCTAAATGAGGTGGTGCCAATATGGGCCACGTTGACAGTGACCACAACTTTATCACCAACAAACAAAGGCTTTTTATAATCAGACTCGGCATGGACGATAGGAAGGAAATAGCTGCGTTTGGTTAGCATTTGATTAAAACTAAAGCCCATTTTCTCAAGCACATGCTCATACGCATCGTGGAGTATTTTGAATTGATTCGCAAAGAACAATATCCCTGCGGCATCGGTGTCGTGAAGGCGGATTTGGGTTTTATAGGTGAATTTCATAAGTGTCTCGTAAATGGTAATGGTGATGAAGCTAAAGAGGTATAATTTATTAAGGGATTATAGCATACGTTTAATCTGTGTTGACAATTAAACCAAAAATTGTAATATAGAACCTCGCTCTCATCCTTCCTTTAATTTTTATCATGTATGAAAGGTCATTATGAATAAAAAAGCATTGATTGCAGAATTCATCGGTACTTTTGCGCTAATTTTTATCGGTGTTGGGGCTATTGCTGCAGACCATACCACCGGCGGGAAATTAGGTTTAGCGGGTATTGCCTTGGCACATGGGTTGACCATTGCCGTCATGGCTTCCGCTGTAGGTGCTATTAGTGGTGGTCATTTTAATCCTGCCGTAACAATTGCATTGTTGACGGCTAAGAAAATTGATGCAACCAATGCGATTGGTTATGTCATTGTGCAGTGTGCGGGTGCGCTTGCTGCGGCCTATGTCATCGGCATTGCTCTTCCTGCGGATGTCTTAACTGCTGTGGGATTTGGAACACCATCCTTAGCAGTAACCACATCGGTGACAGCAGCGTTAATTGTTGAAGCCATTCTGACATTCTTTTTAGTTTTTGTTATTTATGGTACAGCGGTGGATGCGAGAGCTCCAAAAGTTGGAGGATTATTCATCGGTTTAACCGTTGCTTTAGATATTATGATGGGTGGTCCAGTGACAGGGGCAGCGATGAATCCTGCGCGTCATTTTGGTCCTGCCATCGTCGGTGGTAATTTAGCAAATCTATGGATTTACTGGGTAGGTCCAATCGTGGGTGGCGTCTTAGCCGCTCAAGTGTATAAGTCATTTGAAAAGAAATAATTAACTTAAAATAGGGGAGGTTTATATGGCAGAACGTACAGGTCTTGTCACCATGAAGGGCAATCCTTTAACACTTACTGGTACTGAAATTAAAGTAGGGGATAATGCACCTGATGTGACTTTGGTTGCGAATGATCTTTCGGAAGTGAAATTATCGTCATTTAAAGGAAAGAAAGTGATTATTTCCGTTGTTCCTTCATTAGATACGCCTATTTGCGATCTTCAAACCAAGAGATTTAATCAAGAAGCCTCTAAATTAGCAGATGTGGTTGTATTAACTGTCAGCAAAGATCTTCCTTTTGCTCAAAAACGCTGGTGCGGTGCGGCTGGTGCTACAGCTGTAAAAACATTGTCTGATTACCGTGGTAATTTTGGTGAAACCTATGGTGTTTTAATCAAGGGATTAAACTTATTAGCACGTTCTATCTTCGTCGTGAATGCCGAAGGTAAAGTCGTTTATACACAATTAGTCAAAGAAGTTGCTTCTGAGCCAAATTATGAAGAAGTTTTAAACCTCTTTACCCATGGTGACCACGCCTGTGGTTGTGGAGGAAAACACTAATAGCTTTGCCGACCGGGGACATTGACTCCCTTGGCGCCTTTTAGCGCCAATTGAGTCGGTGTCCCCATCTGGTTGCCAACCTTTCAACTATTGAAATCGAACCAATTTGCCAACGAATGGAGAAAAAATAACATGGCCTACACACTACCTGCTTTACCCTACGCACTAAATGCACTCGAGCCTCATATCGATGCCAAAACAATGGAAATTCATCACACCAAACATCACCAAGCCTACATCAATAATGTGAACAATGCTTTAAAAGGCAAAGCTGATTTAGAAAGCAAGTCCGTCGAGGATTTGATTGCGAATTTAGCAGCGGTGCCAGAAGATATTCGTAATGTTGTGCGCAATAATGGTGGTGGGCATGCGAATCATTCATTATTTTGGACAATTATTGGACCAAATGCGGGTGGCGTTCCAACAGGAAATGTTGCAGCTGCGATCAATAAAACATTTGGTTCTTTTGATGCGTTTAAAGAGAAATTTGCTCAAGCCGCCACGACGCGTTTTGGATCAGGCTGGGCCTGGTTAAGTCTTAAAGATGGTGCGCTTGAAATCAGTTCAACAGCCAATCAAGACAGTCCCATCATGGAAGGCAAGAAGCCTTTATTAGGAATTGATGTGTGGGAACATGCCTATTACCTCAATTATCAAAATCGCAGACCTGATTATATTGCCGCTTTTTGGAATATTGTGAATTGGGCTGAAGTTGAAAAATTGTACAATAAGAAATAAGTTTTTAATTCTGCATTTATTTTAAAAATTATTATTCCGGTTTGAGATAAACGTCATTCTTCGACGATCTCAAACCGGAAATTTTCCAAAAAATATTTTAGATTTTCTTTGACTTTGCAAACCCGCCTTACTACTATATGTAGTACATCCCAAGCAGGGCACCACATACATATAGTGTTATTATAATTTTTAAGGAGTTAGCAACATGTCCCAACAAACCACCACCAACAGCTCAAATGTGTATGATATCAAGGTTCAAAAACGCAATGGTCAGTTAATCGAATTTATCCCAAGCCGTATCCTTCACGCAGTGTCCAATGCCTTTAAAGAACAGGCTGGTTTGCCACGTGAATCTGAGTTGCCTGAGCAAATGTTGGAAAATGTCAAGAAAGTGACTGACTGTGTGGTGGCAGTGGTCAATGAACGGGGCATACAAAAGCCTTTTTTAACGGTGGAAGAAATTCAAGATGAAGTTATCCGTCAGCTCTATGAAAATGATTGCAAAGAAGTTGCCGAACGTTATGCCAGTTACCGCCGTTACCATGCGGAACGCCGTAAATTATTTGATTTATATTCTGTAGCTAAACGTGATGGCAAGGTTGTGTCGTTTAAACAAGAAAAGATCACCTTAGCGATTGCCAAGGCCCTAATTGCCCATAATAAGGGTGTTTATAATGAAATTTTAATTGAAAAAGCGCATGAAATTTCTGATCGCGTTGTTGCTGAAATCCGCACCCGTTGGCCTGAAGGTAAATCCATTCAAATTGAAGAAATCCAAGACATTGTTGAAAAAATTATCATGGCCGCGGGTTACCATGATGTGGCTAAGCGCTATATTATTTACCGCGAAGAACGTGCCCGTACACGTCGTGATAAATCCGTTGCGATTGTCGAAGAATCGATTGAATGGGTTAAGAATATCGTCGTTAAGACC
>CAYZPQ010000140.1:0-5805 GCA_964480185.1 uncultured Planctomycetales bacterium | reverse complement strand
CAGCAGGTAGTGGATGTATGGCGGCTTTAGAGGCCGAGCATTTTATTTCGTCGCATTAAAACTATAAAAATTACTGTTGGCGTCCTGTTAATTTGTTAAGATAAAACCTATGGCACTTAATTTTTCTTCTTACCGCATCTCTGACTACTTAGACCAATTATCCCGTCGTGAACCAATTCCTGGAGGGGGTTCTGCGGCTGCTTTAACGGCAGCGATGGGTGTTGGATTATTATCCATGGTTACGCAATATTCCATTGGACGTAAAGCCAATACAGCCGCAGTTGAGAAACGCCTTAAAGCATCTTTGGTTCAAACCGAAGCCATGCGTCGTCGATTATTGCAATTAGCAACGTTGGATGCTAAAGCGTATTTAGGTGTAAGTAAGGCTAAGGGTAAAGATATTAAGACGCAAAAGGCAGCGACGAAGGAAGCGCGTATCGTACCAGCTGAAGTATGCCAATTGTGTTATAAGGCATTGCAATTAGCTCCATTTTTAGTAGACCGTGGTAATCCTTATTTATTATCTGACGTTGAAGTGGCAGTGGAATTATTATTTGCTGGGTTTAATGGAGCTAAGGTGATGGTTAGGATTAATTCATGAGTGCTCAAGTTCTAGATGGCAAACAATTAGCGAATTCGTTAAAAGAGCAATTACACGCTGAAATCACCACACTCGTTTCCCAATATAAAAAAGCCCCACATATTGTTAGTATTGTCGTCGGTGATGATCCGGCAGGACTTTCTTATGCTTTAAGCCAGCAACGTACGGCCGAGAGTTTAGGGATTAAATATGAATTGCAACGCCAGCCCGAGACGATTACGCAGCAGGGATTATTAAAATTAATTGTTGATTTAAACGCCTATCAAGAAGTGCATGGCGTTATTTTAAATAAACCATTACCTGCTCATTTAAATTTTGATGTCTTAGTCAAAGTCATTGATCCACGCAAAGATATTGAGCGTATCAATATGTGTACTCCCGCGGCAGCCATTGCTTTACTTAAATCATCGGGTGTGAGTTTAGCAGGCAAAGAAGCAGTGGTGCTTGGTCGTAGTGAAATTGTTGGTCGTCCGGTTGCGATGTTATTATTAGATGAGCATGTCACTGTCACGGTCTGCCATTCAGCGACGAGTAAAGCGGGAAAATTAGAAGAGCACATTAAACGCGCTGACATTGTCATTGCTGCTATTGGTAAACCTCATTTCTTAAAAGGGGAATGGTTAAAACCAGGCGCCATTGTGATTGATGTTGGAATTAATGAAGTTAATGGAAAGATTGTGGGTGATGTTGATTTTGATTCATGTGTCAAGACTGCGTCATTTATTTCACCGGTACCCGGTGGAGTGGGGCCTGTGACATCAGTTATATTAATGCAAAATGCCATTAAGGCTTATCGGTATCTCTTATGCCACACATAGTCATTGTTTCTAACTCAGCGCTTGCTGTTGATAAAATCATCGATATCCGTTCGAAAGATAAAGATTCCTCGATTACATTATTTTGCACCGAAGGGGTATTGCCTTATTCCCGTGAGCTTTTACCGTCGTGGCTAGCGCATGAGATTAAAGAAGTAAAATTACATCCCCAATTAGATAAATTCTTCGCCGATAATCGTGTGGATATTATTACCAATGAAAAATTAGCACGCATTAGTGTTAAACGTCGTCATGTCACAACCGAATCGAAACGCCAAATTAGTTATGATCGTTTAATTTTAATTGATACAGGTGTTTTTAATGTGCCTGCACTTAAAGGTCATCAGAAGCAAGGTGTGTTTGATGCAGTTAGTTTTACGTCCATTAAGAAATTAGCCAAACAACTTATTGATATTGAAACTGTTTTTGTGAATGTCACCAATTTCCAAGGGCTTAATGTGGCATGTGCCTTACGTAAGCTCAATAAGGAAGTTATTATTTGTGCACCTCAAGGTTTAATGGCAAATATTTTCGATGATGAAACAGGCTCTTTATTAAAACAAATTCTTGAGGGTGATGGAGTGCGTGTCATCGACTCTGCTATCGAAGAAATTTTAGGTGATAGTGATGTGAAAGCCGTGCGTTTGCAATCAGGAAAAGTCATGGCAGCTTCTGCCGTTATCTTTGATGAAACAACCGTTGAAAAAGGCATGCTCTCCGAGCCTCAATTGCCTGAGGGCGATCAACTGCTTGAAGAGGCGAGTATTAAGCCTTTATTGTTGCCTATTGAGCCAACACATTTTGGTTTAGATATTTTAGATGGCTATGCCGTCGGTATTACCTGTTTGCCTGAAGGAGGTCGTGAGTATTTGCGTTTTAATGGGCCTCAGAATATATTTAAAAAAGTCTATGCCGTGAATGATCAATTGGTGGGTGCCATCCTTTATAATGCACCTGATTATATACAACCATTGACCCAAATCATTCTTAATAAAGAAACCATCGCAGGCCGCGAAGAAACCCTTCTTGGAATTTGATCATGACCAACCGTTTGTTCTTGATTGACGGACATGGCCTTTGTTACCGCGCTTTTTATGCGGTGAAGGCTTTGACCAACTCAAAAGGACAGCCAACGAATGCCGTGTTTGGTTTTTGCAATATGCTGCATAAAATTATCAAAAGCCATCAGCCCACCCACATGGCTGTGTGTTTTGATATTAGCAAAGCCACCTTAAGGCAAGAAGCCTACGCCGAGTATAAAGCCAACCGTCAGTCCATGCCCGATGAATTGCGTGTTCAAATTCCCGTTATCCGTAAGATTATTGAAGCGTATCACATTCCCATGATTGAGCTCGAGGGGTATGAGGCAGATGATGTGATGGGGACTTTGGCCAAACGTTTTACCAATAAGGATACTCAAGCGATCATTGTCACTGAAGATAAAGACATGGGGCAAATTGTTGGTGGCCCCATTGTTTTATTTAGTCCTCGGTTGGATAAAATTGTTGAGACGGCTGATGTCGAAGAAAAATTTGGTGTAAGGCCTGATCAAATTGTTGACTATATTGGTTTAGCTGGAGATGCTTCCGATAATATTCCCGGTGTCGACGGAGTTGGAGAAGTCACAGCTGTTAAATTATTAAAAGAATATGGCACGATTGAGGGTATTTATCAATCCATCGATGGGATGAAGGCTTCTAAACTTAAAGAGAAATTAATTGCCGGTAAGGAAGCGGCACTCTTAAGTAAACAATTGGCCACATTGCATGTCGATTTGCCTCTAACCATTCGCCTCGATGAATTAAAAGTACAGCCTTTTAACGTCGAGGAATTAGCTAAGATTTATAAAGACCTTGAATTCAAACGCTTTTTAGATGATTTAACACCAGGCAAACTTCCTATTACCGAAGCACCTGTAGATTTAGTGCGTGTCTGCAAGGGAAAGAATGAGCGTGGTCAATCGATATTGATTGTGATGGATACCAAGAGTTGTTTGAAGGATGGTTTAATTACACAAGATGATGTAGCGAAGACGCCTATTTTTGATGTGGCATTGGCAGATTATGTCTTATCCGGCGGGCAAGGTCAGTATGATTTAAATCAAGGCCGTGTCAGTGATGAGGCCATGCAGGCTTTGTATGATGTTCAGCAGCGTTTGGTGAAAGAGCAAGGCCTTGAGCAATTATTGAATGATATTGAATTGCCCTTAGCCCAAGTGTTGTATGAGATTGAAAAAGATGGTGTCGTTGTTGATAAAGAGGTATTGGCCGAGCTTTCATCGATATGTGAGACAAAAATCCATGAGCTCGAGAATAAGCTTTATGAATTAGCTGAAATAAAGTTTAATCTCAATTCGCCAAAGCAATTAAGTGAAATCCTTTTTGAAAAATTAAAGCTCCCCGTCATTAAAAAGACCAAAACAGGTTATTCGACCGACGAAGAAGTATTGAGCCGTTTAGCAAGCCAGCATCCTTTGCCGGCAATGATTTTAGAATACCGCACCTTAGCAAAATTAAAATCGACCTACATTGATGCCTTACCGTTGTTGATTAATCCCACAACAGGTCGCATTCATACCACATTTAATCAAACCGGGGCAGAGACAGGGCGTTTAAGTTCGACCAATCCTAATTTACAAAACATTCCTATTCGTACCGAATTAGGGCGTCAAATCCGACGGGCTTTTGTGCCTTACGCTAAGGATGATATTTTATTAGCGGTTGATTATTCGCAAATTGAATTAAGAGTACTTGCTCATTTATGCAAGGATGTTAATTTAAGTAAAGCCTTTGCTGAAGACCAAGATATTCACCGTTATACAGCGTCATTAATGTTTGATATTCCACAAGATCAAGTGGAAGAGAGTATGCGTTATGCGGCTAAGCGTGTGAATTTTGGAATTATTTATGGGATTTCAGCGTTTGGGTTAGCCAAAGATTTAGAAGTGCCGAATGCCAAAGCCCAAGAATTTATCGAGCGGTATTTCTTACGTTATCCTAAAGTCCGTGAATTCATGGACCAAGAAATTCAAAAGGCCCGCGATTTGGGTTATGTGACCACCATGTTTGGCCGTCGTCGCTATTTGCCTCAAATTCATAATTCGAATCAAGGCTTACGCCAATTTGCTGAGCGTCAGGCGATTAATACACCGGTGCAAGGTACTGCGGCTGATATGATTAAACTCGCCATGGTTCACGTTGATAAGGCGATGCACGAGCAGAAATTAAAGTCAACCATGCTCATGACTGTGCATGATGAATTGGTTTTCAATGTGCCACCTAAAGAAGTTAAGACCATGATTGATTTAGTTAAAACAACCATGGAAAATGTATTAACGCTCGATGTGCCATTAAAAGCCTCGGTTAAAACCGGGCCCAATTGGCTGGAAATGAATAAAGTTTAAAAAGGGTTTTGAATGAATATTGTTATCTGTGCATCCGAAGTTGTTCCTTTTGCCAAGACTGGTGGTTTGGCTGATGTGTGCGGGGCTTTGCCGCCGGTGTTAGAAAGTTTAGGGCATCAAGTCATTGTCATTACCCCTCGGTATAAATCATCTAAATTCAATGTCCCGTCTCCCGTCGTGCGTATTGGAAAGAATGTGCGGGTCTACTTCATTGAACATCAATATTATTTTGGCCGTGATGGGGGATTGTATGGGGATGCCGAAGGGGATTTCGACGATAATTTAGAACGCTTTGCCTACTTTTGCCATGAGTCGATCCGATTATTGAAAGACATCCGTTTTAAGCCCGACGTTATTCATTGTCACGATTGGCATACAGCACTTGTTCCTATTTTATTAAAGACAAATTATCTTAAAGACCCATTCTTTAAGAATACAATCTCAGCGCTGACAATTCACAATTTAGCCTATCAAGGCGTTTTCCCCAAAGAGCAATATGGTCGCCTTGGCATCGACGGGCATTTATTCCATACCCAAGGTGTGGAGTTTTATGAAAAAGTGAATATGCTTAAAGGCGGTATTATTTTTGCGGATGCCATTACCACAGTAAGTCCTCAATATGCCAAAGATATTCAGACTGCCCAATTTGGCTGTGGTTTAGACGGAGTATTGCGCAATCGCAGCAGCAGTGTGTTTGGTATTCTCAATGGCCTTGATTATGATGCCTGGAATCCGAAAGACGATCCATTGCTCGATCATCCTTTTGCGCCCGGTGATTTGGCAGGCAAGGCCTTAAATAAATCAGCTGTACTTGCGGCGTTGAAATTACCCGACGAGGGTAAACCCTTATTCGGTTTTGTTGCACGCTTATGCCATCAAAAAGGTGTGGATATTATTGCTGAAGCCATCGATGATATGGTGCGAATGGGCTGCCAATGTGTGTTTACTGGTATTGGAGATCGTCGCTATCATAAGATGTTAGAAGA
>CAYZPQ010000139.1:0-5872 GCA_964480185.1 uncultured Planctomycetales bacterium | reverse complement strand
ATCGTTGCATAGACGGCCGCCATTAAACGCGAACAATCCACACCGCCTTGCATATCACCCCACCCATAGGGCGTATGCAACCATTTTAATGACAGCGTATATAAATTTCTGGCGGTTAATGGCATATAGCCCGCATGAACAGCCTCTTTGGCCATATACCCGTCGATAAATTGCGCATTACCTTGAGCATCTTTAATGGGAACACGCACAATGGCCTGCGTATCATCAAGGCTCACTAAAGGTAAACGCACACCCATGCGCGCTTGGGTGACCAATTGGGTCATGGCGCTATCTAAATAAATGTCCGCATGAGGAATACTCACAACTACAAAATTATCTTCGTGAATAAACGATGCAATGGTTTCTTTCTTGGCAAAAGCCAAATGATTAACCTTCACCCATCCATCACTAATTGGCCCATATGTGTACGCCCATTGCCCATCACGGCTTGTATGCACAACAGCGACGGGTGTACCGACATCTAAACCACTGTTTTGCAATTGATCAAAATCAATATCATTTTGTTTTTCAAATAAAGGATCAGCGGTTGGCCAAAAACGTTGATCTGCTAATTGGGTGACAATGGCATAACGCGGGGCACTACCTGAGACAATTCCTGCCATTTGAATATCTTTCTTCGCATTTTCTTGAAACTCACGGTCATCACGGACATTATTCTTGGTATAAAAACCTTTGTCGGAATAATCATTAATATTTTTATTCAAATCCTCAAACAACCGCTCCATGCGCAGATTTTCCGTCGATGCAAAAATATCGTGAGTCAAATTTAATGTGCTTTGCACATGCTCATTGAACTGTTTGATTTGTTCCGACGATAAAATCACTTGGTCCGGATGAGGATGACGGCTAATCCAAAAACCAGGGTATTGCATCTGGGTTTGCGTATGCGGCAAAAGACTTGGTGCGGGAATTCTATCTTCAGCGACAATCGATGATTGACATAACACTACAAGTAAGAAGGCAAGATATATCTTTCGCATTATCAAATTTCCTGCCAATTAGAAAAAACCGTTGACGCATATGGATTAGCTAAATTATTTAATTGTTCATCATAGTGAACTTCGCCATTATTGGCCAAACTCAATATACTTCCTATCGCTGAGCCGTAATAAGAACCATTATTATTAATAGTAACCTTCGTATTGGGTGAATAAATCGCGCCATACATATCGCCATTATTGCTCAGCGTCACCCCATCGCTTCCTGTGTAGGTGCTATAAATCTGCAAATTCGATGGAACATGTGAAACATTATTAATGACTGCATTATTGCCCACATTTAAAACCCCATCCACATACACTTTCAATGTTGCCCCACTATTCACATTAATAGTCACACCATTCCCTGTTGATAATGACGATGCTCCGGTTAAATATAATGAGACATTTCCTGTGACATTTAATGTCGAATTATTAGCCAAATTAATATTACTATACTTATAATTCCCTGCAGTTAATGTCGTTGTCCCTTTATTGCCTACGGATAAGGTTCCATTGCTTATCAAACTTGTCAATGTTGCTGGAACCGTAACAGATGGCAAAGAAATATTATTACTATGTGTTTGTGTTCCAGAAATCATGCCACCGTTACCCACATCAATAGTACCGCCAGCCCCCGTCGATGCATCTCCCATAATCACGGCATTATTACCTACGGTCAAAACATCAATGGTGCCGCCATTCGTCCCCACATCACCATTTGTCTTAATATTAGCCCCTCCATAACTACCTACATTAGAGTCATAACTATCAACCGTGGCATTATTTGAAATAACAATGTTGCCTTTAGAAAACATCGCATATGCAAATGGGTTAATTTGTCCAATCGTGTATTTCACTGATCGTTGGATTTTTTTTGCATGCGTTCGAGACGGATACGAGCCCACAGCAGTCAATAATGAGTTAGCGGCATTGATCGTTATATCATAATCTCCGGCATTATTAGACATGCTTACGGCTAATGTTTTATTTCCTCCCCCACAACTTGAACAAGACGTACACGCACTGCCATTTGTATCAACAAGACCTTGGCAACTATTGGTCTTATATTCCCATACCCCTCGCTGAATCCCCGCTTCTGCTAACCAAAATGCTTTGACTGATTTTGCCTCTCGATATGTCAGCTGATTATCCACGTTTGCTCTAAGCAAAATAGCCGCTCCAATCGATGTTAAAATCAAAATAAATAAAAAAGCTAATACGATAGAGCCTTGTTGAGCTTTCTTACTCATTACGTAACCTCACTTTTTCAACATACGTCATATCATAATTAATACCCAAGAATGTTTTTCTTGCACGTATTTCTACCGTTAATAATTGATTCACTTTTGTAAAAACTAATCTAGAAATGTTAGTGGCAATAATATGCGTTTGTCCTGAAGGATATTCTCTAATCAATTGATTATTAGTCCGATAGTATTGAACTGTTGTTTTATTGGGCGTATCAAAATTAATGCGGTAACTATCCGCATCTGTATTAGTTATTGTCGACGTTGTTGATTCCCGTGTTTCCATGGTTATTTTCTTCATCGCAATTCTTAGCTGCTGACTAATATCCATCAATACATTATTTTTATTGTAAATCGCATTCCCTGTTAAAAAAACACTGTAGAGCGCAGCTAAGATAACAGTCAATAAAGCGACGACAATAAGTGTTTCAATAAGGGTATGTCCTTGTTTTGGTTGCATCAATTACTCACTAATGTTCTTAAGGTGATTGATTTGGACCTTCCCCTGGAGTCATTCCAACTTACCACAACTTGCACATCTAAAGGATTGGTTGCTGCTCCCACTTGTGTGGTAGCAATTGTTTCACTATTTAAAGGTGTCAGTCCTCGCGAAGCAATGGCTGTCGCATTTAAATTCCATGTTCCATTTGTAATATTCGTAGCGATGCTAGAAAATAACGTATTGCGAATATCTTCTAAAACATATGACGCATGAGAATTAGCAGTGGTGAGATTTCGATTCGATTCAACCATGGCGGAAGAACCCGTGTATGCGGCCAAGATTGCAACCAATGCAACCAAAAGAATGGCAACTGTCACAAGCAATTCAAAAAGAGTGTACCCCTTTGAAGCTTTTTTCATCATTAATTAATACTAATGTATTAAAATCATTTGAGCAACAATCCTAATTGAAATTATTGCAACACTAGCTTAGACTACGATTCATGCGCACAAAGATCTACCCTGTCATTATTATTCTATCTTTAATAGTATTGGCATTCTCTCCAGCATTATACGCAACTTATATTCAATGGGATGATGGCAAGCATGTCACCCATAATCCCTTAGTCTACGTTAATATTCTCACCCACTTCTCTCAATGGATAACCCAGCATCTAAATGGCACCTATATTCCTTTAACAACATTATCATTTAACCTCGAATATCATCTTTTTGGATTAAATCCGACGATAAGCCATGGCATTAACATACTCTTGCATATGGGGGTTGCCCTGACGATCTTCGTTTTCATGCAACGCCTAGGACTCACGCGCAGCATGGCCTTGATTGGCACATTGATTGTTGCGCTTCATCCGTTAAGGGTTGAATCAGTTGCCTGGGTGACTGAACGCAAAGACATGCTCTATGCTCTTTTTTATCTCTTGAGTTTATTAGCTTATATCAATTATATTCATGGACAGCGACGACGCATACTCCTGTTAAGCCTTGTCTTTGCTGTCTTAAGTATTTTAGCCAAACCCATGGCCATTAGTTTACCTTTAGCCTTATGCCTTTTAGACTGGTGGTTTAAACGGCCTTTCTCGGTGCGATTGCTCATCGAAAAATTACCCTTTGCGATAACTATTGGAGGCATTGCTTTACAAACTGTCTTGACCTTATCCCCGAATCCAAATGTTGTATGGCCTGATTCATTCTTAATTGCGTTGTGGAGTTTAAGTTTTTATTTAATCAAATTTGTTTATCCATTTCCCCTTTTGCCTATTTATACTCCACCTGAACCAGTAGCCTTAAGCACCATGGCTTATGCTGTTGCGCTTGCCGTCTGGGCCATTGTTTTCATCAGCGCGTGGATATTTCGACGACAACGCCTCGTCCTTTTTGCCTTGGGCTGGTGGTTCTTCTCTATTTTCTTTTTTGCCCGTTTTGATTTTGCCGATATTAATATCGTCGCTGACCGTTTTATGTATTTACCATCGCTTGGATTCTCCGCCTTACTTGGCTATGCATTAATCACTTTATCTAATCGTCCTGGTTATCGGCCTTGGGTTTATGGATTCGCAGGTCTTCTCATTTTAATGTTAAGCGTCATGACCTATCAGCAAACACAACGTTGGCAGCAAGACGCCACTTTATGGCAATGGGTATTAAAACATGAGCCTAATAATAGTTTGGCGCGTAAAAAAATAAACATACTCTTAAATGAAAATCCCCGACGAGAATTTGATGAGAAGTATTATCAAGACATCATTGGCCATTCTGTTAATAAAGCCAAGGCTTATAATGAACGTGGACTTATGCTGATTGCAGCGGGCCAACATGAAATGGCCATGCAAGATTTTAATCAAGCCATCAAATTATCTCCCCAAGATGCCCAAGGGTATTTAAATCGTGGGAGTTTATGGAATTGGCGGGGAAATAATGCCCAAGCATTAGCAGATTTTAATCAGAGCATTAAACTTGATCCACTGGATGCGCTCGGATTTATCAATCGAGGGATTGTCTATTATCAACAACACCAGTTTGCCTTGGCATTACGTGATTTTAATGAAGCCTTGCGTTTAAAACCCAATGCTACCGATGCTTTTTACCGTCGAGGATTAATGTGGACAGCCCAAGAGGCGTGGGCCAATGCCATTGAGGATTTCAGCTCTGCTATTCGTTTGGACCCCCGTCATGCGCAAGCCTATTATCAACGTGCCTTAGCCTATCGGCAGTTTAATCGCAATCAAGAATCTTTGAGCGATTTACACAAGACGATTGAACTGAATCCTCATCATCCTGAGGCCCTCAATGAATTAGGTGCCTATTATATTCAAACGAATCAATTACCTTTGGCCTTAACAACATTAAATGATGCCATTAACCTTGATCCTTATAACCATCAACTCTATGTGAATCGAGCCAATACCTGGTTAAGGCTTAAGGAATTTGACAAAGCGCGTGATGATTTAACAATGGCCATTCAATTAAGCCATAAGCCATGGCGCTATTTGATTACGCGTGGGGATATTTGGATGACGCAAGGAAAGTTTGAGCAAGCCCGCCGGGATTTCAAACAAGCCCATTCCTGGGAACCTACTGACACATTGTCTTTATTTAAAATGGCCCGTGCAGAATATGAGTTAGGTAATTTCAACAATGCCCTGACGACATTGACCAAAGCCATACGCCTTGATCCTTATGATTCAAATCTTTTTATCGCCCGCGCCTCGGTGTACCGTCGTCTAAACCACACAGATAAAGCTGCTTTGGATGATCATCGTGCCCAACAACTTGAATCAGGTGAAATTAATCCGGGTAAATAAATTCTATTGGCGTTTTAACATCAGGATGCAAACTTTTATGTACCGGACAGGTATGCGCCGCATTCTCTAACATGCTACGTTTATCCAAAGGGATACCCTTAGGCATGCTAAATTTAAGTGTAATTTGCCCGATACGTCGACTAGGGTCGGCAATCATTTCCTTAACCACATCGATGCGGGTGCCTTCTAACTGAATCGCATGACGATTCGCCACAATCCCCATCACCGTCATCATGCACGCCCCTAAAGCTGCTGAAACTAAGTCTGTTGGAGAAAATGCCTCGCCCTTGCCATTATTATCCTTAGGTGCATCCGTCTCAATGGATTTTCCCGAGGGGCCATGGGTTAATGCGCAATG
>CAYZPQ010000138.1:0-5873 GCA_964480185.1 uncultured Planctomycetales bacterium | reverse complement strand
AAAATAGAATCAAATAAATATTCACCTTCGAAATTCACACTATGACGGAAAAAATAATTCCCTGTACAATCACCCATGGACCAAATGCCTGGCACTGATGTCTCAAGGTACTCATTCACTTTGATATAGTTACCCGTCTTAATTTCAATATCCGTATTTAAAATATCCAATGTATCGACGTGGGACGTAATGCCAGTTGCAATCAAGAGTGTTTGCGCTGTTACAGTTTGCGTTTGGCCATTAAGATTAAAATGTACCGTAAATTGATTGTTGGCATATTCGACGCGCGTTGGCTCAGCACCAAAGCGAATATCATGATGTTTGCTAAATACCTGGGTAAATTCACGGGCAACTTCTTCATCTTCGGCGCGTAAGAGTGATGAGCGCACTAAGAATGTGGTTTTGGTTCCTAAAGCGCCATACGCATGTCCGAGTTCACACGCGATATACCCACCACCAATAATAATCATGGATTGAGGTAATACCGTATTGCGTAATGCTTCCGTCGATGTCATGTAAGGTGTGCCAGCTAAACCAGGAATATTGGGGATGGTGGGACGAGTACCAACAGCAATAAATATCTTTTCTGCGGTAATTTCTTCGCCATTAATTTGAACGACTTTATTACTAATGAATTTTGCGGCACCTTTGAAGTGAGTAATATTCGGATGACTGCCATAGCTTTTTTCAATGCTTGCCGAGTCATTATCCACCGTTGCTGAAATGCGATTAATCAATTTTGCAAAATCGACAGTAAATTGAGGATTATTGTGAATATCAAAACGCTTGGCATCTTTGATCGCAAGGGCAACGTCAGCAGGGTGAATCAACATTTTAGAAGGGATACAGCCACGGTTTAAACATGTGCCGCCTAATTTATCTTTCTCAATAACTGCAACTTTAAATCCTTTAGTAGCAGCAGGTGAAGTAATTTTAGCCCCACCGCCGGAACCGATTGTGATGATATCAAATTGTTTCATGAGCTTTTGACCATTTCTTGTTGCATATAAGTTTGGAGACGATTAGCCACATCTTCATAAGTCACATACTGCATTAAATCGCTGCGCACGGCACCGATATTGGGAAGACCTTTAAGGTAGCCGACATAATGTTTGCGAAATGTAATAACCCCGTAAGGTAAGCCTTTGTGTTCGACATTTAATTTTAAATGTTCTAAACAGACCGCAATACGTTCTTCAACGGAAATAGGAGGAAGGTGGCTGCCCGTTTTTAAATAATGTTTAATTTCTTTAAATATCCATGGATTCGCAAT
This sequence comes from uncultured Planctomycetales bacterium, assembly GCA_964480185.1. Taxonomy (GTDB): domain Bacteria; phylum Omnitrophota; class Gorgyraeia; order Zapsychrales; family Fredricksoniimonadaceae; genus CAYZPQ01. The sequence goes on along the minus strand of CAYZPQ010000138.1, from coordinate 4,600 downwards.
AGCCCCACGGCCAATCATAATGCCATCACAGCCTGTTTCAAGCATGGCTTTGGCATCTTCGGGTGAATTCACATCGCCATTCCCAATAACAGGAATAGAGACAACTTTTTTAATTTTTTCAAGCCAAGCCCAATCTGCAAAACCATTATGCCCTTGGGCGCGGGTGCGGCAATGCAGTGTAATGGCTTTGGCGCCTGCTTGCTCAATCATTTTCGCAACATCGAGGATAACAATACTTTCTTCATCCCATCCTAAACGTGTTTTAACCGTGACAGGTAATTTGGTGCCTTTGACGGTCGCTTTGACAATTTGTTCAAACAGGGGAATATCGCGTAATAATCCAGCACCTTCATTACGGGCCACATGGTTTTTCACCCAGCACCCGCAATTAATATCGATAAAATCAGGATTAAGTTTTTCAACAGCTTCAGCAGCACCAGCCATCGCCTCAGGTCGGCCACCAAATATTTGAATAGCGACGGGGCGTTCTTCCTCAGCGATTTGGATTTTTTCCATAATGCGAGGAATGTCACGGATAATCCCTTCGGAAGAAGTGAATTCCGTATAGACAATGTCAGCGCCCAAACGATTGCAGATGATCCGAAAAGGCATTTCTGTAACGTCTTCCATGGGTGCTAAACACAGAGGATTGTGAATGTCGACATGACCGATTTTCATAAGCCGCTCATTATAGCCAAATTCAATGGGGATGCAAATAATCTCTCTGGGTTTCCGGTTTTCATTGCGTTACCCCAGCTTTTGCCTATAATTAGGGGCTATGGCACTTATCCTAGATCCTAATGAAGCAGCTATTCGTCGTGGTATTAAAACAGTGGGTGTTGGCAAAAAAGGCAGCAAGGCCATGGATGCGCAATTAACCGCAGACGTCCTTGCTGATTTAAAAGCCAAACGCGCCACCCCAGCTGCTATTGGTGCTTTTGTGGCAGGTTTAATCGCCAAAGGGGTAGAGCCTCATGAAGTAGTACTCGAGGAAGTCTTTGGTAACGGGACTTTATCTGATCCAACGCTGTTGGTAAATACCATAGCTGCTGATGCTCCGGAATTTGTCCGTTGGATATGCGTGCAATTATTAACAGGCCATACCCTGGATAAACAAACAGCCAAAGAATTAGGGCAGTTTTTATTTTCAACAGAACCCGGTGATGGGGCGCGCGGTTTAGTTGCCAGTTTATTACGCGTGCGTTATGAAACCGACGATGAATATGAAGGTTTATGGCAAGCCATTCAAGAAACACTCTTACCAGCATTTCAACAACCAACTCCCGAGGGAGAACCGATTGTTCAAATTGCAGAACCATTTGACGGCAATGATCATTCCTATTTAATTACACCCATTATTGGAAGTTTTATTCAATCTTTGGGTTATCGTGCAGTGCATATGATTGGCCGCAATAGTGGGCCCAAATTAGTCTTCAATTTATTTGATGTGATGAAGCATTTACCAACGACAACCTATGCTCAGTCAAATGCTGACTTAGCCCAACCATTATCGCCCATGGGCTGGTTTGTCCGTCAGGCAGATTTATCACACGCTTTAGACCGTTGGGTTGATTTGCGTCATCAAACAATCAAGCGGCCATTCTTAGCTACGTTAGAAAAATTTGTAAAGCCTTTGGATGCGCGCATCATTATTACCTCAGCATTCCATCCGCCTTATGGTGTTAAGATGACAACCATTTCAGAGCGGGCAGGTTTTGCAGGCATTATTGTCGTGCGTAATGGCATCGAGGGCAGTGTCGGTTTTCCTTTAAAAAGACCGGTAAAAATGTTATTATCAGCACGTCAAGAAGATGGCCAGTACAAGCGCCACGACATTGAACTTGACCCTCAAGAGCATCTTACTCAAGTCCCAGAATTAGAAGAAACACGTGAACAGTTAAACGCCCGGGATAATGCGCAATTAATTCAAGCCTATTTAGAACAAGGGCAGAGTCAAGATCGCTGGTTTGATAATCGCGTGCACTTTACCTGTACCGGTTTAAAAATAGCAATCGAGTGGCTCGAAAGGAATATCACATGGCGTGGGTAAAAGTATCAGCAGTGTTAATGGCTTTAGCGGTGATGCTTGGTGCGTTTGGATCGCATGCACTGAAGGGTAAGCTCACAGATTATTATTTGGATGTTTATAAAACAGCAGTGCTGTATCACATGATTCATGCCTTAGGTTTAGGGATTGTGGCATGGTTGTCGACGATTACGACTGATCCTCGCGTCAATATCGCGGGGTTATTATTAGTCGTCGGTATAGTGCTGTTTAGCGGTAGTTTATATGTCTTATCTGTATCGGGTATTAAATGGCTCGGCGCAATTACACCGTTAGGTGGTTTAAGTTTTATTGCGGGTTGGGTCTTGTTAATTTTAGTCAAAAAAGTTTAATCTAAAGAAAGGTAGTCCATTATGGTTCCCTTACAATTTAGAATGACGCTTTTAATTGCAGCTTTATTTGCCATTATTTACACGGTGGTTGTTCTCATTGGAACAGCCATGGGGATGAAGGATTTCTATTTTTATTTAATCATTTCGGTTGGGATGATGTGGCTTCAATTTATGATCGGCCCTAAAATGATTGAATGGACCATGCAGTTAAAGTATATCAAACGCGAAGATAATCCGACCTTATGGGCCATGGTTGAAGATCTTTCTCGTCGGGCTAACATTCCTATGCCAAGAGTGGCGATAGCCCCATCGGCGGTGCCTAATGCTTTTGCTTTTGGTCGTGGCATCAATGACGGCCGCGTGTGCGTATCAAATGGCATTATGCAGTTATTAAGTGATGAAGAATTACGCGCGGTCATAGGACATGAATTAGCGCACATTAAGAATCGCGATGTGTTAACCATTACATTGATTTCAGTAATTCCTATTATCATGTACCGCATTGCGTGGCATTTCATGTGGTATGGTGGTGGTCGTCGGGATGATCGTAATGGAGGCAATACCGTTCTTATTGGGGTGGTCGCTTTTCTTTTTTATTTCATTACCAATCTTTTAGTTTTATACGGTTCACGTATCCGTGAATATTATGCGGATAAAGGATCGGTTGAAATGGGTAATAAACCAGCAGCTTTAGCATCGGCTTTATACAAGCTCGTTTATGGTTCAGCTAAGATGGCGGATACTGCCGAGATGAAGGCCGTTGAAGGGATGAAAGCCTTTTTCTTAAATGATCCTTCTCAAGCCTTGCATGAAATTAGAGACTTGGCTCAATTAGATATGAATAAAGATGGTGTCATTGATAGCAATGAGCTATTTCGTTTACGCAATAAGACGGTCAAAGTGGGTGGTGGTGAGAAGATGATGGAAATATTAAGCACACATCCTAATATGCTCAAACGCATTCAGCATTTGGCAACCTTGCAAGGCTAGGTTCATGAAGCGCGTGTCATTCTATACATTTGGATGCCGTTTGAATCAAAGCGAAACAGCCGTGATTCAAAATAGCCTTGAATCCAAAGGGTATAGTGTGGTTGATTTTGAACAATCGTCGGATATTGTGGTTGTCAATACGTGTACGGTTACTGAAAACGGCGATGCCGATACCCGTCGCTTAGTGCACAAAATTAATCGCACCCATCCTCAGGCTAAAATTGCTTTAGTAGGTTGCCAAGCTCAAGTGCAAAAAGAGGCGCTCGCGGATTTACCCAATGTGAGCTGGGTGGTTGGCAATCAACGCAAAATGCATTTAGCTGATGTGTTAAATGAATACCCAACCCCTTTAAAGGCCGAAGTTATTACCCCAACTATTGAACGTGCTGCTTTTACTCAATCAGAATTAGCCTTAGATCGAGATCACACCCGTGCGACATTAAAAATTCAAGATGGCTGTGATTTTTTCTGCTCATTTTGTGAAATTCCTTATGCCCGTGGTCGTGCACGCAGTCGTGTTTTTGAAGATATTATGCGTGAGGCCAACGACTTAGTTCATCTAGGCAAAAAAGAATTTGTTCTTACTGGTATTAATATTGGCACGTATAACTATCAAGGTCGTGGATTGATGGATGTGATTGATGCATTGTCCGACATCGACGGTGTTTATCGTATTCGTCTTTCCTCAATTGAGCCCACGACAGTGCCAGCAACATTATTTGATCGCATGAATGATAAATTATGCCGTTATTTGCATTTGCCATTGCAAGCAGGGGATGATGCGATTTTATCAGCCATGAAACGCAAGTATACAATGGCTGAGTATGAGGATTTTATTCGTGATGTCAAAAACCGTATTCCTCAATTGTGCATTGGGACAGATATTATTGTAGGTTTCCCTGGGGAAACCGATGCTCATTTTGAGAATACCCTTAATGCTGTGCGTGATTTACCTATTGATTATGTGCATGTCTTTAGTTATTCACCGCGCCATATGGCGCAGAGTCGAAAAGCCGATGAGGTTATTAATCCTGCCATTATTGCCAAGCGCAGTAGCGCTTTAAGAGATTTATCCGCACGTAAGAAGATGATGTTTCATCAGCATTTGCTTGGAACCACCCAGGAAGTCTTATTAGAGAGCATTAAAGATGGCTATTGGATGGGGTTGACGGATCATTATGTCCGTGTCAAAATAGGGGCGAGGGAAACGATG
>CAYZPQ010000137.1:2385-5876 GCA_964480185.1 uncultured Planctomycetales bacterium | reverse complement strand
GAAGGTGTTGTCAGAATCTTTATTGATCGATCTGTGACAATGTTTGATTTTGCTATGGGAAGCAAGCCGATCAAGAATGGATCACCTAAGAAGATGTTTGATGGATTGTTTGGTTTATCAAATGTAAAGCAGGTTCTTAACTTTATGGGAATAGATTCATTATCAAAGATTGCGGTTGATGGTGTTGATAGTTTTCCTCAGCAGCAGCGTGAGGATGTGTTGCTTATTGTTGTGCGATTAAAGGATGGTCAGACAAAAGAGTTTTACTTTAAAAGCAATCCAGGTTTTGAGGCAATATTAGATACAATTCAAGGGTTGGGGATAGCGCCTAAGCATTTGATATTCTCAAATGGTGGAAAGATTAGAATGATTGAGAATTTAGCTAAAGGAGATTCGCTTTATGATTGGAAGCATACGTTTGCGTCGAAAGAGAGTGCGATGAATTTTATTAAAGAATTTGGCAGGGTCGTTGGGCTGTTACACAAGAATAATTTGGTTGATACCGAGGATAGATTAAAGCGAGAACATATTTATGTGTACAAAGATGAACAGGGTCGATGGAAATTTCAATTAATCGATTTTGATCATTTTGAAAGAAATTATAATCCCGAGAGCTTAGATAAAGAGCGAAAGAGATATCAAAATTTAATTTTTGACATAGTGTATCCTCGGGCAAGTTTGCTAAGCGATCCAAAGTTAGGTGATATAAGACATAACTTTAGGTTAAAAGCAGATATGGAGCTTGCTTTTAATGAGGGTTATCAGCAAGGAAAAACTGATCGTGCACAAATGGGTGAAGATATGACGAGGCAAGGTGGTATTGATTTAACCACCATGAACCGCGATGTAAATACCAAGCAAGACCAAAATGCCTCCCGTTTTGAATTCGATGATTCCGATATCATTATCGGCAATGGTCTTCGTTTTACCATTCAGCAGACAGCTCCAATTAATCTGCAAGATTGGCTGCTTAATTCTTCCTCATTAAACTAACACTTCGAAAATATTTGATGTTCTTGAGCTTTTGTACTAGGATAATTGTTCTATGACTATTCCAAGAACATTTTATCAAGAACTTGCCGATCAATCATTAGCTGGCCACACACTGGATAAAGCAACCTGCGGGCGTATTTTATCTGATAGTGCGATTGAATTATTACCTTTATTGGACGCAGCCTATCAAGTGCGTCGTCATTACTTTGGTAATGAAGTGCGTGTGCACGTTTTAAATAATGCGCAAAATGGGCATTGCCCGGAAGATTGTCATTATTGTGCGCAGGCCAAAACATCCAAGGCAGATATTGAAGAATATGGCATGAAGCCTGAGAGTGAAATGCTTGAAGAAGCGCGTCAAGCTTACGCCAAAGGGGCGTCGTGTTATTGCATGGTATTTGCTGGGCGTGGTGCATCGCAAACGCGTATTGATCGTTTAAAGCGTATTGTTTCAACCATCAAACAAGAATTTCCTGACCGTGAAATTTGTGTGTCGACGGGATTTGTTGATAATAGCGGCGCCCGTGAATTAAAGACGGCCGGTTTAGATCGCTTGAATCACAATCTTAATACTTCCGAAGCCAATTATCCAAATATTTGTACAACACATACGTTTGCGGATCGCTTAAATACGGTTATGGCGGCAAAGGCAGCAGGTTTAAAAGTATGTTCCGGGATGATTGTCGGGATGGGTGAAGAGCATCAGGATATTATTGATGTGGCACTTAAATTGCGTGAGGTGAAGGCGGAATCGATTCCGATTAATTTACTTGTTCCGATCGAGGGAAATCAATTAGATAAAGCCCCCGATTATTTAACGCCACAATTTTGTTTACGTGTTTTATCATTATTTCGTTTTTTAAACCCATCGGCGGAAATTCGTGTGGCCGCTGGGCGGGAGATTCATTTGCGTTCGATGGAAGTCATGGGGCTATACCCGGCAAACTCATTGTTTTTGCAAGGGTATTTAAATGCCAAGGGCGAGACCAATGCGAATACATTAACAATGATCAAGGATGCGGGCTTCACGATTAAAAGTGATTATCCTTTAGAAGATTTGATTGCCACTCAAGCTAATGGGCCTTCTGCTGTTTTAACGGACCAGCAAAAAATATTATTGAAAAGCTTGAAAGAATTACGTCCCGCGATGTATACTAATTTGTCTTCTTAATCTTTCCTAACTTGTTTAATTTAAAGAGGTTGATATGTCAGTCGAGAATCATTCAGTTGCGCGTTTTGAGCTATTAATGGATGCCGGGACCGGGGCCCAGAAAGCCGGTGACATTTTATTAGGCGCTTTCGTGGCCATGGGTAAATTCGTCTATGTCGAGCCGATGATCCCAGCTGAAATTTCGCCGCCAGTGCGTACACGTCCTGCTTTATCAGGGGTTACCATTCGTTTAGCCGATTTTGATGTTACCAATATTGGGAATGATACGGATATTATTTTAGCGTCCCATGAAATTGTATTAGACCGTCGTTTAGATGATGAAGAATACAATACCAATTGCCGTATTTTACTCGACATGGGTGATCAGGAAAATAATCCTGATTCTTATGAAATGGTCCTCAAGCGTTGTACCAAGCTTGGTCTTTCTGTCATTCCATTTAATACAGATCCAGAATCTCAAACACTTATTAAAGAACTTGGTGGTAAAGGACAGAACCTTTATTACTTAGGGATGTTGTCTTATATTTTTGACATGGACGAAGCCATGGTCCAAACCGAAATTACCAAGACATTTGGAAAAAAACTCAAAGAAGAAATCATGGCGAAGAACGTTACCCTTTATAAAAATGGGTATAAGCTTGCCAAAGAAAAAGTATTTTTCCGTATTCATGTGGATTCTAAACCACGCGAAGGTGAAAAGATTTTAATCGACGGAAATACCGCTTTAAGTATGGGTATCATTGATGCTGGTATTAAATTATATTCTGGTTATCCCATTACACCTGCGTCATCTGTCATGCATACATTAGCCAAACAATTTCCATCTTATGGTGGGATGGTGCATCAATCGGAAGATGAAATTGCTGCGATTGGTACAGCCATTGGTTCTTATTATGGTGGTGTTCCAGCTGTCACCGCCACATCAGGTCCAGGTTTATCGTTAAAGCAAGAATTTATCGGGTATGCCCAAGTTGCTGAAATTCCTGTTATCCTTTTAGATGTGCAACGTTCAGGTCCATCGACGGGGATGCCAACTAAAACAGAACAAAGTGATTTGCATGCGGTTGTTTATGGATCGCATGGGGATTACACCAAGGTTGTGGTGAGTGTGGCGAATGTTATTGACTGTTTTTATGCACCACATGTCGCGCGTTATTTAGCTGAAAAATTACGTTTGCCTGTGTTTATCATGAGTGATTTCCAAACGGCAAATAGTTATAAAGTTATTTCTAGACCTAAAGTTGTTCAAATGAACAATGTGGATGAAATTCCAGATTTTGTTTTAGAACGTTTTCGCATGAAGCGTTTACCTGAGAATATCGAAATG
>CAYZPQ010000137.1:0-2375 GCA_964480185.1 uncultured Planctomycetales bacterium | reverse complement strand
GCCAGGTACAGAAGGTGCCATGCGTCGTATCACAGGTTTGAATACGGATGCGCAAGGGAAGGTGAGTTATTTTGCTGGAACCAATCAGCGTGGTCATAAAATCCGTAATGAAAAAGTACATCACGTCCGTCGGGCATTAACTAAGCCAGAAATATTTGGTCCGGAAACCAATGATGTTTTAGTTGTTGGTTGGGGCTCTACCCGTGGTGCTATTGAAGAAGCAATTCATAACTGCAAAGATTTAGGGATTAAAGCATCGGGGTTACATTTAAAGATTGTGTACCCATTGCCTTTAATGCTTAAGGAAATTTTTGCCAAGTATAAGAAGGTTGTTACTGTTGAAGTTGCGTATGGCGATGATTTAAAACCATCTCCATTGGCATTGATGCTACGCGCTGAAACATTAGTTGATATTCACCCATTGATGTCTGATGCGACTGGTCGTCCAATACGGCCCTCGATTTTAATACAAAGACTGAAGGAGATACTCAAATGAGTACTGAAACCATAGCCCCTATAACAATTAAAGATTTGAATACAGAAAATCCGCGCTGGTGCGCTGGATGCGGTGATTTCGGTATTATCATGGGTTTAAAGCGTTTTATCGTCGATCGTCAATTATTACCAGCTCATACCGTTAACGTCTCTGGTATTGGTTGCTCAGGTCGTGCGCCTAATTATTTTAATACTTATGGTGTGCATTCCATCCATGGTCGTCCAATTACCGTCGCTTTAGGTATTGCTTTATCTCGTCCTGATTTAAATTTATTTGTGCATGCAGGGGATGGGGATGCTTTATCGATTGGTGGGAATCACTTGATTCATGGGATTAATAAAAATTTCAAATGCGTATTCTTGATGTATGACAATGAAGTCTATGCCTTAACCAAAAATCAAACATCACCGACGACGCGTAAAGATCACCCTACAAATACACAACCGCAAGGAAGTTATTTGAATCCTTTAAATCCTATTACTGTAGCTTTAGGGTTAGGTGCTTCATTTGTAGCATCAACCGCAGATTGGATTCCAGATCATTTAACGAATACCATGAAGGCTGCGTTTGATCATCCTGGTTTTGCATTTGTACATATTTCTCAACGCTGCCCACACTTTGATCCCAATAACTTTGACCACAAGTCAACGAATTGGTTTTCATTTTTAAAACATGGCAATGGGATTGATCCTGATCGTCGTTTAGCTGAAAAAACAGAAATTATCGAGCATGATCCAAGCAATGTTGAAACAGCATTTCGTTATGCCGCGGCTGAGCGTCGTTATTTCGGGTTATTTTATCAAAACAAAAGCAAACCCCGTTATGATCAAGTGATGCAAAACATTGTTGCTAATGCGCCAAAGAAAGACCGCTCCAAAATCTTAGATGCATTTGTGATTTAATTGAGTCTTAAGATGTAATGTGTATTCTAGGGCGGGGGAATCTAAACCCCGCCCTAATTTGTTCTTACCTAAAATTAAACTAAAGAGATATTTATGGAAAATGTTATTATCATCGGTTCTGGCCCTGCCGGACACACAGCTGCGATTTATGCCGCCCGCGCTAACTTAACACCTATTTTGTTTGAAGGAATGTTTGCCGCAGGTGTTGCCGCTGGGGGTCAATTAACGACGACAACGGAAGTAGAGAATTTCCCAGGCTTTCCTAAAGGGATTTCGGGTCCAGAGTTAATGAACTTAATGCGTGAGCAAAGTGTGCATTGTGGGACACGGATTCTAACGGAAACGGTGGATAGCGTCGATTTATCTCAACGTCCTTTTAAGGTAACAGCTTCGGGGAAAGTTTATGAGACAAAGGCGATTATTATTGCCACTGGTGCGACCGCCAAACGCATGAATTTACCTGGTGAAGATAAATTGTGGCAAAAAGGGATTTCTGCCTGTGCGGTGTGTGATGGGGCTTTGCCATTCTTTCGTAATAAGGTATTAGTTGTCGTTGGGGGAGGAGACTCTGCGGTTGAAGAAGCAAGTTTCTTGACCAAGTTTGCATCCAAGGTTTTGATGATTGTGCGGCGTGATGTGTTACGTGCATCGAAAGTCATGCAAGAACGTGCGAAGAATAATCCGAAAATTGAGATTCTTCTTAACACGGTACCCTTAGAAGTATTGGGTGAGAAAATGGTCTCAGGATTAGTTGTTGAGAATACTCTGACCCATGAGAAAAAGACATTAGATGTTGGCGGTCTTTTCTATGCCATTGGTCATATTCCTAATACGGAATTCTTAAATGGCCAGGTTAAATTAGATGAAAGTGGCTATATTACAACCACACCTGGTACAACCAAGACTTCTGTGGAAGGTGTGTTTGCAGCAGGCGATGTGCAAGATAAAGTATACCGCCAAGCAATTACCTCAGCAGG
>CAYZPQ010000136.1:0-5896 GCA_964480185.1 uncultured Planctomycetales bacterium | reverse complement strand
TATCTCGAGGAACAGCGCTTCTGTCACCGGAAAATGGTTTCGGATCATCTGCCCCCGACCCATTGCGATTCAAATCAAATCGTTGCCAATTAAATAATCCCGTGCATCCCACATCGACCAACACATCATTGTCCGTGTAGTCGGTACAAAACTCTGGGTCCCCTTTAGGAATAATTTGGAAAAATACCGGACAAGCATAACAGGTGCTATTGCCCTGCGCATCAAGAGGTTGTTTTTCACATTTACATTGAAAGTGCCAACTCGTCGAATATTCGTTTAAATACGTATCAATGCCTTGCTGATACACCGGTGAATGTTTACCCGGCTCAACATATTTCAATTGATTCTTAATGGGATTGTACCCTTCGCGCACACTGGCAGGGACAATTAATTTTGGACGCAACGCTGCGGTCGTGAATGGAAAATATTGGCCATTAATAAAAATATCAAGTTTTGGAATTGAATTATTCACATCTTGCTCGTCGATAGGGTACATCAATAAATGCGACATCGTCCCTGAGCCTTGGGCCATGAACGGTGTGCGTTCAAGGGAACCATATTTATTAAATTCCGGAACCAGGCGATCTTCAATATAAAGTACCGACGCACTATTGCGTTCCGTTTTACCAGCCTTGGCACTCTCTAATGATTTTGCCAATGCTAAACGCATGGCTTTAAAATTTTGATTTTGCTCGTGTTGCGAGGAGATGGTTGTGCGGATAATCATGCCGATTAAGAAAATGATGACGGCCCCCAAGACCGCTACTTCTGTCGCGGCTTGAGCTTTACGTCCTTTATGATGTAGCTTGTTAATGATCATCCCAAGCCTCTTAGCTCCACACTTTATTGACTATTATCAGGTAAATGGGGAATGCCCACACGGGTAAAACCTGTTTTTCTTTCCGTCGACGACGAGGCGTCCACGCGGTTTGTCCAATACCCTAATTGCCCACCCGCCGCACCCGGAACAGTTTGAATAACCGAATTCGATGCGGATTGATAGGTATGCAGCGTATACCCGTTGACATAACGCGGATCGTATTGCTCCCCTAAATCGTCGACAGATGACTTATAACGCCCTTGCATCCCACGTTTAATATAACTTTGCATGACAAAAAATACAACCAAGACAATGACCAATAAAATGGCATATTCTACGATCGTCTGTCCTGTCTTACTTCTTAATTGTCGAGTATTAAAAACCATAAACGCCTCTTTAGTTAGCGGTAAATCCCATGTCTGTTGTTGAATTACTATAACTCGTAACAGTCTCTTCAATCTTGGATTCTTGAACAGCATTGGCTGTTGTTTCCAAGCGGCGCCCCGTCGTCTCTGCGTTACTAAATGCATCTGCTAAGAAAGAATCTTCCTCGCCATCCTCAGGCAAAATCACATGTCCCGAACCATCAACGCTACGCTTCACATCCTGATCACTCGCTGCTTGATTTCCAATTTGATCTGACGCAACTTTCACCAAACTCTGCGTCCCACGCTTAAGCGCCGGCCCCATATAATACAAAGCCAATGTCACGATACTGATCAAAATAATGTATTCTAGTATGGACTGCCCCTTGCTATTCATCAGTTTGCATCCCGTGGTGGTCTTTGACGGCTTTCGGTATTCACCGTCGTTCTTATGTCTGTATATTTTTTATAAACGCCTTCTTTTTCATCGACCCCACCTTCAATCGTACTCAAATCTTCCATGCCACGGTCTGTCTTGGAGATGATGTGTCCGTAATACGGTTCATACTCGCGCGACATACCGCCTCCAGTTGCTGCCAAACAATTCCCATTACATTCCCGACGAGCCTGATCAACGGCATAATTTCTCCCGTCGAGTATACGTGCTTGAAGACCGCGCTGCACATAAATGGTAATCGCCGTGACAAACGCCACGACAATCATTAAAAGCAAAACATATTCGGGCAATGTTGCTTGGCCACGTTTATTCATCGCTATTCTCTATGGGTAAATTTATTGCAATTGAAAACGGCCAGCGGCATTTTCCATGCTATTGGTCGATACATCTAACACATTGTTTAAGCGTTTTTGAAAGATGCTTCTGTTGCCCGTCGTGAAAATGATAACAACCGCTATAACGGCGGTGACAAGCAGAATGTATTCAATGGTGCTTTGGGCCTTTTGGTCTTTCATCATATGACTTCTCCGTAAGTGAACCTTAAGAAAGGTCGCACACCGTACGGTCATTAACCGCACGGTGTGCTCTCCTTTGTACATCAATAATCTTAATTACCCCAATATTCCTGGGCGGTATTTAAGATAACCTTGCGTTCAAGCGTGTTGGTTTGTTCAGCAGCGCGCAATCGTGTTTCTGATACGCCTTGACCCGCGATACCAAATTCATCGGCAGTATTACTGACCGTGATCACACGTTTGACACTATTGGTATTCCCAACCGAGTATTGTTCACCAATATCATCGGCAGAGCTTTTTAAACGACCTTGCACCCCGCGTTTGATATAAACTTGAATGGATAATAAAGCAGCAATCACGATAATGATTAACACTGCATATTCCAGTGTGGATTGCCCGCGTTTGTTACACAAATATGTAATCATAGGATTCCTCCTTAAATTGTTCTATTAAATTAAAGCCCACCTTGGACACCAACAGCTGGGTCATACGTTGATGTTTGTCGACCACCTGTTGCACGTTCGCGATTTGAAGCACTTGCACTCGCTTCTAAACCATTCCCTTGCATGGTTGTTTCTTCTGATCGACGATTCACATCATAATCTTGTTGTTGATAATACGGCTCATATTGAGCGGTGGTTCCTATAACCCCGCCATTACCAGCAGGATTTGTTGTCATAAACTGGCTCGCATCACGAACCCGCGCCTGCAATGAACGCTGCGCATAGGTTTGCATGGCAATAATCCCAGCAATAACTAAGGCAATTAATAACGCATACTCGGCGGTATTTTGCCCTAATCGGCCCTTAAGATTAGGCCCTGTCATTTTTTTAATCGCTTTGATATTTAACATATATTTCCTCCTAGAATTAGGATTAATTTTATTGTATCTGTGGTCTCGTTGGTATTGTCACCCGTTGTGCAGCTGGTATGACTGCTGGCGCCCCATCTGGAGATGTATGGCTTTGATTTAATGTCACTGCTTTGCGGGTCATATCATCACCGACGGCATTATAAGAATTCTCCAATCGTTGCTGAATACCTGTGTTTCGATTTGTGGCAAAAAAGATCATCACTGCCACGACAGCTGTCACGAGCAGAATATATTCTACCGTGCTTTGGCCTGCCTTACTTTTCAATTGTATCATCATAATGTTCTCCCTAAATGTTTAGGAATAAGTTCGTGTTATTCGTTGGCGAATTCCTGCGTAATATCCTTCTGTTTCGCTTGCAGCGAACGAAACACATAAGTACTCAGTGCCGCGACAGCAGACACCACTAAAGCGACGACGATCGCATATTCGATGAGATGTTGAGCCTTGTTGTTTCTTAAACGTTGGATCATCGCCGTTGTACCTACATGTTGATGGATATGTGAAGTCCCCCCACTCGCCAAAGGACTTCGATCTATATAAACCTCTTCCCGTAGGAAAAGTTGAGAAACATGTGATGCGTGTCATTCCCACGAAAGCGGGAATCTAACCCGATGATGGAAACACTCTTCTGGTAGTAAAAGTATGCCATATATAATAGGCCATGTCAACCCAACCACAACTTTATTTGTCGACGAGTATAGGGGTTAAATTTTTGCTTCGAAGGTGAGGTTAACCACGAGTGGCGTTTGCTCTTGATTATGAAGGAAAAGCCCGTTAATTTGACTGCAGATTTGCTCAAGCTCGGCCTTGGAAGCAAAGCTCTCTGGAACAATGAGGGTGAGTTCGTGATGAGTTTTATATTTTGTTGTAAATCCTTCAAATTTAATAACTTGTAAAAATTCTTCCAAAGTAATGGCAGGTTGTAACCATGTATAAGTCATGATAGGCAAATCACTTGTATCAATTTGGTCAAAATTAAGCTTGGCCATATTCACCACATTTTTATCCGCCTTAATCTCAACCTCATGCCGCAATGGCAAAAAATTCTCCCATTCCGTAATAACCTGTCCGTCACGATCACATAACCCTATCTTAATCAATGACTTAGGATTATTTAATCCAGCGATCAAACTGTCGCTCACGGAAAAATTTCCTAAATCATCTATTATCAATGGCTTATGATTAGTAACCAATTTATCGCAGGCTTCAAGCGTTGCACGCGGCAATAAACGCGGATTAGGTGTAAAATCAGCGAAGCGTTCGCCAATGCCTTTAAATTGCGCATCGAGATAAATCGTCTCGCGATCATTAAATTCAAGTTTATATGCATACACCAAATAACTAATATACGCCTTATCATTAACCGGAAAACCTTGCCCCACCTTAAGCCCCATCTCCCCAACCAAAGCCTCAACAAAAATCTTCCCCGCATCCTCAACAATCGGACCTTTGACAACATGAACAGGTTCATCAACAGCCACCACAACAGGAGCGGCTATCTGCTCCACAACTTTTTCTGGCACAACTTCTTCAACAACAGGCAAAGGCTGTTCAACTTTCTCGAGGATCAAAGGCACATCAATCAGTCCTGCGCCCAACTTAATAATATCCTCTTTAATTTTAAGTTTAGCCACTTGAGGCAACTCAAAATTATCTTTAACCTTACGTTGGCGCGGCGTAATAATCCCCTGATGCTTTAACGCATCATGCACCGAAGACTTCGACACCTTCACTTGAAACTGTTTAAATATCTCCTCAGAAATATCCTGGCAAGATATTTTAGGATTACCCGTCTTTTGCGCCGTAATAAAACGCAACACCTCATCCGTTATTTTATAGCTAACACCCATAGTTTTTATATGCTCAGAATGGATTTTGTATTATCTTTAAATAGCATTTTCTAAATATTCTTTCCCCGCTAAAGCGGGTGGCCCGGAGGCGGGTGCCCTATCACCCGGAAGAGCGAGCTTTTCAGCTCTGAGGATGATAGGGTGCCGCAGGGACAGGCCCCGCGCCACGCTACAAATTATATGTAAGAATCGCCCGAAGAAAGTTTCCAGTCTGGAAACTATTTCCAGTCTGGAAATGAGATCTTTAAAGAATCCCCAATAGCAGTATTGCTTAATTGGATTGTACCAGCTCTTAGCTCAATAGCACAAGAAGATTTCCAAAAAATCGGCGAGAAGGCAAAGGGGGGAATATTGGAAGACAACCCAACCACAACATTGTTCTTATCAATAAACACCACATCAATAGGAAATGCCATAAACATCATATGAATAGACTGACAGCCCGTAATAATTAAGGCATACCCTGCAGGCATATCCTTATCGCCCAAAAGCCCCTTCATACGCGCCCAAGGCGTTTTAGCCACCCGCCCCTGAAGCGCGATGGTGGTATTTTTAGTAACATTAATAATGGACATGGTCAATTAAAGGTGAGAAGACTGGCCAGGATTAAATACACTTTTGCTTAATGGAATGCCCCGTGTGACAAAATCTTCATACGCTAAAGGCACAAAGCCCGTTGCAATGAATTCACCCATGACACGGCCATCCGCATTCATGCCTTTATTCTTAAAAATAAAAATATCATTCATTTCCGGCAACCCATCTACCATCTTTCCCGTTAATTCCGAAATAGCCGTAATCTTGCGTGACCCATCCGAGAAGCGCGAAATTTGAACAATAATATTAATCGCCGACGCCGCCATTTCATAAATCGCCCGCAACGGCAACTCAATACCCGACAATAATACCATCGATGACATCCGTGATAAGACATCGCGCGGTGAATTCGCATGCAATGTCGTCAATGATCCGTCGTGACCAGTATTCATGGCTTGAAGCATGTCCAATACTTCC
>CAYZPQ010000135.1:0-5925 GCA_964480185.1 uncultured Planctomycetales bacterium | reverse complement strand
CATGGCTAAGGACATCATGCTGCCCTTTTTAAAGCCAAAATAGGCGCCGATAAACAGAAATAAAGCATACGCTATGAGGACGATTTTATCAACCATAATATATGACCACCCTTTAATCAGCACTTTCGACAGGTTCGAAGTAATCGCTGTCATTATAAGACTTTAATTTGAGGATTTTATCATTAAATTCAACAACTTTTTGGCGAATAATTTCTTCAACTTGAGTCACAGCCTCATGACGTTTACGTAAACTTAATTGAACAATTTCATCCAAATCATCAATCGCTTTTAAATAAACACCTGGCAGGTCTGCGACTTCTGGATCAATATTACGTGGCATGGAAATATCAATCATCACCAAAGGACGGTTAGCGCGCTGGGCCATGACTTTGCTCATCGCATCTTTGCTTAAAATATAATGAGGAGCCCCAACACAACAGAAACACACATCGACCTCACCTAAGATTTCTTTAATATCAAAAAATGATGCCGAGATGCCATTATATTTTTGAGCCAATTCTTCAGCCTTCTCACCCGTGCGATTCATCAAATAAATCTTTTGAACACCACGATTATTCAATTGGCTTAAGGCAATCTCGCCCATTTTACCAGCACCAATAACAAGCACTGATTTATCGACGAGCTGTCCGCCTAATTCTTTTTGCGCTAATTCAATCGCAGCCCAGCTTATTGATGAGCCCCCATGAGAAATATCTGTTTCATGCTGGGCTTTTTTACCAGCACGAATCGCTAAATTGGTTAGAATATTAAAATGTTTTGAGAGAACGCCGACTTCCCGGGCACGTTCAACCGCAGTTTTAACTTGGCCTAAAATTTGTTTTTCACCTAACACTAAAGAATCTAACCCGCAGGCCACATGCAATAAATGTTCCAAGGCCTGCTTACTTTCATAAATATACACATACGGTGTGATATCAAAATCAAATGGGGTTTTCTTGATTTTTGCAATTAAATCGAGGATAAAATCTTGATTAACAGATGGGTCAACCCGTTTCACATACACTTCCACCCGATTACAGGTTGAAAGGACAAATGCCTCGGCGACCTGAGGATGAGATTTTAGTTCACTTAATAATAAATCCTGTTGTTGGGGATTTAGATAGAACTTTTCGCGTATATGGATTGGCGCTGTTTTGTGATTTAAACCAATAATAAACATATAAGGCAATATAACAAAATCCGCCATTCAATTCAAATAGTATCCAAATAATCTGAGATTAGCTTTCAATGCTGTGGTATTCACTTAAAAGGGAGACAAATGTTTCAGAAGATAAAGGCCCAATATACGCATTAGCCCCTGCTTCTCGACAGGCTTCGCGCATAAAACGCGCTTCTAATATTTTAGCTTGAAAAGCAATATCATCATTCGATTCTGGTTTGCCTGAATAATACGTTAATATACTGACCTTCTTAAACTTAGCAAAACTTCTTAAAGCCCGAATCACTTCTTGTGGCCCCATAAACACATCCAAGAGAATGATGTCAGGATTAAAGGTCATTGACTTATACATCAAATCGGCAATTGTCATACAGATTTCAGTGGACCAGCGACCATCGTGATCTAATAATTCTTTTGCTCTTAAAGCATCCGTTGGATTGGTGTTATGGACTAACACTTTACATTTCTTGACTCCCCTCACCACACACTTACCCAATTGACGAGAAATGCGATCATTAAGATCTAGTGTATCAATGGGAGCAACGAGAAATTCTTGAACACCGACATACAAATAAGCATCTTCATTCTTACGTTGGTCGCTAATGACGATGATAGGAATAAGTTTTGAATCTGCATTGGCTTTAATGCGTTGGCAAAGTTCATAGCCATTAAGACCAGGAACATTTAAGTCGGTAACAATGACATCAGGAGTGGCGTTATGGATGATATTTAAGGCTTGCTCAGAGGCTTGGGCATGAAGGACTTGAAACCCTGCCTTTTCAAGCAGGATACGGGATTCTTGAAGTTTATTTTCTTCTTCAACAAACAACACCCGGTTATGCATACAACTGTCCCTTTCGGTAACTGGCTACTCCTTAAGCACCCTTAAGGAGCCCTCTAGCTTTGCTTACGCCTGTCTTTATAAGTTAACAAGCCTAACCGCAGTGTTTACCTGCGGGCCCCCGCCTTCATTGAACGGGTTTGCCTTTATCGGTTGAACAAAATACTCTATTGTAAGTATATACTATGGAGGGTGACTTTGCCACAGAGCCTAAATACATGGAGTATATAGACTTATAAGCAAAATCAAATAAGGAAGTTTTAATATCTTACCTAATTAGATTAAGCGGAATGATTCTAAGAATTTCTCAAAAACACCTAAATTCTGTTTGTAATAATATTGCTGGGCCGCGTCATACATAATTCGATACACCATCCCATCGTATAAAAATCCATAATGAATACCCTGCTTAATTAAACCTGAAGATGTTTCATACGTATATTCTAATCTAAACCCATCTTGATTAGCGATTTTAACGGGTTCATTACTAACAACATTGAATTTAAAGATATTTTCCCCTGACTTATAATCATCAATCTCAACATCGGCAATCTCATTGATTAACATTGACTTGGTGAATTTCTTTTTCGTAAACGCCAATGGTTCATCAATTTTACGACGCTCAACGGTCACTGAATCAAGAACAATGCCATCACGAGTCATGATAAAATATTGAGCGCGCGTATAGCGCATCCAATCTTGAGGTAATTGAGCTGTAAATTTGCGCGCACCATCTTTATATTCCCCTGTTGGCGCCTTAACCCACGGCACCATGGCACAGCCATTAAGCAACAATACCGATAAAAATAATACGCGAATACTCATCATACAATCTCCTTACTCAATCAATCGTTGTATAAATGCTTTATCCTTAGCATTAGGATCTGCGGTCAAATAAGACTTAAAAAATTCTTTGGCTTTTTCTTTATCGCCTTGGGCATAAATGACTTGAGCTTTTCCCTTCAAGGCAACAGCATATTGACTATCAATCGCTAATGCTTTGTCATAGGCTTCTAAAGCGAGCTTATAGTCATCTTCTTTAGGACGATCTTTTTTCTTCTTTTCAGTATCTTGCCGCTCTCTATATAGTTCACCTTTAAGATAATACCCATATTTATCGTCGGGATAATCAAGGACCAGTTTATCAACATTGCGTTGGGCTGTCATGAACATCCCTTTTTCTAAACACAAGGTGGTGTTAAGCAAAAGAACTTCTCGGATCAATGTTTTATAATTTTCTGTTAAGGTTGGTGTCACATTAGTTTGAGTTGCGCTCTTAATTAATTCATCATAATTTTTAATACGCTCTTGGACGTGTGGATGGGATGAGAAGAAAAAAGGTTCCTTTTCTTTTTCATCTTTCATAAATAAATCTAACATCTCAAACATTTTCTTAGATTCACGGATATCATAACCAGCATTCTTGGTTAACTCAAAACCATACTCATCTGCTTCCTTCTCTGATTCACGGGAATACCCTGTGATAGATGACACTAATGACAAAGGCCCAATAATACTCGATATCCCGCCCGTCGCGAATGCCGCTGGCAAGGCAAAGACTTGCCATAACGCTGATTGATTTTGCAAATTACGAAATTGTTTTAATGAATGACGGTGCAGGATATGTGTCATTTCATGACCGATTAATGTAGCCAATTGGTCTTCATTCGCAGAAGCAGCGACGATACCCGAATGAAGATAAATACGCCCATTGGGCATAGCAAAAGCATTTAAGGTAGGTTCATTGATAACAAAAATCTTAATATCAAGATTATTTTCTTTGCTCCCCGCGGGAAGCAACCGTTGAGCAATCGTATTTAGATAATCTTCAAGTGGCTTTTGATTAAAAACAATACCACTTTGTTCAATATTCTCTGCCGTTTCATCGGCACGCTTCATTAACCTTTTTTCATCGTCTTCTAAATTAACACGGCCCGTTTCCATGTTGGCAACATTGACTGTCGCACAACCACTCAAGGCTAATGATAATAAGACAATGCTTAGGTTGAAGATTTGAGTAAATTGAGTGTTTTCAATTCGATCAAGTTATCCACGTGTTCTTTTTTCTTAAAGCTATATTCAGATGCAGGGTTATTTACTTTAAACCACAGCACATCCCCACTTTTTCCATCGACAACCCCAATATTAAGAAATGTGGGATGAGAATAAACGATCGATACCCCGGCAACAGCTCCTAAAAGCTGCGTCCATAATTCGGTAGCCACACGCCCTGCTGTTACTTCTGTATCAAATCCAGAAATAAATAAAACAGCATCCGCATCGCACACTTTCGCTAATTGCTCTAAATCTGTCCCAAGAGTGTAATCAAAATTGGTGACTTTACTTTGAAATGTTTCCATACCAGGGTAGGCATGTTGCAAAGCACTTTGAGCAATAGCTTCATATAAAGCCTGGTTATTTTTCCATGTTTCGCGAGGCTGATTCTTTAAGAAGTCTTTATCAATAAACTTAATCTTAATATCAGAACGAGAACCAACATGCTTAGTGAGACTGTCAGTAATGAACTTTGTTGCTTGCACAGACCATTCATCCATTTCTTCCTGCACCCCTCCTGCTGAAATCTTATAAACTTTCACATCAACAGGAAGTATCGCAATTGTCTTAATGGATTTCATCTTCTCGGACAATAACGGTGATTGTCGCGTTACAGAGACGCATCCAGAAAAGATAACTACCATCATTAAAGCCATTAGTTTCATTTTAAACATATGATCCTCGTCGAATATTAACTCATTATCTCAAACCATTTCAATTAAAACTCTACGCCTAATTTTGCCCCTATTTCAGTGGAGGTGTTATGAGGCTCATACCCGCTAAATTGAACAACTCCCGCATAAGTCGCTGTAGCAACATCCGAATCATCAATATTCCAATAACGTATGTAAGGTGAAACAAGAATATTAAACATATCCGTCTTGTATTTAATATCAATTTGACCACGTACCCCATAACCACTGTCTTGGGTATTTTTTAAATCACTAAAACCAGCAATATCGCTTAAATAGCTTTCTTGCCATCCTCTTAAGAAAAGATCATATTCCGCATTAAAACCAATTTGCCATTTGCTAGTTAAACTGACGTCTAATGAAAGACCAAAAGGCAAATACACATATTGCGAAAGGCGGTCATATCCTGCAGCTCCTGTTGAAGTATACATACTTCCTAAATCATCATAAAGGAACCTATACCCTAAACCGCTATAAGGACTCAGGTGAACACTCTCGGAAAAATCAAAAACCCATCCTCCTAACATGCGTGGTTCAATTAAGAAATCGTCCACATTATCAAGAGTTCCTGTCCCTTCGTAATCAACTTGGCCATAATTAAAATGCCCATCTAATGCCAAGAAATAGGCTGCTCCCTCAGGTTTAAAAGTCAAATTCCCAAAAACCCCATAAAAAACACCTTTCTCCTGCATCACACCTGGTTCTTTATAGGTGATATGCGAAACCTCCGTTCCCATTTTTAAAACAATATCTTTGGGTTCTTCAGCGTGAGCAATACCAACAGCACTGATTAAAAGTATTAAGAATAGAACATTTGTTTTCATATTTTATCCTCGGTAATAAAACATTATTTTAAAACTTCCGTATTCTCTAGCAGCGGTACTTGTTTTAATTTAGACAACTCTTCATCCGACACATCATTTGTTAATGTTACATACGGTGCCACATCTCTAAGACCAAACTCTACGCCTGTTTTAACATAATACTTCTTCCCAGGCTCAAGACTTAGCGTCAAGGATTGTTCTTTTCTGATCCAATCATTGGGATAAAACTTATGCTCACCGGGTGTTGTTTCATAAACAAAATAAGAATTACAATTTAATCCACCAATTTGTTGTTCATTATCAAAAATATAAACACCTCGCCCTATCCCCCAG
>CAYZPQ010000134.1:0-5926 GCA_964480185.1 uncultured Planctomycetales bacterium | reverse complement strand
AGATGGCATTTTTTATGTTGAAACTCCTAGCTATAGAACATTAAATTTTCCGTCACGGTTAAATCGCTATACAAACTAAAGCGTTGGGACACGTAACCAATTGATGTTTTAATGCGCTCTGTATCTTTGTTAATGTCATAACCGCCCACAATACCTGTTCCGCTTGTTGGGGCTAAGATGCCGCAGAGCATTTTGATGGTTGTGCTTTTTCCAGCTCCGTTGGCGCCTAAAAAGCCGAATATTGATCCGTAGTTAATTGTAAATGATACGTCGTCGACGGCGGTGAATTTGCCGAAACGGCGGGTGAGATGGTCGGCTTGAATGGCGATGGTTTGAGGATTCATATTATTATTCTCTAGTACCGGGAGGACACCCGCCTTCGCTGAATGCTTCGCGTTCAGCTACGGCGGGCACGCGAGGTCCTCCCCTACGAAAAAAATATTATTTAAATTGTACGTCGGCTGCTACTCCGGGACGAATTGTTAAATCGGGATTATCGAATTTTATTTTTACGGCAAAGGCTTGAGTGACGCGTTCTTCTTTGGTTTGCACATTGCGAGGCGTAAATTCAGCTTTCGTCGCAATAAAACTCACATGCCCTGGATATGTTGTGGTTGTGCCATCAAATGAAATAACACAGGACGCATTAGGCTTTAATTGATTCACATAACCCTCTGGCACAAAGATCTTAATCCATTGATCTTGAGGATTACCGACGACAATAATACCTGCACCCGCTCCCACCGCTTCACCCACCTCTACATTCTTAAGCAATACAATACCATCGACAGGAGATTTGATTTCTTGATCATCAAGGGCTAATGCCGCATACTCTAATGATTGTGGTGATGATCCACCAACATTTGCTAAAGCTTGAAGACGATCATGGTCTTTACGATTTTGTTCATAACGATCTAATGTCGCTAATTGCTGACCTTGTTTGACCTGATCCCCATCACTCACACTCACTGTACTCACACGTCCAGGCACTTTAAATCCTAAAACATGCTCGGTAATTTCCACTGTTCCTGAGAATTTCATCTGCTGCAATGTGTGTTGTTGGCTACACCCCACACACATCAGAACGGCCATAACTAAAAAACGTTTCATTTATTTCTCCCTATTTAGCAACATCAATTCATTCATCGACCCTTTGGCATAGGCTAAAGTGATTTCAGCCATTTGATAAAGGGCACGGGCTTGGTCATAATCGTCTTGGGCTAAAGCCATATCGGCGATCATTTTCTTTAAGGCCACTTGATCTTTCAATCCTTGATCGACTTGTACTTTGATTAAATCTAACTCTTTCTGCTTGGTCTTCACATCGTGTGAACGATAGGCTAAATACCGACGGGATTGCTGTATGGCTTTCTCGGAGGCTACAATATCAAAGGCCACTCTTTGTTTCACATCTGCTAAATTAATGGCTGATTCAGCTTCCATGGCTTTAGCTTCTTTAATCTGTGCTTGAGTCAATCCTCCCTGCCATAATGGAATAGTTGCCTGCAATCCAATACTATAAACACGGCTATCATCATTAAAACCTTCCCCCGCATAACCCATATCCGCAATGCCTGTGATTTTAGGCGCATGACCCATTTCACTGACAAAGGTCTGGGCTTTGGCAGCAGCCACTTGGGCTTGAGCTTCAATAATTAACGGAGATTGTTTCTCTTTATTTAATGTCAAGACTGTGGAATCTCTGAAAATAATGTCTTTATTATCGGGAATTCCTAAAGCTGCTAATAAATCTAATCGGTCTTCCAATGCCTGTTGTTTGGCTTGGGTAACAATGTACTTTGATTGTAATAGCTGAGATTTAGCTTGAGCCAAATCGATGTCATTAATTTGACCTTGTTTCAATTGCTCTTTGGCCTTGGTATAAATCAATTGATCGCGCTCGAGCAAAGCCTTGCTATGTTGTGCATGCCGTGCTGATTGCTTGGCATTCAAATATAAATGGGCTACCAAAACCAACACATCTTCTTTCAGTCGATCGGCCTGGGCTTTTGATAATTCTTTCTGACGTTTGGCTGCTTTAAAACGTCCCATCATTTGAACATCAAAAAGACTTAAGGATAATCTCAATCGCGCATCATAACTATTAAAAGGCCCAATCTCAGGACCAGTTCCAGGAAAAGCAATGCCTCCTGAACGCAAATCACGGGTTTGACGCGATCCTGCCACGACCCCATTGAATTCAGGCAAAAGACCTGCGCGGGCTTGATCAATACGTGCCAATGCCATTTGAACACGCGCGGCACTAATCAACACTGACGGATTTTGCTTGGCAGCTAACGTCAATGCCTCAGGCAAAGTCAATGTGATTGTTTCCTTAGCACCAAGCCCTTGAATAAATACCAAACTTATTAATACGGCGACAATGATCTTCTTCATGGTTTAGCCAATTTCTTAATTAACTTATCCACAATGTTATAAAACTGTTTCACTTCCTGATCATTCAATATACTTAATACATCTTCCCAGCGCATTTTTAATACGCCTTGAAAATGCTTAAGCATTTTTTTTCCTTTGGGTGTTAATTCCACAAAAACCTGACGGCGATCATCGGCATGCATAATCCGCTTCACATACCCCGCATTAACCAAACGATTAATAATACCGGTTAATGTTGGCATACGCACGGATACACGTGCGGCAATAGCTGTCATGGAACTTGGCCCATTCGTATGTAATAAAATAAGTAAAAAGAATTGAGACTGCGTGATCCCCGTAATATTCATGTTCCCCAAATGGGCGCCTTGAATAATATAAGGCATCAGGTGAGCAATGGCTGAAGCAGCTTGAGAACGATTAGTAGATTGTGATGTCATAGATAGATTATTAGGTTAAGCTAAAACTTAGCATATGCTAAATAAATTGTCAATACTCAAACCATGTTTGATGGAATTGTAATTAAGTAGTGGGTGTCTTAAGTAGGGATATGTTAAGATAAGAACCATGATCTTTTGGCGCACTTCTTTATTTTACCTCTTTTTGGCTATATATTTAGTCACAGCTCCCCTCTTAATCTTACACATGCTCGGATTTGTGGCCATGCCGTCGGGTTTTCGATTTGTTAAAAGTGGCATTGTCTCGATTAGCACCATTCCTCCTCATGCCAAAGTTTATATTAATGGCAAAGAAGCGGAGCAACGTACCCCGGTAACGCTACGCAATCTTGTTCCTGGCGAACATTTTATCCGTATTGAAAAAGAGAATTTCTTAGACTGGGTCGCTCATATTTATGTTGTCAGCAACAAAGTACTTTATATTAACAATGTGTCTCTGATTAATTCAGCAAATCACTAATGCAATTTCAATATTCCAAGAATCATTTAAACCTCGAGCAACAGCGTTACCAAAGGCTTCTTGAAATACTCCCTGGCTTAACGAGCTGGACTATTTTAATTGGATTAACGTTATTAAGCATCTTCGCTCCCTATATCGCTGCAATGTGTGTTGTTGCTTTTTATTTATATTGGTTATTGCGATTAGTGTACATGACGATTTTCCTCGTAGCTTCCTATGTGCAATTGCATATGGAAAAAAATACCGATTGGATTAAGAAAATCGCAGCTCTCACGGATAATCAGATCAAAACTTTAAGCATACCTCCTCTTCATGACATTTATCATGTGGTGATCTTTCCCGTCCTAAAAGAAGATGTGGACATTACGGAACCTGCTTTAGCAGCCATTAAGTATCAACCCTTTTCCCGCAAACACATTATCATTGTGTTTGCCCTCGAGCAAAGAGCTAAGGACACGATTAAAAAGAATCTTCTGGAGCTGTGCCATAAGTACCGTCAGGATTTTTATGATTGTTTTATTGTCGAACATCCTGATGGAATTCCTGGGGAAGCACGGGTAAAAGGCGCCAATGTGACGCATGCGGCTAAATACTGCAAAGATTATTTAGTCACCCATTCAATTAATTTAAACCATTCCATTGTGTCTTGCTTTGATGCGGATACGGTTGTGGACTCAAATTATTTTGGCTGCTTGACGTATCATTTCATGACGACACCTAATCGTACGCGCTGCAGCTTTCAACCGATTCCGGTCTATCATAATAATATTTGGCATGTGCCTGGTTTTGCACGTGTGCTTGAAATAGGATCTTCATTCTTTCAACTCATTGAATCGACCAATCCCGATAAATTGGTAACCTTCTCCTCGCATAGCATGAGTTTTCAAGCCTTAGTCGACGTTGATTACTGGCCCGTGGACATGATTTCTGATGATTCGGCGATATTCTGGAAATGCTTCATTCACTATGAAGGACAATACACGACGATACCCATTTATGTGACACTTTCAATGGACATTGCCTGTGGTCATGGAGTATGGGATACAATTAAAAGTGTGTATAAACAAAAACGGCGTTGGGCATGGGGCGTTGAGAACTTCCCCTTAATTGTGCGAGGCTTTATTCAATCCTCGAAAATCCCCTTGTGGGAGAAAGTCCGTCATACCTTTAAAATGTATGAAGGCCACGTGTCGTGGGCATCATCGGGATTTGTCTTATCGATTATTGGATGGCTGCCAATTATTTTAGCCCATCGGGATTTTGAAGATTCCGTGGCCTATTATAATGTCCCTTTAATCGTGCAGTCTTTACTAAATCTTGGCTCACTGTGTTTAGGAATTACTATTATCTTAAGTCTTTATCTTCTACCTAAGACCAATCGCCAATTTGGATGGATTTTAAAAGGGATTCATGCCGTGGAATGGCTCTTTGTGCCCATTATCTTAGTTTTCTTAAGCGCCTTACCCGCCCTCGACGCCCAAACCCGATTAATGTTTGGCAAATACATGGAATTCTGGGTCACGGATAAACAACGGCAAAAATAGAAAAACTAAGACGCTGAAACCTTCACAGTCTTATAAGAATTATTCGCGTACACTTTAACAGCCGCAATCATTGCTCCTAATGAAACAACATAAAGCAATATCTGCACACCTGTGGGTCTGTCGGTATATCCTACTAAAACCTCTAATACCTTTCCTAAAACACTATGTTGAGATAATACGCGTGAGGTGTCCCATACCATGGGCACTAATTCCGGCAATTTGCCTGCGGCTGTTAAATACCCTGCTGCTTGAGATACCATCCCAGCGACTAAAAACATCAATAACCAGCTCGTTACAGAGAATATTTTCTTTGTTGGTATTTTAATTAAACCATAATATAAAATCACACCGACAGCAGCCCCTGATAAGATCCCAAATAATAAACCACAAATTAAATCAAACGGTTTACCACCTGTAATAAATGCACTGTAGGTAAACATGACAATCTCCGCCCCTTCACGCAATACAGCCAATGAGATGACGAAGGCCAAGGTATGCATAGGCTTTTCACCTTTAACAACCGCATGCCCTACTTCTTTTAAATGCTTGGCCAATTCACGGCCATGACGTGTCATCCACACCACCGTCCAACCAATTAAAAATGCCGCAATTAAAAGCACCGTGGCATTCAGTAATTCTTGGCCCATACCTTGCGCTGCCTGAGAAATTTGTCCGGCAAAAAATGCAATCAATACCGCCCCACCAATTCCAGATAAAATACCAATGCTAACCCATTGGGCACGTTTAGGCAAACCGCGAGTGGCAGCCATTAAAATACCAATGATCAAAGCGATTTCAAAAACTTCACGGAAAATAACAAGCGCGATGGAAAACATAAGCCCCCTTTATTCAGCGATGATTTTACCTATAGCTTTATCTTCATGAAACTCACCTACAAAAGGATATTCACCTGCAGCTAAGGGACCTAGGGATAATGTGGCTTTGGTGTTTCCAGGAATGACTTTTTCACGGCGAAGTGGGGAACTTTCAAATTCTTCTGGTGTAGGGTCTTGATTATCGACAATAAGGATAACTTTTTGATTGGCAGGGATTTTAATTTCTATGGCGGT
>CAYZPQ010000133.1:0-5995 GCA_964480185.1 uncultured Planctomycetales bacterium | reverse complement strand
AACGTTGTCCTTTATGGGGCTGTCACAGGTCGTGCGTTTTTCCGAGGACTCGCTGGCGAGCGTTTTGCCGTGCGTAATTCTGGGGCCAGTGCTGTCGTCGAGGGAATTGGCGATCATGGCTGCGAATATATGACCGGTGGACGTGTTGTCATTTTAGGTCCAACGGGCCGTAACTTTGCCGCAGGGATGTCCGGTGGTATCGCGTATATTTGGGATCGTTTAAATACATTCTCTAAAAATTGCAATATGGGGATGGTTGATTTATTCCCTGTTAAAGATAAAAGTGATATTGCCGAATTAAAGGCATTGATTGAAGAGCATTATCAATTAACACAATCGACGGTAGCGAAGAATGTATTGGATAATTGGGAACGCAGTGTGGCTCAATTCATTAAGGTTTATCCAAAAGATTATCGTCGTGTTATTGAAGAAGCTCAGGAAATTGCCAAGCAATCTGGCAAGCAGGACATGGCTAAAAAAGGGTAAGACCTTCTTATTAATAATGGAGTTGAAGGGTTAAGCGCACTATGGGTGATATTAAAGGTTTTATGAAGCATGATCGTCGGGAATACACCAAGGAACCGGTGGCCGACCGCGTTAAACATTATCGAGAATTTACATCTCTTCCTCAAAATGAGGTCTTGCAAGAGCAAGGGGCACGCTGCATGGATTGCGGTGTTCCATTTTGTCAAAATGGTTGCCCTATTGGCAATATTATCCCGGACTTTAATGATTTAATTTATAAAGACCGTTGGGAAGAGGCGATTGAACGTTTGCATAAAACCAATAATTTCCCTGAATTCACCGGACGTGTTTGCCCAGCGCCGTGCGAGAATTCTTGCGTTTTAGGAATTAATGCACCACCTGTCACGATTAAAAATATTGAATTATCTATCGTCGAGAATGCCTATAATCAAAATTTAATTCATCCCCAACCGCCTAAACACCGCACAGGCATGACGGTTGCCATTGTTGGTTCTGGCCCTTCGGGATTAGCTGCGGCTGATCAGTTAAATAAAGCAGGGCATAAAGTCACGGTCTTTGAAAAAAATCAAATGATCGGCGGTTTATTGGCATTGGGTATTCCTGATTTCAAATTAGAAAAATGGGTCATTGAACGCCGTGTCAATCGCATGCGCGATGAAGGTATTACATTTAAAACATCAACACATATTGGCGTTGATATTCCAGCGGCACAGTTGGTTGAAGATTATGATGCGGTAGTATTGTGCGGTGGCGCTGAACAGCCTCGGGAATTACCTATTCCTGGGCGTGAATTAGCAGGTACATATCAAGCGATGTATTTTTTACCTCAACAAAACTTGATCAACAATCATCATAATATTGATAAATTTGTGCACCGTTACACAGATCATATTTTACAAGTTAAACCACAAACACTTGAACATATTTCCGCACAAGGCAAACATGTTGTTGTCTTAGGTGGGGGTGATACGGGTTCAGATTGCGTGGGCACCTCGATTCGTCAAGGGGCTTTAAGTGTGAAGCAATTAGAATTAATGCCACAACCTCCAAGCACACGCGCGGCTGATAATCCATGGCCGAATTGGGCATTTATTCAACGTACATCGTCCTCGCACGAAGAAGGCTGTGAGCGTGATTATGGCGTACTCACAAAGAGTTTGTCAGGTGAAAATGGCCAGTTAAAGAGAATGCATTTAGTGCGTTTAAAGTGGACCAAAGATCCGGCAACCGGCCAAATGAAAATGGAAGAAATTCCAGGTTCTGAATTTGTCATTGAGTGTGATTTATTATTATTGGCCTTAGGTTTTGTGGGACCAGTCAAGAATGGCATGATCAGTGAACTTGGTTTAGAATTAGATCCCCGCGGATGTGTCAAAGCCAATGCACAAAAGATGACAAGCAAAGAAGGCGTGTTTGTCGCCGGGGATATGACCCGTGGTCAATCTTTAGTTGTTTGGGCTATTAATGAAGGACGTACCGCCGCTGCAGGCGTACATAAATTCTTACAAACTAAAGCGCAAGCTAAAGCAAAGTAGTATAGTGTTGCTTATAACAATTCGGAGAATCATTATGTTTCATTTAAGCGTATGTGTATTAGCAATAGCGTTAGTATTCTCAGGTTGCGGTAAGAAAGAAGATGCACAAGTCCAAGGTAATACCTATGGCCAAGAGCGTCAGGAAATGGCACAAAAGTTGATCCTGAAAAGTTTAAGTGATTTGCAAAATAAAGATTTGAAATCAGCAGTAGCCTCTTTGGAAGCATCAATTCAAGTTAATCCAACAGTTCCCGATGCGTATCTTTTATTAGGTCAAATTTTATTGAAGGTTCAAGAATTCCCACGCGCAGAACAATTCTTAGATGAAGCCGCTAAGACTTTTCCAGATAATGGGACAATTTTCTATATGTTGTCTGTGGCCAGTCGCATGAATGGTAAGAAATTACCCGCCGTGCTTGCTTCTCGTCGAGCAGTTGAAATATTTCAACAAGCCCAAGACAAAGATAATATGCTCAAGAGTGCTGTGTTATTGCAAGATTTGATTAATACCCCGGATGATAAATTTATTCCTGGGGCACCTGATGGGGACATGAAGAATAACATAACGAGATAAAACGTATGCGTTGGTTGTTGTTCTGCCTTAGTGTTTTATGCTGTTTGAGTATGGACGCTTATGCGGACAAACTTTTACTGACCTCGGGTAAAAGTGTTGAAGGCCGCATTATTAGTCAGGACGATCGATCGACGGTGATTGACACAGGTGTTGGCACCCCCTTAACCTATTACAGTGATGAAATTGTTAATATCATTGTAGCCCCTTTTGCTGATCCTACCAGTCTCGCTGATAAACTTGAAAATGAAGCTGTTGCCTTAATTGATTCCGGGCAAAGAGATAAAGGTTTGGCGAAAATGCTCAAAGCCATTGAGCTTGACCCGAGTCCATTACGACGGATGAATTATGGCAGTGTGCTTTTTGGCGATGGTGTTGAACTTTATAAAAAAGGTAGCATCGAAGAAGCTAAAAAGATTTTGCATGAATGTGAACGGCAATTGCAATTGGCTATTAAAGAATTTAGTCCCTCCACAGATGCGGCATATTTGAGCCAAAGTTATTTTTTACTTGGTGAGATTGATGCGAATGCATTTGGGAATATACAAGAAGCAAAAGTGTACTATAATAAAGCGGTTAAATTATTTGATCATCCAGCGGCTAAAGAAGCGTTGGAGAAGATTAATAATCCTTTATAATAGTTATACACCATGCCCATCCTTTTGTTTTTCCTTCTCTACTGTATTATACTTCCATCCCAGTTATGGGCCGGTGCTGCCTTAGTTCAAGTGCAGCAAGCCAAACAAATGCGCGCCCGTGCTCAAGCTGAAGCAGAATATCAAGCTCAAATGCAAGCCATGCAGCAACAAGCAGCGATGCAACAGGCCGTGCAAGTTCAAGCTGCCCAACAATATATGGCCCAGCAGCAAATGATGTACATGCAACAACAAATTGCAGCCTATATTCAGCAACAGCAAGTGAAACAAGTTGAAGAAGCATTAGTGTACCGTTATGTGCAACAAGCTATGGCCCAGCAAATGGCCCAGGCGCAAGTGCAACAAGTTCAGCAAGTCCGTCAAGAAATCATGCAGCAGGCGATTAAGCAAGGCATTGAAAAAGCGATGTATGAACGGACTTTAGCTCAACGCGATGCGCAGTCTGCCCAAGCGTATTTACAAATGCGCAATGAAGCCATTGCACAATATCAAGCGCAAGTCGGTGCTCAATTAGTGCAGGCTAATGCACGCCAGCAAGCCGCAAGCGCCGTCGGACAAGCCATGGCCATGAATGCGGTGCAACAGCAACAATACGCCAGTGCCGTGGCCCAGCAATTAGGCTTGGCCTCACAATTGGCAGGGATGGAAAATCCAATTTCAACGGTGAAAGCTGGGGATGTTAAACAAATTGCATTGATTCAAGAAGTATGGTTATCATTGGATAAAAAAAGCACAGCCTGGTCTTTATTGATTGATAATTATGCCAAGTACATGACCGTTGAGGAATATAAGAATCGTTTCCGTCGGGATAATGTTAAAATTAATAAACCGCCTGCGTATTATGCGCGTATGATTGATGAATTATCTCATCAAAATCCAACCATGCTTGAGCAGCCTTTTTCAAATCTGATGCAAATTTTATCCATCATGGAATATGATTTTGATAATGGGATTGATAAAGATGCATTGGCTCAAAAAGTATTAGGCCCTGAAATGTATGAAGCAAATAAAAAGAGGTTGGGGCGTTAATGTATATTTTAGCCATCGACCAAGGAACAACCGGAACCCGCGCTTTTATTTTTGATAACAAAGCCCGCGCCATTGCTTCTTCCTATCAAGAAATCAAACAATATTACCCAAAGCCTGGTTGGGTCGAGCATGATGCCGAAGAAATTTGGCGTTCCGTCGATAAAACTGTGCGCACGGCGATTAAGAAAGCTAAAATCAAATCGTCCGATATAGCCTCCATTGGTATTACCAATCAACGCGAAACAACAGTAATGTGGGATACAACAACAGGCAAGCCCATTCATCATGCCATCGTCTGGCAATGCCGTCGCACCATGGATATTTGTCAGAAATTAAAACCGCATGAACGCGTGATTCATCGTCTCACTGGACTTGTCACAGATGCATATTTTTCAGGAACAAAGATTCAATGGTTATTAGATCATGTCAAAGGGGCACGTGCGAAGGCACAACGTGGAAAAATTGCCGTCGGAACTATTGATAGTTGGTTGATGTATAAACTAACGGGTGGTAAAGCCCATGTGACGGATTTTACCAATGCCAGTCGCACATTGATTTTTGATATTAATCGTCGTGAATGGTCCGCGCCATTACTAAAACTATTACGCATTCCGGCATCGATTTTACCGACGGTGATGGCCTCGGGTTCAACATTCGGACAAACCGCTCAAGGTATTGCTGGGCTTGCCGCTGGTACACCTATTAATGCCGTGATGGGCGATCAGCAAGCTGCTTTATATGGCCAGGGTTGTGTGAAGCCAGGGCTTATGAAAAATACCTATGGCACGGGATGCTTCTTATTATTAAACACAGGCGCAAAACCTGTCTTTTCTCGACGTGGGTTATTAACAACGATTGCCGCAGATCGTCAAGGTCAGCCGGTCTATGCCTTAGAAGGTGCAGTCTTTATTGCCGGAGCAGTTGTGCAATGGCTACGCGATGAAATGCAATTAATCAAAAGTTCATCCGCAACCGAAGAATTGATCAAAGGTCTTAAAGACACTAATGGAGTTTATCTCGTTCCCGCTTTTGTTGGACTAGGTGCACCTTATTGGTCATCATCAGCACGAGGGACGATTACAGGTCTGACACGTGGGGCAAATCAAAAACATATTGTGCGTGCTGCGTTAGAATCGATTGCCTATCAAACAAAAGATATTGTGGATCTCATGACGAGTGAAGCAAAGATTAGAATTCAATCTCTATCCGTCGATGGTGGAGCATGCCGTAATAATTTCTTGATGCAGTTTCAATCGGATATGTTGGCAATTCCTGTAAAGAGGCCATTGATGGTGGATACGACGGTGGCTGGTGTGGCTTATTTGGCGGGATTGCGTAGTGGATTGTATACCTCTTCTCAATTAGATAAGAGCCAAGGTATTGATCGGATGTTTAAGCCGTCGATGAAGGATGCGGTACGTCGAGAACTTTATGTTGGTTGGCAATTGGCAGTTAAAAAGGCTTTGGTGTAACTCTATTGATCTGTGCCGATGTCGATATTATTTAAAGGGATATGCCGCGCCTGGTCTGTTTTTGCCTAATTGCTGTGCAATTAGGCCCGCTAAAATTGTGTAAAAAAATACGGCAGCCCAACAACTCGCCAGGGCCATTTATCTGATGGCCCTGGCTCAAACAGTTGGGCTGTTTTAAGGCTGAAGCCTTAAAATTCCCGATTTTTTCACACAATTTTAGCTAAAACAGACAAGTTGCGGCATATC
>CAYZPQ010000132.1:0-6096 GCA_964480185.1 uncultured Planctomycetales bacterium | reverse complement strand
CTGCTAAAGCAGCTGGGGTGGTGTATGCAGAATTGTTGGGTGGAATTGTAAAATTGGTCCACATTGTAAAAGCCGTTGCTGATCCCGTATCAAAAGGAAGAATATATAAAGTGAGCGGCTTAGAACTCGTATTCTCAATAATAAAATCAACACCATTAAATGCCGACAAATCCGTAGGGCCAGCTTTAAAGGTAAGCACAATTTCGCCAGGATTAATTTCTGTATCTGTTTTCTTAAATACAATTGGATACGTCCCGTTGGTGAATGTCCCTGTTACTTTATAAGGATTGGTGATGGTGAAATCGCTAGCAGGAATATCTTTGGTGTTTGAGATTCTACCAAACAACTCTGTTGAAACCCCGGCAGGAATATTTGCTGGAATAATTTTTTCTCCCGAGGCATAAGTAAAAGATGCGGCGAGTAAAAATAATAGCGTCACTCTAAGCGTTAATTTATTCTTCATTGCCAAGCCTTCATGCATCTTTTACATTATTGGGTAATGTTTAAACTCTATAGTGTATCTATAATAAGTATATATGCCCCCCTCTGTAAAAACCAGTTTAAATCCAATAATTACTGCTCAAAAACCCCTTTTTGGCTTCATCAAAAGCCAAAAAGATATTTTGCTTTTTGACCTTTTACCTGTTACACTCTCCTACAGTCAATTTTGACTGATTAACACGATTCCCTTATTTTGCACTAAAATCTTAAGTATTTTTGTTTTTCGTCCTTATGGAAGGTCGGATGCAAAATCCGGGAACACCTTCATAAAGGAAGAAAGACTATGTCACAGACAGAAAACTCGTTTTACAACTTAGGCATTGCCCCCGCGATTATCGCGACCTTGGACCGCCTCAAGTACACAACCCCAACACCCATTCAAAAACAAGCTATTCCGCAAGGTATTGAAGGCAAAGACATTATGGGAATTGCCCAAACCGGGACAGGTAAAACCCTGGCTTTTGGTATCCCCATGATTCAACGCTTATCCTCCTTAAAAGGCCGTGGGCTTATCATTGTCCCAACCCGTGAATTAGCGGTTCAAGTCAATGAAAGTTTGGTTAGACTTTGCACCCCCTTACGCATGAAAACAGCGGTTTTAATCGGTGGAGATTCGATGGGCCGCCAAGTGCAATCCTTACGTTATAACCCACGTATTATTGTGGCCACACCTGGTCGTTTAATTGACCATTTGAAACAAAAAACATTAAACATCAGTGATGCTGAAATTGTTGTCCTTGATGAAGCGGATCGCATGTTAGATATGGGTTTTACTCCCCAAATCAATGAAATCTTAGAGAAAGTTTCTAAAAATCGTCAAACGTTATTGTTCTCGGCCACCATGCCTCATGAAGTTTTGACCATTGCGCACAAATACATGAAACTGCCTACCTCCATCGAAATTGCTCCTGAAGGTACTGCAGCCGCTAATATTACCCAAGAACTCTTTATTGTCCGTCGTGAATTGAAAGATGATTTACTGACAGACTTATTAAAGAAGTTTACAGGTCCGGTGTTAATATTTTCTCGCACCAAATTTGGCGCGAATAAATTAACCAAGCGTTTACGCATTGATGGTTTTAAGGCCGCTGAAATTCATTCAGACCGTTCTTTAAGCCAACGCCGTGAAGCATTAGAAGGATTTAAAACTGGCCGTTACCGTGTTTTAGTGGCAACTGATATTGCCGCACGTGGTATTGATGTTAAGGGTATTGCTTTAGTTGTGAATTATGATTTACCCGACGATCCAGCAAATTATGTGCACCGCATTGGCCGTACCGGTCGTGCTGGGCATGAAGGTCATGCGATTTCCTTAGCCACACCTGATCAACATGGTGATGTCTTAGGCATTGAACGTTTAATGAAGATTAATTTACCAATCGCCAAGTCTCACCCTAGCGTTCCATTAGAACAATTCAGCCGTAGCTCTTCTTCCTCTGGTCGTCGTTATGGCCGTGGTGGAAATAGTGGTGGTCGTTCTTATGGCAATAGCAGCCGCAGTGGTGGTTATAGCGGTGGTGGTCGTGGACGTGATAGTCGCGATAGCCGTGATGGCCGTAGCAGTAGTTATGGCAGCCGTGATAATTATACCCCACGTAGCAGTGGCGGTGGATCATCACGCAGCAGCGACGGAAATCGTGGTGGTAGCAGCTCTAGCCGTAGCAGTGGTCATAGCTCAAGCGGCGGGAATCGTAATCGCCGTTAATTGATACATTGTTGTATATTTAATAAAAAAGCCATCTTAAATTAAGATGGCTTTTTTATTGGCATGAAGATGAGCTATTAAATAACGCGGTCATTACCCCCGTCGATGGGAATTTGAGCACCTGTTGTTTTGGCAAATACGGGCGAACATAATTGTGTAGCTAAATTAGCGACATCATCGGATGTGATACTGACTTTTAAAATATTATTGGTCTTATAAGCTTCAACGGATAATCCATAGCTCTTGGCCCGCTGTGCTAAGACTTCGGGCGTCCAAATGGATGTGTCAAAGATTTGATTGGGATGAATAACATTGACCCTTACCCCGTCGGCACCCATTTCAAGTGCGGCAATGCGTGCTAATTGAGTTAAGCCTGCCTTCGCCACCGAATAGGCTGAGGCACCAGGACCAGGAGCTGGAACATTCTTCGACGCAATAATCGCAATGGATGGATCAATACCTAATTTTAAGAACTTCGCGGCATACGTCATTAAACGTTGATGGCTTGTTAAATTAATGGCGACACTTTTATCCCATTGAGCTTCATCCATAGTTGCAATGGGACAGCTTGGTGTAAAAATCCCCGCATTGCTAATGAGAATATCTAAACCACCCCAATGCATAATTGTTGCATCAATGGCTTTCCTTAATTGAGCATCATCGGTTACATCACAACGAATTCCAAGAACCTGTGCACTCTTAAACTGAGTTGTAATCGATGGATTAATATCGAGCGCAGTAACATGCACCCCTTCTTTGATTAAACGCGCTACACACGCCTGTCCTATACCCGATGCAGCGCCTGTCACTAAAGCAATTTTGCCTTGGAAGGCATTCACTTTTTGGGCCGCTAATTTGGCTTGTTCTAATTCCCAATATTCCATTTCAAATAAATCCCGACGGGAAATAGGCTTCCATCCCCCTAAAGCATGAGACCATTGCATGGCTTGCAAGGTGTGATCAATAATGTCTTGAGTGATTATTGTCTCTTTAATGGATTTACCAAAAGCCACAGTTCCTACTTTTGGCCACAACGCCCAACGCGGGGCTAAATCTAAACACGTTAATTTGCCTTGGGCATTATCATAAAAATATTTCTGATAGGCTGTCGCATATTTCTCAACCGATCCTTTGATATCTTCCGCTACAACAACAGGCTCGGGCTTGGTGCGAATGACATGATCGGGTGTTAATGTGCCCTGGGTAACTGTGGTTGTGGCATGCGGCAATGAAGCAAATCCTGCGCTTGTTTTACTTGTCGATAAACGGGCAATGACTGCTGAACGATAAACACAACTTACGGATTGGCGCAGTTGAGCCAAATCAACTAAATCGATTTTCTGACTTGAACTTAATTTAATCGCAATCTTCTTCGACGCTAAATAACGTTCTGCTTTAGTGACAAGCTTTAAATGTTGTTCATAACTTTCTTTGGCTGTTGGAGCAAATGTAAATAAACCATGATTTAAAAGTACAATCCCCTCGCACTTACTCCAATCTAAAGTGCGTGTTAATTCATACACTTTCTTCGCCAACACAAAGCCAGGCATGACATACGGCACAATAAGAACGTTGGGCCCATAAATATCCTGAATGCGTTTTTTACCGTCGGGCGTATTACTGATCGCCACAATGGCATCCGCATGGGTATGATCAACAAAAGTAAAAGGAATAATCGCATGTAAGATGGCTTCGACGGAAGGATTGGGACTTAAGGGATTAAGCATGGCTGCTCTTTGCTGCAACACCATATCCGCATCACTTAAAGAGGACAAACTCGCCATGCGTATCAATGTCTGCAATTTAACAGCAGGAAATCCTTGGGGCTCGATCGTCGCTAAGTCCCATCCACTGCCTTTAATGTAGAGCACATCTTGAGGCTCGTTAAAAAAATCTTTAACTGTGGCTTTAACGGATGTATTACCTCCGCCATGCAATACCAATGAGGATTCTTGACCTAATAACCTTGACGTGTAAACGCGAAGTTTAAGCAAATCTCCCTTACACGCTTTCGCAGCTGTCTCATTCCACTGGCTTTTCATAGTTACTGTTTCTTAATCCAATCTTTTGCTTCGGGACTCACATTCGATTTTTTCTTTAGGATCACATACAAATCATTCTTGGCCATGAGATTATCCCTAAATGTTTTCACTTCCCCATAACGCTTGGCTTCCAATAATAAGCGTTTGGTTCTATAGCGTGAATGAACAATGACAGATTTATCGCGCTTCGTATACGTAACCGCCACCTGCATGAAATCTGTATTTAAATCATAATTTTCTGGAATGGACTCAATGTCATACTCTTCGGGCCAATGGTATTCATTCACATTATTGACCACGGAATTGACAGTAAAAAACATCGGATAGATACGAGGTTTATCGGAAATTTCTGGCAAATTGCTTTGATCCGCTTCCTTTAATAAAATCATGTCATTGGCAATTGGATAGGCTTTAGGTGCTTGGTATTTTAAATTAAAAGTAATGTGGCCATAGCGTTCATTGGCGCCAAAGATTTGTTTCTCCAACAATGTTCCCTCTTGTGTAAAATTAGCCTGTAATTGTTTAAAGAATGCTTCTTGCTGTTGTGGGCTTGCTCCAACCCATTGCTGTTTAAATTGCACGGAGGCTTCATAAGGCAGTGTCACTTTCACTTCAAATAAAGCTGACCCATCCGGTTCAATATTAATAACACTCGTTGAATCTACTTTATTAAAATCTTCGCTACTCACAGGCAAATTCTCAAAGGCAAAACCTTGATCATCAATGACCATGATATAGGCATTGTCATAACTTGCAGGCAATTGGCCAATATCAAAACCTTTGGCTAAAGGATCAATATAATACGCTTGCCCATCAAGCGTGACTTTTAACATGAAGTGATCAAAGGCATTAGGATTTGGTAAAACGTGTTCAGGGTTACCATTAAACTCTCCGCTAAATAAACATATTTTAGCGTCGATCGTTGCAATTGATAACATTTGGCGGGCAATCAATGTTAAATCTTTAGCATCCCCATATTTATTCTCAAAAATCTCATTAGTGCTATGTAACGTTACACCATGATCCCCTGGACTTACCGCCACATATTTGAAATTATCCTGAATGAATTCAAAAATTGCTCGGGCTTTGTCTTTGTCATTTTGTTTATCTTTGATAAGTTCTAATGTCTTTACTGAAATAGAGGCAGCATCCACAGTGGCTTTATCGACCGTTGTTCTAAACCAATGCGCAATATCAGACCAGTTTTCAATGGTTGAAAATGTTAATACCCCATCGATGGTTTCTGATGGCGGCATATACTCCTCTTCCTCTTGATCATCGGTATCTTTCAGGAAAATTGTATACGTCGTGCGGCCATTTTTTTCTTCGATCTTTGGATTAATGTCTTTGAGGTACGCTTTAAATTTAATCGGCATATCCGTCGGGAAAGAGTATACATAACGGGCATATTTGGTTGGAATGACAGGTAAAGGAACTGTGTGCCAGAAACTTAAAGGGATTTCTTTGGTGATTGTCTTACTTTTAATGGTGACATCAATAATACTGCCAATAGCAACTTCAGGGAGTTTCACTAATTTCACACGCATGTCTGAAAAAGCCTTGGCATCTTGATAGACATCTTCGTCGAGAATATCTTTGGCTTGAATCTTTTTACCATCAGGCGTTTCCGTAAAGGCCTTGATCTCGATAATCTGCTCACTGGATTTATTATAATAAACTGGCCACTCACCTAATTGCAGGGCTTCTGGCTGCTGCACTTTCACACGGGCATGATAAACCTCTTCATAAGAATAATCATCATTAACCGTTACATCATATTCATTGACGAGGGCAACATAGGGCTTTTGCGCATGAGATTCCTCCCATTTCGCTGAATCAGCAGCAAAT
>CAYZPQ010000131.1:3198-6236 GCA_964480185.1 uncultured Planctomycetales bacterium | reverse complement strand
CTCTTTATCCGCGATAGCGCGTCGTAATGGTTCTACTTTACGAACACCGCAGCAGGTCTTGCGGTTATCAACGCTTTCGTAAAATAAATTAATCCCTTTTGTCTTCACCATATCTTCGACAGCTTGGGTATTGGGATAATATATTTTAAAATTAATAGTGCTGTAGCGTTTCTGCGTTTTAGCAATCAGCTCATAGCTTTCCGGAAATAAACGTCCAGTATCGAGGGTAAAAACTTCAATACCCGGCGCGACGCGGGCAATAATATCCGTAATAACTTGATCTTCTTCGCCTAAACTGCTGGCAAAAGTGACTTTAGAGCCAAATTCTTTATACGCTAATCTAATGATGTCTTCAGCGCTTAAACCTTTGGCTTGTTCTAATAATTGGGCAATACGCTCAGTGGCGTTCATAAAGTTTTCCTTAAAAATTGAGGCTTAGCTTAAGTACGATATTCAGCAAATAAATCAGTTGATAAGTAACGCTCCCCTGTTGATGGGATAATGGCAACGATTAGTTTACCCTTATTTTCTGGGCGTGCGGCAATTTTTAAAGCTGCAGCCACGTTACCACCCGAAGAAATACCACATAAAATACCTTCTTCTTTAATTAAGCGTTTGGCGGTGGCAAAGGCTTCATCATTGGTGACTGGAATAATTTCATCAATTAATTTTGTATCAACGATGCTTGGAATAAAACCTGCCCCAATCCCTTGGATTTTATGTGGGCCTGGTTGACCACCGGCTAAAACCGGTGAAGTTGCTGGTTCAACAGCAATGGCTTTAAAACTTGGTTTACGTGATTTAATCACTTGGGCTACACCAGTGATTGTTCCACCTGTACCCACACCCGCAACGATAAAATCTGCTTTACCGTCGGTATCGCGCCAGATTTCTTCGGCGGTTGTTAAACGGTGAATTTCAACGTTGGCTTGATTATCAAATTGCTGAGGCATGAAATACTTAGCTGGATCTGAATCATGGATTTCTTTAGCCTTCTTAATAGCTCCCTTCATCCCTTCAGCACCAGGAGTTAAGATTAATTCA
This sequence comes from uncultured Planctomycetales bacterium, assembly GCA_964480185.1. Taxonomy (GTDB): domain Bacteria; phylum Omnitrophota; class Gorgyraeia; order Zapsychrales; family Fredricksoniimonadaceae; genus CAYZPQ01. The sequence goes on along the minus strand of CAYZPQ010000131.1, from coordinate 5,192 downwards.
GCGCCTAATGATTTAAGTAAAGCGCGGCGTTCCAAGCTCATTGTTTCAGGCATGGTTAAAAGGAGTTTATACCCTTTTACAGCTGAAACGAATGCCAAGGCAATACCTGTGTTTCCAGATGTTGGCTCGACGATAACGGTGTTCGCGTTGATTTTGCCTGCTTTTTCAGCAGCGCGGATCATGTTAAAACCAATACGGTCTTTAACGGAATGTAATGGATTAAAGAATTCTAATTTAAGGACGATGGTGGCATCTAATCCTTTTGATAATTTATTTAATCGGACTAAAGGCGTATTACCGATTAACTCTGTGATGTCATTTGCGATTTTTGCCATAGTATGTTCTCCTTCATGTTAGTTAAATTAAATATCAAAGCTGATAGCTTTTATTTGTTGTTCTCGACGTAAACGAATATCTTCAAAATTTATATTATCTAAAGATTTTAACACAATCGTGTCAATTTGAGCCCAAATTAAGCTCATCACATCTTCTTTAGGGATTTTAACTTTTTTATCTTCAGGGGCAAGTCCAAGACCTCCGAATTGGCGAATAATATCGCTTAGTTTAATGTCTTGTGGATTTGTAATGAGAAAATATCCACCGGTTTTGCCTCGTGTGCTATCCACATAGCCTAAACTTTTTAAGGCTATTAAAATATGGGTTAAAAATTGTGTTGGTATTTTTTGTTTTTTAGCGATGTCTGCCCCTTGTCGAGGTGTTGTTTGTGGCCAAGTCTGGCAAAGTTCGAGCAAAGCGCGACACGCATATTCTGTCTTTGCAGGAATTTTCATTTAAATACCCCCTCCATCAGTAAAGTATTCTTCTACTTGGGCGATTGCTTGTTGTGCGTCTGTCCCATTTGCTGTGATACGGATCTGGGAATTCTCCGTCGCTTCAAGCATCACCAATTCTAACACAGAATCAGCCCGTGCTTGTTGTTTTCCTTTGGTGAAATAAATTTTAGACTTAAACTTTTTTAATAATTGGACAATGCCGGAAGCTACCCGTAAATGGATACCATGCGGCACTTTGACTAAAACATCTTTAGATATCGTATTCATAATATGTCACCTGTCGTAATGAGACGTAGACCTTATCGTTTTTCTTTAACTTTAAGGCTTTATACTCATCTTGGCTGATTTCAGCAGTAATATCATTGCCTTGCTCTTCGGCTTTTAAATCAATTTTAACGACGGAGCCAGCTGGATTAATATAGTGAATCACGGCTTTAAATGATGATCCATCTTTGGGCTGTCGTGTAATTTCAAATTGATGAGGTCTGACAAAGACGCTGGCAGTTTTGCTGGTGGTGTCCATATTGGGTAATTCAAGAAGACTATTACCAACATACGCCTTCCCATCTTCCAAGCGTGCATGGAATAAATTCACATTTCCTAAGAAATTTAAGACGAATTTATTGGCAGGTTTATGATAAACCTCTTCAGGAGTTCCTTGTTGTTCAATTACGCCTTTATTCATGACGACAATTTTATCCGCTACTTCCAAGGCTTCTTCTTGATCATGGGTAACGAATAAACTGGTGATATGCAGTTGATCATGAAAACGACGTAACCATTGGCGTAATTCTTTACGCACTTGCGCATCTAAAGACCCGAATGGTTCATCGAGTAATAAGACTTTGGGTTCAATGGCTAAGGCTCGTGCTAAGGCAATGCGTTGACGTTGTCCGCCGGATAATTGAGCTGGATAACGTGTGGCCACCCAGTCTAATTGCACAAGGCTTAATAATTCATGGACCTTGTCTTTAATTTTTGCTTCACTGGGTCGAATGCTTTTATGTTGAACGCGTAAACCAAAGGCAATGTTATCAAATACGGTCATATGACGGAACAATGCATAATGCTGAAAGACGAAACCAACATTGCGATCACGTGTTCTTTTATTTTTGGCATCTTCCCCATGAAATAGAATTTCTCCACCTTCAGCAACTTCAAGGCCAGCAATAATACGTAATAAGGTGGTTTTGCCAGATC
>CAYZPQ010000131.1:0-3188 GCA_964480185.1 uncultured Planctomycetales bacterium | reverse complement strand
TGGCAGCACAAACTTGGGCAGCAAATTCACCAAGGTGGTTTTGCCAGATCCCGACGGGCCTAATAAAGCAATTAATTCCCCTGTCTCGACTTTTAAATTAACATCGTTAAGGGCTTTAAAGGTACCAAATGTTTTGGTGATATTTTTGGCTTCAATACTCATTGCTTAATGTCCCTGTTTGCGTGTGGCGTTAAGTTCTGCCTGAAATTTAAATTCGATAAAGGTTTTAATCCCGAGTGTAATTAAGGCTAAAAATGCCAGTAAAGACGCGGCTGCAAAGGCAGCTGTAAAGTTATATTCATTGTAAAGAATTTCAATATGTAACGGTAATGTGTTCGTTAAACCGCGTATGTGTCCAGAGACGACGGATACAGCGCCGAATTCCCCCATGGCGCGCGCATTACATAAAATAACACCATACAATAAGCCCCATTTAATATTAGGCAAGGTCACATACCAAAATGTTTTAAAACCACTCGCACCGAGTGTAATAGCTGCTTCTTCCTCTTCATTCCCCTGGGCTTTCATAACTGGAATGAGTTCACGGGCGACCATAGGAAAAGTTACAAATATCGTTGTGAGGATAATGGCAATAGGGGTAAAAATAATTTTAATATTATGCTCTTGTAAAAAGGGTCCCAAAACACCTTGTAAACCAAAGAGCATGACATAAATTAAACCAGAGACTACGGGCGATACAGATAAAGGTAAATCAATTAAGGTTAGTAAGATATTCTTCCCATAAAAATCAAACTTTGCAATCGCCCATGAGGCCGCAATCCCAAAGATCATATTTAAAGGAACAGCAATCAATGCTGTAAAAATAGTGAGCTGAATCGCAGCAACCGTGTTGTGGTCGGATAATGATTGAAAATAAACGCCAAAGCCTTTGCTAAAGGCGCGAATAAAAACAATGAGCAATGGTAGAACTAAAAAGAATCCAATATAGCCTAAAGCAATGCCTATTAATGTGCGTCTTACCCATGGGGCTTCAGTGCGTGCGTAAGACATTAGCTTTGTCCTATGTTGCGTGACGCCAACCATTGAAAGAAATTTGTTAAGGCTAATAAAACAAACGACGCGCATAGCATGACGACGGCAATGGCAGCAGCCCCGGCATAATCATATTGTTCAAGTTTGGTGATAATTAAAAGTGGTGCGATTTCTGTTTTACCAGGCATGTTTCCTGCAATAAAAACAACCGACCCATACTCTCCAATAGTTCGCGCAAATGCCAAATTAAAACCCGTAATCACTGATGGTAAAAGGATTGGAAAAATAACACGCCAAAATGTTTGCCAGCGATTGGCACCAAGACTTGCCGCAGCTTCTTCTAAATCCGTTTCTAATTCTTGCAATACAGGTTCAACAGTTCTAACGACAAATGGCAAGCCGATAAAGATTAAGGCTAAAGTTACCCCTGTCCAACTGTAGGCGGATTGAATGCCTAATTTATAGAGGATTTGCCCTACCCACCCATTGGGGGCATACAAGGTGGTTAAGGCAATCCCTGCAACAGCTGTTGGTAAGGCAAAAGGAAAATCGATTAAGGCGTCGACAAATCTTTTACCGGGAAATGTATACCGTGCTAAAACCCAGGCAATTAAAAATCCAAAGAATAAATTAATCACGGAAGCAATAAAAGCTGCCCCAAAACTTAATTTATACGCCGCAATTGTTCGAGGAGCGGTAACAACTTCCCAAAATTCTGGAAAACTCATCGATGCTGTTTTCACAAAAAGCATTGATAAAGGAATAAGCACAATTAAACTTAGGTAAAAAACAGTGTACCCTAAGCTTAAATGGAATCCCGGTAAATTGCTGCGTTGTTTGAGTAAAAACATTAGTTAAAATCCATCCCCAAGTTATATCTTATAAATATGATTAGGATACTAAGAAAGTATCCTAATCGCAACTAATTAATTTATTTCACATCTGCATGGTATATGCGTAGGGGCGGACCTTGTGTCCGCCCGCTTTTTACCCACTTTTTAATTCGCATAAATCTGATCAAATATACCCTTATCCGCAAAATGTTTCTTTTGCGCAGCTTGCCATCCCCCGAATTCATCAATGGTAAACAAATTCACAGGTTGGAAAGTGCTGGCATATTTTTGGAATATTTGAGTATTTCTGGGGCGATAATAATTCTTAGCGGCAATTTCTTGGCCTTCATCGCTGTAGAGGTAATTTAAATATTCTTCTGCCACTTTACGTGTGCCATGACGATCGGCATTACGGTCGACTAAAGTCACAGGCGGTTCAGCTAAAATACTCACGGATGGGATAACAATCTCAAATTTATCAGGTCCTAATTCATTAACGGCTAAATACGCTTCATTTTCCCAGGAGATAAAGACATCCCCAATACCGCGTTCGACAAACGTTGTTGTTGATCCACGTGCGCCAGTATCAAGCACAGGGACATTTTTATAAACAGCCTTTAAGAATTCTTTGGCTTTTTCTTCATCATTATTCCAGTGTTTTAATGCATAACCCCAAGCGGCTAAATGATTCCAGCGTGCGCCACCAGACGTTTTAGGATTAGGTGTGATGACAGAAATGCCAGGCTTGGCTAAATCATCCCAGTCTTTAATGTTTTTAGGATTTCCTTTACGGACTAAGAAAATAATTGTCGACGTGTAAGGAGAACTATTATTAGGTAAACGGCTTTGCCAATTCTTTGGCAATAAACCACTCTTTTCAGCAATGTTATCAATATCATAGGCTAATGCTAAGGTGACAACATCAGCATCGACACCTTCAATAACACCACGGGCTTGTTTACCACTTCCCCCATGGGATTGATTAATTGTCACAGGATTTCCTGTTAATCCTTGCCAATGGGCAGAGAAAGCCTTGTTGTATTCTTCATATAATTCACGTGTTGGATCATAAGAGACATTTAATAAATTAATTTCTTTGGCCGACGCATTCCCTATCACGCCTAATGTAATAGCAAAGGCAACGATAGTTTTTAAAACGGTGGTGGTTTTCATATATTCTCCAAATTTAATAAAGGTTAAATAATCTATCTTAGAATGTAAATTGCAAACGGCTTGAAAGGACTTTTTCATCAGGTCTATTCACGTTGGTAGCGCCGCCTTTAAATTGTGTCTTTTCAAAATTCACACTGACACGGACATTCTTTGTCGGGTACCAATTAAGTCCTGTGCCCCAGGCTGATT
>CAYZPQ010000130.1:0-6303 GCA_964480185.1 uncultured Planctomycetales bacterium | reverse complement strand
TAAACCAATAAAGCAAAAAGGTGCGCTGGTTGGAAGAATTTGACTGCGCTCCGCAACATATCCGTGAATTAAAATTCTGCTCTCTTAAATACCACTTTTTAGTATGATTATCGCTTTCGATATCCTTTATACTAAACAAAGGCTGTTGTAAGTCTCGATAATGAATATTTAAACTACATATCCAAATTAATGCTGCCCAAACTAATCCCCATCCCCACCCACTTAAGAAATACCCGATAAGCAAAGCTACAACACTCCATATGAAGCTTAAATAATAAATCATATAGAAAACCCCTTCTTTTCTATTTAAAAGCCAAGATAATCCTAATGCTATCAAGCTAAATACTACCCAAGAATGAAATAATCCTCCCACTATTGCTGAACATAGGAAACCTTCGAGCCATAAAATTCTATAATTTATATCATTAAGAAATCGTGTTATGAATTTTGAAATTAAAATGTGAAATAATTGTTTTTTCTCAAACATGCTTCCTCCTATCACTAACGATCAAATTCTAATAACAATGTATAATCTTGATTATCCGTATTTCTGGGGACTATATGGGGACTATTTCAATACACTTCTGTATACTTTGAACTACCCCTGTATAAAATAAAAAAGCCTCCCACACCGACGGGGAGGCATACAATTACAAGAAAACTAAAAGGTTAAGAACTCGCGCTTTTTCGCATCCGTAGACTGATGCTCTATCCAGTTGAGCTACAGGCGCAGATTTCCATAAACTACTATTTCAAATATATTCTAGAAAAATCTGCGCCAGTCCCGCAAAGCGGGACAGGCGCGCTTTTTATACTTATATTTAATAGTTTAAATAATATATTTCCAGAGAACCCAATAAAAATACTAAAAAACAGAACGTTATTTATAACAAATAAGACGATGAATGTCCAGTATCATTTAGCTTGTTTAATATCGCGAAGGATTTTGTCTCGGTCGAGGCCGATTTTCGCCATGGCTTCTTTGGGGTTTAATGAATAAAACCTGCAGAATGTCGACACTTCTTTAATTGTATGTATCTTTTTATCCGCCAATGTTTTAAGTACAACAGCTCTGATCCAAGTCTCGCCAATTACATCCCTTGGCGTCACCCCTGTTTCTTGAGATAAACGATCCCGATAAACTGTACTTGGAGAGACAGGCATAATGCGTTTTTGATCATAACTGTATTTAAAAACTTGAGACAATAATACCTTGGCACTTTCCATGCCGCTGGTTTCTGAGACCTCATCGACCATGCGGTATAATTTACCATCGACGTGATAGCGTTTTAAAATAATAAAGACATCAATTAAATTAATCAAGGCATCCGGCACATTCATCGGTTCATTATGCAAACGCATAATCGCTTCACGCGAACTCAAAGCATGAATGGTGCCCATGCAATATTTACCAATATTTACTGCCGTAATCATGTCACGAGCTTCTTCGCCTCTAACTTCCCCAACAATAACGCGCTCTGGCCGCATACGTAAACTATTTTTCACTAAATCAGACAATGTCACTTCGTCATCAGTTTCAAGACGAGAACAGCTATCTTCAAGGAAAGTATTTAATTCTAAGGTGTCTTCAATAACAACCAAACGATCTTTGGAAGGAATAAAGCTTAATAAGGCATTAAGCAATGTTGTCTTGCCTGTCCCTGGCCCTCCAGCAATAATAATATTCGCTGGTCTAATCGACATGCCTTCTAAATACAACCACAATTGCCCGGCAACTTCATAGGTCAATGATCCTCGATTGATTAAATCAATGATACTTAATGGATCCACCTTCGCTTTTGTAATTGTCAATTGAGGACCGAGTGGCGTATCCACAATATTCACGCGGCCTGCTAAATTAGCCAATTCCATATTCGCAATTTTATGATAACCGCGTCGACCCGCAAAGGTGACTAATTTTTCAATAAAGACATTGATATGTTTATGGCTACTAAATTTTTGGGAAGTGGGGATAAAGCCCTTTTGGGCATGGTGGATATAAATAGGCTTTAAAGCATTGATGATAATGTCTTCGACATCAGGATCACAGAGGAATTCTTCAATAATCCCATAAGACAAAAATGACTTAATAAATTGAGGCTGGTCTTGAGGAGAAATACCTAATTGCAGTTGGTCGAGCGTAATTCTGACTAATTCCTCTTTATCAGCCAATGGTTGAAGCACACTAAACTTCCCCTTAAGGGCTGTTAGCAATTGCAGTTCAATTTCTAAATGTTTATCGGATGTCATATGTTAACTAACAATAGCAAACCTATTGGCTTTGCTCAACGGATTTCTTTGGCTTTGTAATCACAATCACGGCTTTTGCTGGATCTAAATAAGTGAGCGCAGCTTGCTGAATATCATTCACTGTTACCGCATCAATATTAGCCATGTATTTTGTATAGTTATTATACCCTAAACCATACAATTCATCGGTTAACATGGTCGAGGCCATGACAGCGGGTGTATCTAACATCATTTGCCAACGGCCTTTTAAATAATTCTTAAGATCATTTAACTCTTCAGTCGAAACAGCATTTTGCCGAATATTCATTAATTCTGCTTCGACTAAAGTCTTCACATGATCAATCTTATCTTGAGTTGTTAACACATTGATTGTAAAAATACCCGTATCAAGCCCGGGTAAATAATCTGCCCCAAGTGTATAAGCCTGCCCAAACTCTTCTCTGATCTTATTAAATAACCTTCCCCCTAATCCTGCCCCTAAAAGACCGTCTAATATTTCTAAACTATAACGATCTTTGGCATACATGGTTGGTGCTGGAAAAGCCCAGGAAATCATGGCCTGTTCTTTCTCGACCTCAACTGGATAAATGCCGGCCTTACCGTATTTAATATCGGTGATGGATTTTAAATCAACGGATGGACCTTTCCAAGTACCGAATAATTGATTCAATTGCTTTTCAATTTGAACGGGATCAATATTACCTGTGACGGCAATCATCATATTCGATGGTTGTATATAATGCTTGGCATAGGTATTTAAGTCCTTTAATGTAAATTTCTCAACGCTTTCCTTTTTTCCAAGTGTATATAATCCATAAGGATGATTTCCAAAGAATTGTTTAAATAATTCTAATGAAACGACTGTATCGATATTATCTTTGAGATTATCCAAAATAACGAGCATGTCGGTTTTTTTCTGATTTAGAACATCTTGTTTAAAGTCGTAAGAACGCACTAATTCATTGAGCATTTTTAATGCCAGCGTTTCATCGCCACTCACTCCATTAATGCTCACACTTAAACTATTGCGCCCACTATTAACTCCTAAAGAAATGCCATTCTCTTCAAGTTTCTTCATAAAACGGCCATGAGGCCATCCACGTACTGATTCAGTCCAATTTTGAGTAAACATAACCCCTAATCCATTATTATCAGGAGTTTCTTCGCGAACGCCTCCACGGAAACCAACATAAATACTAAAAACACCGACGTGAGCATCGGGTTTTAGAATAACAGGGATGCCGTTTGCCAATGTAATCTTACGTTCTTCAGTAGTGGATGTTTGTGTGCTGTCACTTTTTTTAGCCAAAGTATTTTTTGGAACAAGCGCAACGAGAATTGAATTTGCTGGATTAAGGTATTTACGAACCACTCTTTTGATGTCGTCATTGGTAATGGACGCCATTTTATCCGCATAATTTTTTGAAAATTTGGCATCACCTGTGTACGCATAGTCTTGGGCATTGCGATACGCTAATTGGCTCGCCCTCTGACTTGAAAAATGATACTCCACCATCATTTGTTTCTTGGTTCTACTTAATTGAACAGGGTCTAATCCTTTGTCTTTAATGTAGGAAAGCACCTCATTAATTTCAGCAATAGATTCTTTAATTTTGTCATCTTTGAGGGTAATCTCAATTTCAAAAAGACCTTTGTCGGCAGGTGTATAGTCGGACACCGAAACTCCTTGGACTAAATGTTTATTATGGTACAAGCGTTCATAGAGTATTGCCGACTCTCCTTGCCCCATGGCTTTGGCTAAAAGGTCTAATGCATAAAGATCATTATCGAGTATAGGAACACTGTGAAATGAATACGACACGCGATACAAGTCTGTTGGGTATTCCTCATAATAAATACGTGGCGAAATAATATCCTGTTCTTGAGGAACATATCGCTCAATAGCTGGTTGTGGCGTTAAATTACCAAATAACTTCTCTGCCAAAGCAATGGCCTCATCAGCATCAATTCCACCTGATATCGATAGAATCATATTATTAGGACCATAATGCTTTTTATAATAATGATAAAGCTGATCACGGGTAATTTGATCAAACAACGGTTGGTAACCAATAATCGGATGTCGGTAAGGATGACGTAAATAGGCTGTTTTAAAAACCAATTCACTTAATTTACGCTCGGCACGATCTTTATATAAGCGCATTTCCCCATGAACAACTGTTCGTTCTTTCTCGGCTTCCTTGGCATCAAAAACAGGATTACTTAACATATCTGCAATTAAGTCCATCCCCTTCTCAAAATTAATGGCGGGTAAATCTAAGGTGTAAACCGTATCATCAAAACCTGTTTGAGCATTAATGACACCACCCAATGCTTTCACTTCTTTAGGAATATCGCCCGGTTTACGTGTCGGCGTTCCTTTAAACAGCATATGTTCAACATAATGAGATAAGCCACAGCCCATGCAATCGGTTTCATAAACAGATCCCGCTTTGACATAGGTGTAAATAGCGACGGATTGGCTACTCGGAAAAGGTTCAACTAAAATGGTTAAACCATTATCTAAGACTTTTGTAATGACAGTGGATTCTGAGGCTGATGCTAGTGGGGAAACAATTAAAAGTATGGCAAGAATAAGAAACTGCATTAGTCGATATTCTTTCGGTGGTATTCATCCAATAAACGACGAATGTCAGTTGCAGAATTGCGCGCCACTTGCGCACAAATAAAAATCAATAATGAAAAATGCCACAAATCTTCCGGGCCCGCTAATAATCCGACTGAGGTGTTTTCTTCACGCGCCAAACGATTCCCATGAAAACTAATCGCATCTTGCACATTGCCTTCAAATACACTTAATGAATGTGTTTGATTATCATATTTCATCGACGGAAGCGTCACCCCACGGACAAGCAAAAAATTAATCATGGTGTCTTCATTGACGGGCATCGCATCATTAGTAAAATCGAATCCTTCAAATTGTGGTGCATGTGGAGGAAGAATTAAGGATGGTTTATTAACCAAGACCTCACCTTGCCGAACCACGGTATCCCCTAAGTTAATAGCGGAAGGCGATAATAAAATATAAGGCACATGGGTCTCACCAAAAGTCTGTAAGGCCATGACCCGTGCTCTAATAATTTCTGTTTCGCGAAGTGCCCGCTCCCAGGCTTGATGCGTATCCATAATAATTTATTTATTTCTAAGTTTAATTTTGAAATTGGCGACTAAATCTGTTTTATGTAATAAGACACTGTTCTTCTTATTAAAGACAATTTCTATTTCGATAATAGACGGTGATTTGGCTAAACGTCGCACTTTAAATGACGTCACATAGTTCGCGACAATATCGGCTCGACCTGAATATACCCGTTTAAACTGTTTATTATGGTACATATAACTAATCGGTTGTGTCCACTCCGTTTCATTCGACGTGGTCACATTGATCTTCTGAAAAGTAACCGAATGATACCACTTGCCATTAGCAGGCACATTGCTAATGCTCGACATCCCTGCTTGATACAACTCTCCCATTAAAGCATCAATGGCTTTTTTATTTTCAACAGCTAGGACTTTCTTGATTTCTTTGGCTTGTTTGGCTTGGGTGGTGTAGGTGAAGAATAGAGCTACAGCGAAAATTAGCACGATGACGATGGATAGGATCTTTAGAGGCTTCATTGGGGCTTTCTTGTCTTTAATTTAAACTAATTATTTTGTATGACACGATCAAACGGAGCCCTTTTTTGCCGATTATTCTATTACAAATATAATAATCGCGTCTGCTGCAGATACAGCAGACGTGTTGGCAAAAAAGGACAACCGCCAGATTTTCCTAATAAAGGCAAAAACACCATGCCTGTTCATATCGGTGATTAGTGCAACACTAACAGGCGGGAGCATCTTTCGGCTGTTGGCCTCAAGATGCTCCGCCAGTCGTTTCTAGTAAAAACAAAATGACCATGCCCCTTCGGGTTGCATGGTCATTTTGCAGGGAAGACTGGCGGAGAGGGAGAGATTCGAACTCTCGATCCAGCGTAGCCAGACAACAGTTTTCAAGACTGCCGCATTCAACCACTCTGCCACCTCTCCATT
>CAYZPQ010000129.1:0-6377 GCA_964480185.1 uncultured Planctomycetales bacterium | reverse complement strand
GCTGACAAAAATATTGAATTGCAATTGCTCGAACTTGATAAAGCATTGCCAGCATTAGCGGGCGTTGTGATGGAGCTTGATGATTGTGCGTTTCCTTTGTTAAAAAAGGTGAGTATTTCGAGTGATCCTCGCGTGGCGTTTAAAGATATTGATTGGGCTTTGCTCGTCGGAAGTGTGCCGCGTAAAGAGGGGATGGAGCGTGGGGATTTGTTGAAGATTAATGGTGGGGTTTTTATTGAGCAAGGTAAGGCGTTGAATGATGTGGCGAAACCGACATGCAAAGTCCTTGTTGTTGGGAATCCATGTAATACGAATGCGTGGATTGCAAAGAGTGTGTGTAAAAATATTCCAGCAAAAAATTTCTTTGCCATGACAATGCTTGATCAAAATAGAGCAGTGACGCAATTAGCTCAAAAGGCATCGGTGGCAGTAACGGATGTTAAGAATTTGAGCATTTGGGGTAATCATTCAGCAACGCAATACCCGGATTTTTATAATGCAACGATCAAAGGTGGCAAAGCTACTGATAGTATCAAAGATGAAAATTGGTTGCAAACGACATTCATCGAAACAGTGCAAAAACGTGGGGCAGCGATTATTAAAGCCCGTGGTTTATCGTCTGCCGCCTCAGCAGCGAATGCGGTGGTTGATACGGTTAAAAGTATTGTGACTCCAACAGCGGCCGATAGCTGTTTTTCAGCGGCTGTTAGTTCCGATGGAAGCTATGGCGTGCCGGAAGGGATTATGTTTGGGTTTCCGTTGAAGTCCAATGGGCAAGAGTGGACGATTATTCAAGGATTTCAGCATAATGCATTCGCCCAAGGCAAGATTCAAGCCACACTCGATGAATTACTTTCCGAGCGCGATGCGGTCAAGGGTTTAGTGTAATATAAACTATTGCGTAACAATGGTTTATAGATAAATAAAAAAATTGTCGTCGAAAATTTGCATTTTAACTAAATAGCGTATATACTTACAAGGTATACTTTGGAGATAACTATGAACACCTTTACACAAACAAGCGTCAAAATTGTTCTAACTGTATTAATTCCAATGACTTTCATTGGTTGCGATAAATTTGGTTCATCTTCATCGAAAAACGATACAAAAACCACCCCTGTAGCCTCAACAACAACTGCTAAGCCTGAAACAATAGGCGCTTTACCTAAAAATGTGTTAGTGCGTATTAAAGATTGGTCATTGACCCAAGCTGAATTTGATGAGCGTTTAGCCTTACTTAAGCAAGGCATTCCTGATTTTAAAGAAGACGATGCCGCAACCAAGCAAATGGTCTTAGATGAATTGATCCGTCAGCAATTATTGGTCTTAGATGCTCAAAGTTCTGATATTGGTCAAAGCAAAGATATTAAAGACGCTGTCGAAGATTTTCGTAAAACATTATTGGTCCAAGAATTGGCCAATCGGTTAACCAAAGATATTGCTGTAACCGAAGCCGAAGCGCAAACCTATTACAATGAGAATAAAGCATTGTTTGCCGATCCAATCAAATGGAAAGTGCGTGAGATTGTTGTCGCCGATGAAGCGACTGCTAAGAATATTTTAGTAGCTGTGTTGCAAGGCGGGGATTTTGCACAAACAGCTCAAGCCCAATCAAAGGGTAAAACAGCAGCAGCGGGTGGTTTATTAGAAGACTTTACAACACCCCCATTTGAAGCCATGGGTGTTGCTTTAGCTAATTTAGATGTGGGTGGGACAAGTAGCGTTTTTAAAGGTCCTAATGGATTTTATATTGTGCATGTCGACGGAAAAACAGGTGGAACACCTAAAGCTTTCGTTGAAGTGAAAAAAGAATTAATCGCAGGTCTTACATTGCGTAAACAACAACAAGTGGTGTTAGAACACCTCAATAAGCTCGCTACCGATTATAAGGTTGAAATTAATAAAGACCTTGTTGGCGAGACGATGAAATAGGAAAAGGTCTGCAGCGCGTTGCCGCAGAATACTTAGGAGGCTTCAATCATGGCTTTGGAAAATAGAAAACAACTTTTGTTTCTTGTGATGGCCGTTGCAGTCGGTCTTATCGCCGTCTTTGTGATGAGCGCACAACTTGAATCAAAAATGAAAGCAGATCGCGATGCATTGGCTCAACAATTTGATGCAAGCCAAAAAGAAATGGCGGCTCAATTAAGTCAGCAAAGCGAAGCTCAAATTAATGCTGTGCGTGAAGAAGTACAAAAAGTACGTGCTGAGCAACAAGAAGCATTGCAAGCTCAAATGGCAGCTCTCCAAGCCGCTCAAGAAGCGAAGCAAACTGATGTGAAAAAACCAAAGCCATCATTGGCTCTTCGCACACCTGCAGGTAAGCGTGCGGTTACAGTCATGATTGATTCTTTAGCTGCTGTCGGTGGTTTGATTAATGCCGGCGATAAAGTGGATGTTATTGCTCATTTAGATGTGCCAGAAGCAACAGGCAATGCCGAAGCTAAAAGCAAATCTGTGACAGCAATGATTTTCCAAAGCCTTGAAGTCTTAGCTGTGAATACCAACTTAGATGAACCTGGTATGTATGATGATCAACAAGCTGCTCCAACATTAAAAATTACCTTCGCCGTTGATCCGCAAGAATCTGGACTTTTAGCTTTTGCAGATCGTAATGGTAAGTTAGAATTAGCCTTACGTAATTCCGAAGAATCTGATAAACAAATGGTGAAAGCATCCACCTGGAAAACTTTAGCGGATTATGTATTACAAAACCAAGGTGCCAATATTCGCGTCCCCGACGAAGATGTTAGTAAAGAGGACGCTCCCCTGGAAACAAAACCAGCCATACAAATTTTTCGCGGTGGCAAGGAGCTCTAAGACATGAAAGCTAATGTTTTTACTAAAACACTGTGTTTAACCTTAGCCTTATCATTGACGGGACCAGCATTACCAGTCGCCGTTTTTGCGCAAAGCGAAGAAGAGGTTAAGCAAGATACCATTCAAATTATCAAAGGCGATATTTATTCTTATACCGTCTCTAATCTCACCCGTGTTTCTGTCACTGATCCTGAAATTGCTGATATTTCCGACGCTAAGAATGAAGAAATCTTATTATTAGGTAAAGTTCCTGGTCAAACGATTTTGTTCGTCTGGGATGATGATGGCAAGCATGCCGTGACTATTAATGTCGTGAAAGAAGATTTAAATTTAACCAAAAGCAGAATTGATAGCTTATTAGGTAAAGCTGGCATCACTGGCATCGTGGCTGAAGTATCTCCGTTAGAAGGGAAAGTCATTGTTTCTGGTGGGGCAAGCAAAGAAAACAAAGAAGAACTTGCGAAGATGCTCGAGCCTTTTACAGAAAGCATTGTGAATGTCGTTAAAGAAGAAGTGCATGAAGAATTAATTCAAATCGACATGCAAATCACCGAATTAAGCACCACATTATCGAAGAACATTGGTTTTGATTGGACAAATGCTACCGGTGATTCACAATTGCAATACGGTGAATCTGGCCTCCCAAATAATGGGTCCAAAGACTGGTTTAAGTTTGGTCAATTTAATCGCACCACAGCGATTGTGAATACCATTAATTTATTAGTTCAAGAAGGTAAAGCACGCGATTTATCTCGCCCACGTATTTTAGTGACAAGCGGTAAAGAAGCGACGATCAATGTCGGCGGTGAAGTGCCGATTCAATCGACAACCACCAGCGCTTCCGGTGGTGGTACAACCCAAAGCGATACCACATTCAAGCAATATGGTGTTACCTTAACCGTTACACCGACGATCAGAAATGGGAAAATTGATATTGTCATGAACGCCGAAGTTAGCGATATTGATAAAACATTTGTTGTTAAACCTTCTGAAACAAGCGACATTGCTTACAAAACACGCTCAGCTCAAACACAATTATTATTAGATGATCGTCAAACTGTTGTGTTTGCTGGTTTGATCCGTTATTCTGATAGTGAAATAAATAAGAGCGTTCCTGGCTTAGGTAAAGTTCCAGTTCTCGGTGCTTTATTCCGCAGCAAAGGAAACAGCACGCCTAATGAAGGCAAAGAATTAGTCATTACTTTAACACCCATCATTATGCGCGATAAAGAATATGTGAAGGATGAATTGAAACTTCCGACGAAGAAGTTACAAGAGTTTGATGCGGAAGTCACACAAACGGCTGGTCTTGAAAAAAGAGAATTACCTAAAGTTGATGTGGCTCCTGAAGTTGTTAAGCCTGTCGCAGCTGCTATTGATAATGAAAATGCCATTACAACCGAATATGTGCGTGGTATTCAACAAAAGATCGCGGGGGCTATTTCTTATCCTCAAGAAGCCATTGAAAACAATGTCTCTGGGACAGTGAAATTAAAGTTAACCATTCGCCGTGATGGGTTTTTAGCAGGTTCTGTGGTCAGTGAAACATCGGGTCAAAACATCTTCGACGAAGATGCTTTAAATACAGCCAAAGCATTAGTGCCATATCCAAAGTTTCCTAAAGGCCTTTTACAAGATTCATTGACGGTTACAATACCGATTGTTTATAGTCAGACAACAAAATAAGTACGCGTCTACTAGATTAGAAATAAGCTGTTGAAAAATAAAAAGCCGTGGTAGAATTTAATTCTTACCACGGCTTTCTTATTTTATTCGATCAAAGAACCCAAGGACTTGACGTATGGCGTGCAAAACAATCACAATATTCTCAAACAAGGGCGGTGTTGGTAAAACATTTGTGGCAGTCAATTTGGCGTGTGCCATTGCTGTCAAAGGCAAACGTGTCTTGATTGTGGATCTGGATTTAGGTGTCGGTCAAGACATGGCGCGGATGTTAAATCTGGCCCCTGTGCACAGCATCGTCGACGTATTGGCGGCTTCTGAGGGGGATGCCAAAAAAGATATCATTACAAAATATGCACTCGTGCATGCCTGCGGTTTGCACTATCTTCCAGCTGTATCAACTCCCAAACAAATTGGACACATCACTCCCGACGGCATTCGATTATTCTTTCGCAATGCCGCACAGTATTATGATTATATCATCGTCGATGCGGGTAATACATTTAGTGAAAGTTTAATCAGCGTTCTTGATTCATCGAATTTAATTATGCTGGTGGCTACTCCAGACATTCTTGCGGTTTATCAAATTAAAAATAGTTTAGACATTTTACAAAGTTTGCATTTCCCCACAAAGATGGTGCGCATGGTGTTAAATCGTGCGGAAAGTCGTGGGGGTGTGGCATGGCAGGAAGTGAAAACAGCTTTAGCCTGCGGCATTTTTGGATTAATTCCTTCCGACGGTAAAACCGTTGGGATTGCCTTGAATCGTGGCGTTCCCTGTGTTATTGATAGCCCCAAAGCCCGTGTGTCGGAATCATTCTTTGAATTGGCTGATAGTTTAAGCGATGAAACATTGTATGTGCCGACCTCTGATATTGTTAAGGTGCGCACCACGGATGAAAGTGGTAAGAAGGTCAATGAATTCTGGGAGAAATTTGGTATCACACCTCAAGCGGGTGCAAAGGCCAGCGATTTTAAAAAAGAAGAAGATGAAGTGGTGCGTTTAAAAAGAGCAATTCATCAGCGTTTAGTGGAACGTATGAATTTGCATAAAATGTCGCCGGAAGCGATGACTGATGCGAATCAAGCGGCTAATTTGCGTAAAGCCGCCGAGAAAGTGGTGACGGATTTAATGACCGACGCCTCGGGATCTTTTTTATCAAGCCATGAAGAGCGTTCTCGCATTGTCCGTGAAATTGTTAATGAGGCCATTGGTCTTGGGCCTTTGGAAGATTTTTTGGCCGACGGGGATGTGACCGATATTATGGTTAACAATAAAGACACAATCTTTGTTGAGAAGAATGGTAAATTATTTTTAACGAATAAGAAGTTTATTTCTAATGAGCAAGTGAGGGCGACCATTGACCGTATTATTGCGCCGCTTGGTCGTCGCGTGGATGAGTCAACACCGATGGTGGATGCGCGTTTGCCCGACGGTAGTCGTATTAATGCGATCATCCCTCCGTTGTCATTAACAGGTCCAATGATTACAGTGCGTAAATTTTCGCAAGATCGTTATACTTCAGAAGATTTATTAAATAAATTCCATTCTTTGTCGTCAGAAATGTCTGATTTTTTAAATGCCTGCGTTATTGGGCGTAAGAATATTATTGTTTCTGGTGGAACCGGGGCAGGTAAAACGACTTTGTTAAATATTGTGTCGCAATTTATTCCGGATAATGAGCGCATTGTGTCGATTGAAGATGCGGCGGAATTACGTTTGGTGAAAACACATTGGGTGCGTTTGGAAAGTCGTCCGTCGAATATCGAAGGACGTGGGCGTATTTCGATTCGGGATTTATTTGTGAATTCACTACGGATGCGTCCGGATCGTATCATTATCGGGGAATGCCGGGGGCCGGAAGTATTGGACA
>CAYZPQ010000128.1:0-6402 GCA_964480185.1 uncultured Planctomycetales bacterium | reverse complement strand
GATGCGAATGTGTCCATTCGCCCCGTTGGGACGACGACGCTCAGTACTAAAACAGAATTAAAAAACATGAATTCATTTAGAGCAGTCAAAGTCGCGCTCGAGTATGAAATCGCCCGTCACACCAGTGTTATATCTTCTGGCGGAAAAATTATTCAAGAAACATTATTATGGAATGATGAAAAGGGTGTGACTGTGACAATGCGCTCCAAAGAACAAGCGCATGATTACCGTTATTTCCCGGATCCCGATTTAGTGCCATTTACATTAGATGCCACTTTGATTCAAGATGTCAAAGCCACATTGCCTGAATTACCAGGGCCAAAGTTGCAGCGCTTTATTTCTCAATATGGTTTGTCCGAATACGATGTTCAGGTTATGGTGCAGGAAAAATCTATTGCCGATTATTTTGAAACCTGTGCCAAGGGGTATAATCAATATAAGAAGATTACAAATTGGATTACCGGCCAAATTTTAAAAGAATTAAAAGACCGTAAGGTAAGTATTGATCAATTGGGCATTAAGCCTCAAGATCTTAATATATTGATTCAGCGCGTCGAAGAAGGTGTGATCAGTAATTTAGTTGCCAAAGATGTATTGCTGACCATGATTGAAGAAAAGAAAACAGCCGATGAAGTCATTAGTCAAAAAGGATTAGCTCAAGTTTCTGATGACAGTGCTTTATTGACGGTGATTGATGCCATCATTGCGCAAAATCCTGCTGTTGTTGAACAAATCAAATCCGGCAAACCTTCGGCAGTTGGATTTTTAGTTGGTCAAGCCATGAAACAATCCGGTGGGAAAGCGAATCCAAAGAAATTAAATGAGCTGATCATGGGGAGGATTTCTGGTGCTTAAGAAAATTATTGTCTCAGTGCTGATTGTAGCTGCATTGGTATCCGTGTCCTCATTTGCCGTCTCGCAAGTCATCGCAAAAAATGTTGTGGATACGGCTAAAGCAAAAGACTCTAAAGAAGATTTGTATTCTAAGGTTGAATTATTTAGCTATGCTTTAACAACCATTCAGTCTGAATATGTTGAGGAGAAAACACCGACAGATTTAATTTATGGTTCATTAAAAGGCATGTTATCCTCACTTGATCCGCATAGCCAATTTTTAGATCCTTCTGATTATAAAGAATTGAAAACCGAGACCCAAGGGAAGTTTGGGGGGCTCGGTATTGAAATTACCATCAAAGATAGTTTATTGACGATCATTTCTCCCATCGAAGATACGCCAGCATGGAAAGCAGGGCTTAAAGCAGGGGACCGTATCGTTAAGATTGAAAAAGATTTAACCCGTGATATGACCTTAGATGAAGCGGTGAAAAAATTGCGCGGCGAGCCAGGCACCAAAGTTCAAATTACTGTCTTAAGAGAAAATGAAGGCACGATTAAAGATTATGTCATTACCCGTGAAATCATCCATGTTATTGATGTCAAAGATGTGCATATCATCGACGATAAAATTGGGTATATTCGTTTAACGGAATTCAGGGAAGATTCGTATAAATCATTTAAAGCCGCATTGGAAAAACTGAAAGGTTTAGGAGCAGACAGCTTGATCGTTGATTTGCGTAATAATCCAGGCGGTTTACTTACTGTATCCATTAAAATATCCGAAGAGTTTATTCCAGCTGGAAAGACCATTGTCACGACCAAAGGTCGTCATTCCGCGCAAGATGTATCTGCGATCTCCAACAATAAAAATGGTGAATACTTAGATTGGCCTATGGTTGTTCTGATTAATGAGGGGAGTGCCTCAGCGAGTGAAATTTTTGCAGGTGCCATGAAAGATAATAAGCATGCCGTTATTGTTGGAGCAAAATCATTTGGTAAAGGGTCAGTACAGTCTGTGATCCCTATGCCTGATGGCTCGGGATTACGTTTAACAACAGCCAAATATTATACGCCATCCGGTGTGAGTATTCATGGTGTTGGGATTATGCCCGATGTTGTCGTTGAGAAAGTAGTACCCAAAGACGATAAAGAGGAAACTAAGAAAGATAAAGATAAGAAAGACGCCGCAAAGATTTTTGAAGATGTCGTCGAGAAAGAAGCAGAAAAGCCTTTGACAGACGAAGAGAAGAAGCAAAATGAATTAAAGAAAAAAGATGCGGCTGATAATCAATTGCAAAGTGCGATCAGTGTGATTAAAGGCATTAAGGTGTATAAACAATTTGCGAAGTAAAAACTAATGGCACGTAAAGCTTCCTCAACTAAGAAAAAGAAAGATACCAATATCACAGCCTTTATTGTTGTGGCTGTTTTAATTGGTGTTGCGTTATTTCTGATTTTTAATCAACGCTCAACAGATAAGCCTGCTGTCAAAAAGCCTATTCTAGTTAAACCTGTACAGCCTGTTCCTACAAAAGTAGTGACTAAGCCATCTGTGCCTCCTGTACCAGTTAAACCAATTGTTAAAAAGCCCGTGGTGAAAGAAGCTCCTGTCCCTGCAGGTTCAGCAGGGAAGATTGCCTTTGTCCTCGATGATTGGGGGCAAGCCATGCGCAATTGTAAGTATTTGAAAGAAATTGATGCTCCCTTAGATATTGCGATATTGCCTGGTCTTCCCAATACAGATAATATCGCGCAATGTGCGAAATCATCGAAGAAGACCGTTATGTTGCATTTGCCATTACAGGCCTATCATAATAGTGATCCTTATCCGAAAGATTACATTATCAAGATTGATATGAAACCCGCTAAGGTTGAAAAGTTGGTCGATGATATCTTTAAGAAAATGCCTTATGTTGAAGGTGTCAATAATCACATGGGATCAAAGGCGACTGAAAATCAAAATTTAATGAAATTAATTTTACGCAAAGTGAAAAAGAAGAATTTATTCTTTGTCGATAGCATGACTGCACCCAATCATTCTGTGTGTGCTGAGATTGCCTTAGATTTGAAATTGCCTTTTGCACGCCGTGATATATTTTTGGATAATGAAAACACACGTGAAGCTATTCTTGAACAAATTGACCGTCTAGCGACCAGAGCCCGTGAAGATGGTTCCGCCATTGCGATTGGCCATGATCGCGAATTAACCCTGCAAGTGATCAAAGAACAAATTCCAGTCTTACGTGCCAAAGGGTTTAAAATAGTCAGCGTTAAAGAGCTCCTAGAAAATCAATGAACATTCTCGGTATAGAAACTTCCTGTGATGAAACGTCGGCAGCGGTTGTTGTGGATGGCAAACTTGCTAAGTCGAATATCGTCGCAACATCTTTAAAAGACCATCAAGCCTTTGGTGGTATCATCCCTGAAATTGCTTCCCGTCGTCAAATCGAATTCATTGCCCCTGTTGTCACCCAAGCCTTAGAGAAAGCCAATCTAGGATTAGATGATATTGACGCCATTGCCGTGACACAGTCACCGGGATTAATGGGATCATTGTTAGTGGGGATTTCCTATGCGCGGGCTTTGTCACGAACATTAAACAAAAAATTGATTCCAGTTAATCATATTCAAGCGCATATGTATGCGAATTTTATTCAATACAATGATTATCAGCCTCCAAGTATTGATGCATTGCCTGCGATTGGTTTGGTTGTGTCCGGTGGACATACGAGTTTATATGAAATTAAATCATTTAAAGCGATGAAACTCTTAGGGCAAACACAAGATGATGCCGCCGGTGAAGCATTTGATAAAGTGGCCCGTTTACTTGAATTGGGCTATCCAGGTGGACCTGTGATTGATCGCCTGGCGCGTGAAGGTGTCAATAACACCATTCGTTTTCCTCAAGCGCATTTAGACAGTCCTTATGATTTTTCATTTAGTGGGGTGAAAACAGCGGTGTTGTATTACACACAAAAGCATAAAGCTACACCGACCTACAATGTGAATCAAATTGCGTATTCGTTCCAAGAAAGTGTTGTTGGTTCTTTAGTGAAGAAATCAATTGAAGCTTGTCAGAAGCGTCGCATTTCAACATTATTAGTCGGTGGTGGTGTGGCCGCTAATTCAGCATTACGTCAACAGTTAGTCAATGCCGGCAATAAAGTAGGGATCAATGTGTATTTTCCGCCCATGGCTTTGTGTTTAGATAATGCAGCCATGATTGCAGGACTTGCATTTCACTTATAGTGAACGTTGACCAAGTTCAAAAACTTTGGTATAAAGAGTTTAGCACTCACCTTAAAGGAAATAATTTCCATGGTATTTAATCGCCGCGACGAAAAAAAGCCCGCTCCAGTTGTTGAAGCAGAAAAAGTCATTGAGATTAGCGCTCAAATGCAGGGCGATTTGGTATTCAATAATTCCGTCAATTTAAAAATCAATGGTAAATATACAGGCAAGTTAGAAACACGCGGTACCTTAAGTGTTGGCCCCACAGCTCATGTGGAAGCCAATATTACCGGCGACAATGTGGTTATTGCCGGCCGTGTACGTGGTAATGTCATGGCCAAGGTCATGCTTGTCTTAATGCCAACCGCGATTGTGAATGGCGATATATCCACACCGAAATTAAATATTGTCGAGGGGGCTGTATTTCAAGGCCGCTGCCAAATGCTTGAAGATTTTTTGACCGTCGAAGATTTAGCCCAGTATCTTGAAATTGAACCCAATGATATTTCTGAATTAGCCGCCACAGGAAAAATCCCAGCGTTTAAAGAAGGTGAGCAGTGGAGATTTGAGCGCGCTAAAATTGATCAATGGGCTTTATTAGGTAAGGTGGGTTAATCAGTATGGCTAGTCAATACATCACAGTACGTGAAACCGCTCAAATCTTAGGTGTCAGTGAAAAGAAAGTCACCGATTTAATCCAAGCAGGCACATTACAAGCCTATCGCATTGCTGATCAATTTTTACGTTTGAAACGTGCAGAAGTATTGCAACTCAAGGGCACAAGTACAGTTGTCACTGAAACTGTTCAATACGATTACACTATCGGTGACCGCATCAAAGATTTCTTTTTCTTCAATGATTTCTACATCGTCGCTTTATGTGTTGCCTTTGTTTTGCTGTATTTTATTTTTTTTACGGGTTAAGTAATTGAGTTAAGGCCATATCCCCTGTGGCTGTTTAATTTCCCCTACATAAAGATTAATCATGACTAAATTAACAATGAAGCAATGGTCAGCTGATGACCAGCCTCGTGAGAAATTGCTTTCACGTGGGGCAACCAGTCTTTCTGATGCGGAGTTATTGGCGATTATTTTAAGAACGGGGCGACAAGGGCATAGTGCTTTAGATTTGGCGCGATTGATGATTGAGAACTTTGGGTCTTTACGGCGTCTTAATGTGGCGGATGTTGATGAGTGGCAAAAAGTCAAAGGCTTAGGGCCTGCGAAGATTGCCTTGATTAAAGCCGCTTTTGAATTAGGGCATCGGGTCATTGAAGAAGAAATTCATGATAATCGTCCCTGTATTTATAGCGCTAAAGATGTGGCGGATTTATTAATGCCGCGCATGCGGGACTTAAAAATTGAAGTATTTAAAGTGATCTATTTAAATTCTCAAAGCCGTGTCATTGCCATTGAAGATACAACGCAGGGTACTGTTAATCAAGCCACACCCATTATTCGAGAAATACTTCATCAAGCCTTAAAATATTATGCCGTGGGTATTATCTGTGTGCATAATCATCCATCGGGAAGTTTAATTCCAAGTGACGATGATAAAGTATTTACCTTAAGTCTTATCAAAGCCTGTGAGCTCATGAGTATAAACTTTATCGATCATTTGATTGTTTCATCAGAGGGGTATAGCAGTATTACGACTGAAGCAATGTCTTAAAATACGTATTGTCATGCCCGAATGTTTTTGGCCCTCATACCGGGCACTCACAGTTATTTGTCGGGCATCCAGGAATATGTATGTTATAATTCTTTATGCGAAAAAAGATATTCGAACATGTCAGCGAACCGTTACTCCCAACGCATTTATTTTTAAAACGCATCGGGATTTGCACATTTTTGTCATTATCGATGTTGGTCTTAGCCAGTGCTTTAGGAGCGTGGGGTTTTCATGCCATTGAGAATCAACCATGGATTGATAGTTTTCTTAATGCCGTCATGATTATGACGGGGGTTGGGGTAGAGGGGGCAATTCAAACGGATGCGGGTAAGCTATTTACCATTGTTTTTTCTTTGCTCAGTCCTATCGTTTTTTATTCCACCTTAGTGATATTTTTTACACCAATTTTGCACCGTTTACTGCATCATTTTCATTTGGATTTAGAGCAAGGTAAAGACTAGGTTCATTATACGAGATACGAGATATGAGATTCGAGATATGATTAATCAAATCTCATATTTCGAATCTCGAACACTTTCTTCCCCCTTAAAAAACACTTGCGCTTTTAGTCAAGATCATTAAAATAGCGTTTCATTTCCCCGAGATTTATGGCGGGGTAGCTCAGCTGATAGAGCATTCGGTTCATACCCGACAGGTCGGTGG
>CAYZPQ010000127.1:0-6423 GCA_964480185.1 uncultured Planctomycetales bacterium | reverse complement strand
GTCATTGCCTCGACCGTCTCACCCATTTTTAATTCCACTTGGGAAAAATCATTAGTAGACCTTAAATTAAATACCCCTCCATCGACAATTGTCAATACATGGTGGCCGCCAGGACATTTCATTAAAGCGATTAGTGAACGGGGCGTGCTTTTTGATGGGGCTACCTTAAGCGAAGGCGCTATGGGTTTCTGGTTTGCGCGCGCTTTACTCACATCCGATGAAACAAAAGCTCAAGGTATTTTTCGCATGATTAATACGAGCCGTAATGAAGCTGTTGATTATCTCATACACCAAGGACTGCCCGCCTCTGCCGCAGTGCAACTCATTGAACAATTAGCCCCCTTAACTACCGACGCCATTCAGCAAAAACTATCCCCTCATTTAAAAGCAGAACAAGCCCAACAGCTAATGACATTGCTACGTGGACAAACACCGTCGAGTGTACTCTTGCTTTACAATGAACTCATGGATACCAATTTAATTTTATCCTTCACCGGTAATTGGGACATTAGCAAAGTTGAAACAATCAATAAAAACCCTCAGCTACTCGCCAATGTCCCCAAACGCGGTTCCAAAGAATTCATCGACTTTGTCTGGTCGATTGCTGGTGGCCAAACAAAGACCAGCCCCCCTTTTGAGTTAATCAATGAAACCGCATCCACCTATGAATTCACCAATAACCTCACCATTCAAAAAGTAACCCTCACCGCCACCATTGACTCACCTACCTATGGCCGTGGTCAACCTCGAAGTGTTATCTATGCTGATACTACTTCTGTTAAAGAACAAAACAATCCAGGGGCTAATCTCAATTACTCTATTGTCCTCTACAAAGAAAACGATCAAGTCAAAGCCCGACTCATGGATACATCTTTAGCTAATTCCTTGTTCGTCAAATTGTACCTATTCGACGGTGTTGGTCTGCATTATTTTAAACCCATCAATACCTTCAGCGATCTTTCCCGCCGTACTGTGATCAAGACTTTCCAAATCAAATGGAATGACTAGGCTTTCTGGTAACTGTTAAATAGAATTTGTAGCACGACGCGGGTCCTGTCACCGCGCCACTCTATAAATCCTCAGGGCTGGAAAGCTCGCCCCTCCGGTTTATAGAGGACTCGTCGCGGTGCCACCCGCTTTAGCAGCTAAAAGAATATGTAAAGATATAAACCTATAAAATATGGATTTTGTAGTTCTATTTAATTAGTTTCTTTTTTATATATTCTTTCTTTGGCTAAAGCGGGTGGCCCGGAGGGGGGTTCCCTATCACCCGGAAGAGCGAGCTTTCCAGCTCTGAGGATGATAGGGTCCCGCAGGGCCAGGACCCGCGTCGCGCTACAAATAATATATATTAAGCACACAAATTTCTTTAATTAATCTCGTCGAGCTTACCGCTTAATCGAACTTTAACTTCATTAGGAGATGGATTAGGATTACTAGGAGGAGTGCTTCGAGGAGTTTCGGGTGTTGATAACGGTGATACTGGTGGTGTTTGTTGGCCGGGATTTGGGTTTAGATTGACGCGATGATTTTCGCGCATGGCTGTTTCTAATTGATTCGCTAAGCCATCTTCTTTCATACTACGCAATGTCGTCACAACTTCCATGGCTGCCACCCTGTTATTATCCGAGAAATAGGACATGCCTAAGGCAAAATAAATATTAGGGTTCTTATCTAATTCATAGGCGCTTTTAAAATATTTAGTAGCTCTTCCAGGATTGGCTTTCGCTAATAAATGAATCCACCCTAAATTAACCATAGCCCCTGTAAGTTGAGGATCAATAGCGAGGGCTTTTTCAAATTGGATTTGCGCTTGCCCAAAATCCTGCTTGGCATAATACATACGACCTAAATTCTCATAAGCCTGAACAAAACGCGGATCTGTTTTAATGGCTTTTTGAAAATAACGAATAGCCTCTTCATCATCGTCCCCTTGAGTCTTGAGAACTAAGCCAATTCCATTATAGGCAGGTGCAAATGTGGGGTATTGATCAATGATTTGTTTGTAATAATCAATGGACGCATCAAATTGCTGGCTATTAAACGCATCGACGGCGCTTTCATAGAGCTCTTTCACGTTGGCTGCCCACACATTGGACACACAACAAAGCAGAATGCTTAAGAGAAAAGTTTGAATGAAGGGCATCTTCTTATAATTATTTAGAAGAATCTGGTGTTGACGCTGTTGATGAAGCCGCTTCTTGGCCTGGGGCCAATGCGGGTTGAGGTTTGTCAAAAGATGTTGAAACAATGATTTTTTCAACGGTGATGGATGCTTTGATTTCATCCGAATCGGCTTTCTTGCCAGACAATGTGTACTTGATGACTTTTAATAATTGTGTTGAGGTATTGATCTTATGCATAAATGACACAATATCGGTCAATGTCCCTGAACATTCTAAATCAGCCTGATATTTTAAGAATTCAGCTTCCGCTGTGCCTGTCGATGGCGTTACTTTAGCAACTGTAATATTCGCATCAAGCGCTATGCCTTCTAAAGATTTTAAGAATCCACCAATCAACTCTTCTTCTGTTGGAATCGTTTGGACTAAATAAGGCGATGTCTTTTGTTGCTCTTTAATAATACGGTCTTTACGCCCTAAATAGCGCATGTCTTGCTTAATATCTTTTTCTTCTTTGGCGATTTCGGAATCAATCGAGGATGATTTAGATAATGTTGGTCCAATTAAAATGCGATCAAAAAGAGCTACAATGACGATAATCAGCGCCGCCACTAAGAGCTTTTTTTGGAAATCATTAAGTCCTGATAAAAATTTAGCGATCACGGCTACTCCTTAGCCTCTTCTAATTTCATGGTAATCTCAAATACAGCAGCATCTTTGCCTTTATCTTTTTTGGTGGCCGTCGACTTAGTCTTCACAGACTTAAATAATCGTGAGTCTTCCATCGCCTTCACATAGGCAAAGACACGCGACATCGAATCAGACATGCCTTCAATGCTAACTTCCCCTGTTTCACTCATGCTAATATTGCTTAAATAAATTTCTGTAGGGGTAACATCATAGAGGCCTTTTAATGTTTCTAAGCTCACCATGCGCTCTTTTAAATATTCTCTCACCAAGCGATTCTTATTTTGTATTTGTTGAAGCTTTTTCACTTCTTCACGCTGTGGCGCAAATTTATCACGCAAATTCTTGGAGAGAAATTCTTCTTTAAAATAGATTTTCACCAAAATGATTGCAGCACACAAAATCATCAAAATAACAGCAGCAATGCCCGCTTTACTCAATTCGAACGTTTGGCGTTCAAATTGTTTTTTCATGACAATTTCTTCAGGCATTAAATTTACTTCTGTCTTTGACGCTGTAATCCCTGCCGCAATCACATCTAAGAACGAATCATCCCCATATTCAGAGATTAAACGTTTTTTAATAGTTGTAGATGCTTTAATGTAATTGGTAAATGGGGCAAATTGAATATCAACATTTAAACTTTGAGCTAAGGAAGGAATGCTATTTTTAACAACTTCATGCTCGGTGGTAACTAAATATTTTAACGGTGGCGTATCAATGTCTTCATTGACAAAACCAGAGATGGATTTATTAAATTCTTCTAAGAGCTTTGCTTGGGTATCTGCCCCTTCCATAATCGCTTTGATACCAATCGGTATATAACGAGAGAAGACGGCAAAACCTTTGACTAACACAGTATAGGTAATACCTGTTAACGATACATCGACAATTCCAATTGAGGAGGATGGCGGATGTTTGCCAAATGTCTTGGCATAAAAACGACCAATACCTTCGGCCGCAAAAGAAATCTTTTCTGGGTTTAATCCTGCTTTGACACACACATCAATGCGCTCTTTGACCACATTACGGTGGGCAATAACCAAAAGCACTCGGGTATTATTCTTATCTGTTGCGCCCATATTGGCATAACTGATAATGATTTCATCGCGTGAATAGGGTGTGTGGCGTGTGGCTTGTAAACTAATGATTGATTTGATTTCTTGAGGATCATTCGAAGGCACTTCAATGCTCTTTGATGTAGCATTGGCCACTGGAATAACACAAACAACCGGCGCTTTGCGGTCAAAACCATTCAAGGCTGTTTTAAGTGCTTTTGCGAGATCTTCAGGGCTGTTGGAAACGGCCTGTACTCGTGCTACTTTTTCAACAGTACCTGATGACTTGACTTGCGCAACTTTGAGCGAGTTGTCATTAATTGAAATGCTAAGATATTTTTTGTCGGATGTGAACATATGTTTTGTTTAAAGATAAAACTATTATAACGAAATTTTTAATCAGGGCTATTTAAAAAAATTATTTTTCTTTCCAATAGATGATTCGATTATCTTTGACAGAATAAACAACATTTACCGACGGAGATTTGACTTCATTGCGCAAATACCCTTCAGTCGTAATTGAAAAATTAAATGAATTTGTTCCTAATAAATTCTGCGCATTTAAAAAATCAATCGCTTTGATTTCTTGGGGCTCTAATGTTTTTAAAGAACCTAATTCAATAGCAATGTCAAAAGGCCGAATAAATACATAATCATCGACGGTAGCTTCAACCCCATCTTTTCCTCGACGGGCGTCTATGATCTTATCTGCAAGTTCGGAAGACAATCCTAATGATTCTAGGACCACTTTCGACGCTGTATTAATATTGACCTGCCCATCACCCCATACCGTGACATACTTCTTTAATTTCTCAAATATTTCTTTATCAATTCCTTTCACCAACAACATTTCATCAATAGCATCGTAAGCAATGTCTTTTTTTGGATAAGGGTATTTTAAATTGCTGTAATACTCATCGCTATAAAACCCTATTAATTCTCCTGATCCACTGCGTGACCAGTCATACAAACTTTGAGCTAATAGCCGTGCAGCCTCAAGCCGTATCCCTAAAACGCGACTTATGATTTCCTGAAGCACTGGTAAACTTGCTGTATTTAAATTGATCTTGCGTTCTTCATCAATGACACCAAATGTCGACGATGCATTGTCGTCAGAAGGCGCAATAACACGCACATTATCCCCGTTAAGCTGAATATCACGTAAATCATTTCCTGTATCATTATGAAGTTTTTCTTTGAGTGTTGCGCTATATAATCCATTGCCCTCACCCCAGACATTACGGATATGCGCGATGGCCACATGAACACCCGCTTGCTGCATACTTAAAATACGTCGGCGCTCATCAAGACGCTTGATTAATAAAATTTTTTGCCTAACACCCGCCGCCACACTGACTGCAATCACGGTTAAAAATGTCAATACCCATAAGGCAAACACTAAAACAAATCCCCGATGTGAACGCCCCCATCTCACAAGGCACCCCCCAGAGCAATCGGACAAAAACGCTCAAATCGCGTATTATTCCCCTCATCAACCATGGTAATTTTAACTAACACCGCAGCTGGAATACCCTCATCAATGACAGACTTTCCCTCATAGCCTTTATCCGTAATATGATAATACGTGAGGCTGACTTCTTCGATGCCATCCACTACAACTTGCTCGTCGGAAAACTTACTCTTTAATGCCTGACTATAATTGGCCTGCGAACGGTAAATGGATTTAGTGGCTGGATCGAAACGGTAACGCACAGCGCCAATGGTATTGACCATTTCTTCGTTGTGACGCGTACTATGCGGGTCAGCTAGGGTAAGTACTTGTGTAGGAAATTGAATTTCAGTTGATCTGCCTTTAAACCGTAAGGTTGACATAGGATGTGTTTGGCGCAAATCTTCACTGAATTTATCAATAAAAATACCCGCTTGGGTTTGCTGGGTCAAACGATCTGCCCGCGCCCATAATTTCAAGCCATTGCTAAACGCATTGGCAATGGCAATGGATACAGCTGCCAGCAACGCCGTCACAATGAGAATTTCAATAAGAGTAAAGGCCTTACGGTTCATTTGAGGACGTACACACTTCGGTTAATTGTCATGGGCTTATGCCCATCATTCCACGACAATGTCACATTCAAACGAAATAATCCCTCCAATGATGCCACCGGGTCTACAGCCACATCATATTGAAATGTGATGGGGCGACGATTAATCGTTACAGTTTGAGAGGGAATTCCAGAATCTAATACACGGCCTTGGGATTCTTGCAAACGGCGGGTCACATCAAACATCTTTTCTTCAATCAATTCATTGGCCCACCAACGGGTGGCAATGTTATTTAAGTAATCAATGCATAGAAAAAAAGAACGGTACACTGCGACGATGCCGGCAGACAAAATAACAATAGCCACCATAACCTCGACGAATGTAAAACCTGAATTATTCTTATTTCCAGTTGATAATGTCATCCTTGTCAGAGGATTCATTGCTACCTTTTGAGGACAGGTCATAATCTGAGCGGTGATCACCCGGAGACACATACACATATGGACGGCCCCATGGATCGATAATGTCTTTATCCACATAAGGACCATTCC
>CAYZPQ010000126.1:0-6463 GCA_964480185.1 uncultured Planctomycetales bacterium | reverse complement strand
AATTAATGGTAAAGCATTTGTTATTAAACGAGCATTCTCATCACCGAACAAAGACATAGAATTTTGTGACGATTCCCAAACGTGTAAATTATATAAGAAAACAGAAATTAGCGAAATACTTTGCGATTTCATATTCAAGAATAAAGCCTATAGCGGGTATTATTCTAATAAATGGTTAAGAAAACTTTTACCATTCTTTATAAAGATACAGCCTCCAAAGAAAGAAAAATTTACAGACCCAGTTCAATACATGCATGGCCCAAAACTCATGGAGTTAGTCCAATACCATTTGTTTCTTATGGGCGTAGATAATACCCTTTTGCACAAGAATTTCATGGTGCAGACGGATTTAAAAGAACGACAGCCCGTTATTGTAGGAATAGAGAAATTCATCAAGGATACTTATGGATTTCAAAATATTGGTGAAGCTACTAATGAATTAGATAGGATTTCACAAGAAATAAAACATTTAGAAGGGTTGGTTCAAGGTTTTAAATTAGCAGAGCAATACGATGATGCGGAGAAAGAAGTAAATAAACTAACAAGTAATATAAAGAATTTATGGCATCAAAATTTCTCTGATAAAAAGAAAATAAAGGCTTATGAGAATAGCTTTAAATTAGATGACAGTATCAATGCAAATAAAGTTGCTCGTATATATCAGGAATTAAATCTGTTATTAGCTGAGAAAATTAAGCTCACATTAGATGAAGCAGTACAATTCCGAAAACAACTTTCTCAATCAAGAAAGGACTTCTTGGCGCAGGAAATTTCAGCATTAAAGAAGGCTATTAGTGAACGGGAGAAAGAAGTTAATCGCTTGGATGAGGAGCGAGCAAAGCTTTTTAGCTTTTTATCTAATAAGGAGGCTATAAAAGATTTATCTGAAGCGTACTTATTATTAAGTAAGAAAAGAGAGAAGCTAAATGAATTGGAAGGTAAGTTAGGGCTTTATAACGATTTTCAGAAAGAAAAAGCTGAACTAAAGAGCGTCGATGCAAAGTTGTATAGTGAAATATATGGTTTCATTGATGGAATTAAGAGTGAGGTCTCAAGATTTCGTAAGATATTTTCAGATATCTATAATGCTATATATACGGATTTGGTTAATCAATCAGTATTTGCGATTGATCCAAAAGAGAGTTTAGATGCTAAGATTGAAATAAATGTAAGTTTTCCTGCAGACCTTTCTAAAGGGAAGAATCAAGGGAGAACTTTGGTTTATGACTTGGCTATTTTATTTCATGCCATTGAAAATAATATAACAGCCCCACGATTCTTAATTCATGACGGTATATTTGAAGGCATGGATAAAGCTCATTTCGTGCATTTGTATGAATATCTTGAGGCTAAAAAGATGAAGAATAGGTTTCAATATATAGTTACGATGAATGAAGAGGGCACTTTGAATGAAAATTTTGGCAGCTCGGAGAAAGTAACGCCAGAGAAGATTGCTGAAGAGGCAATAGTTTGTTTAACTCCTGAAAAGAAGCTCTTGGGAAAAAGTTATTAACCTCGAAAGGCTTGCGGAAGAGGTATTCAATAAATTATATCTTAGAAAAAATATTAAATAAATATTGACAATTATAAAGATTGTGATTGACAAATTTTTTATTTGTGATAAATTTTGTTTAGTTAATTGAAGAATAAATGAAAAACCACGAATCTCCCCATTAATTTCTAACTCCCCTACAGAAATTAAATTCGTCTGGATTGAAACAACCTATGGAGTAATCCTATGGTATTCATTTCCCAGAGAATTAAAATCCTCAAATATGTCGCCGAACAGGGTGTCGTATGTCTTGATGACGTTGCCCGTCATTTAGGTAAGACCGACCAACTTCCAGTTATCCGTACCGCTTTGTATGATTGTGGTATTGCACATACCAAATACCGCAATTTAAAACAGGGTATTTGGTACATAGAGAATCCTGCTTTATTTAATGAAATCAGAAATTTCTACTTCCCATATTTGCCTACCTTCCAGGTAGGCAAACTTCGTTTATACCTAGTTGAACACTCCCTAGAGTTAAATCGCATCCGATTAACCTTGGAACAAACCAACCAAATCATCATCAATGAATGGTGGTCTGAGAATTACATCCGTGCGTTACCGTCCCTGCTGGGGAGCAGAAAGATCGCAAAGGACAAAATCCCGGATGCGATTTTTTGGCGGCAACGTACGGATGCTACTAAACAAATATTCTTCTTAGAGTATGAACGCTCTCCTAAGAATACTGAACGCTATAGAAATATTTTCCGTTTTTACTCCAAGCTTGAGGGCGTTAAGAACAGAAATGTTATTTATCTCTGCCAGGATGCATCCCTTAAAGAAAAACTCGAAGAATTAGAAACCAGATTTGCTAAAACAGGCGAATTAGATGGTGCTGGTTTATATTTTCAATTTATCACATTAGAGGATTTTTACAAAATATATTCTGCTAACAACCACAAAGAGGGGGGATCAAATGAACAAGTTAAAAAGAATAATCACATCGCCAACATTCCAATGTCTTCTACTGACAGTCGGCATACTGTTAGTGCTTAATCAGCCTGCATTTGCTGATTTAGAGGAGAGTATTAATGATATGCAAAGCAAAATCCAAGCTATATGCACACCCTTAGCGATTATCTTTTTGATAATCGCAGGCTGGCAGAAAGCAATTGGTAACAACTTTTTGTTCTTTGCTGCTTTAACTGGAACGTTGGTCATGTTTGCGGCTCCATCAGTTGTTGAATTTATCAGTGGTTCATTTGGGGGATAATCCAATGCGTGTCTATACAGAGCGTTGTTTGCGTAACTTACAAGATCGAATGATTGTTTGTGGTTTTGAAGGCTGGGACATCTTTATAGTCGTTGGAGCAGCTTTAGTGATGCAGATGATTAAGATCAATAGTTTGGCTATTTGGCTTATTGCAGGAGCTTTAAGTGCCTTCTTAATCCTTATAAAGAAAGGTAAACCACCAAATGCTACAGAGCACTATTTAGACTGGTTTTTTAAAGAAAAACAATTTACCGCAGTACCTCAAACAATTATCCAATCAATAAAAGGAAGACAAGTTGACTTTAAGCTTAACTCCTTACAAACACTACTCCCTTACAATCATTTTGAAGATGGTTTTCTAGTCTTTAAGGATGATTCTATATCCCGTGGATATGAGATTGCCTGTCCTAGTATAGACAGCCTGGCACAAGAAGAATTAATCCAACACTCCCAGATTATTGAAACATTCCTTACTGGTTTATCAAATCAGGCCACGTATCAAATATTCTTTACTCTTGATAGTAACTATCAAAAGGAAATCAACGAACATAAGAATATAAAAGCCAAACATCCTTTAATAAAGGCCATGCATGGTCAAAGAGTAGGTAAGTTCGAAGAAATAATGCAGGAAAAGTTATTTAGACGTAGACGGTGTTATTTATTTGTTAATTTTAGTTATTTAACACCAGAGCAAAAAAAAGTTAATTTCTTCGGAGACCGCAAGAAATTCACGGAAACAGACGTTGAAGCTTTCAAGCATGAATTTAATCTAATCCTCAATAATATCGAGGAAGGATTAAATGGTATAGGTTTTCAAGTCAAACCTATGGATCAATATACAACAATGCAATTGATCTATAAGTATCTTAATCCTGACCGGGATAAACAAGGGATTGAATGTCCTAAACCAAAAGATGCTGATTTATTCGTCAAACAAGTTTGCTGTTCAGACGTTTATATAGATGAGAAAAAAGGTGAATATATTCACTTTGGAGGTTTTTATCATAAGTTTATTTCATTAAAAGTCCTGCCAGAAGCAACGTCGCCTGCAATGTTAGCACAGCTTAATAGTTTATCCTTTCCAGATTTTGATGTGGTGGTCAACTTTGAAGCCCCACCTAAAGAATGGGGACGATCAAAGATTGAGTCTATGCGTAAACGTGAGTACGGCAATATCCAAGGCATGTTTGGCATTGTCAATAAGGACGCAGAAACCAAAGTCCAGCAATACGAGTATCTATTAGAAGAAATCCAACAGAGTAATCAAAAGCTGTTTCGTATGCAGTTAAGTATTCATGTATACGCAGAAGAATTTGAAGATATTAAGAAACGTACTGCTGAAGTGTTACGGCTCTTTTCGTCTATGAATGGTACAGAAATGCACGATGAACGCTGGGGATCAGTAAAACCAATTTTTATTAGCATGCTTCCAGGTTGGACAAAAGAATCTTCACGTTGGGTTTTACTTAAATCTATACATCTAGCTGATTTCTTGCCGTTCTTCTCAGAATTTAAAGGTAGTGGTCGTTCGGAATGCTTATTTTATAACACAACACATGGATTAGCCTCTTATGATCCATTTTGTGACAAGCTGTCTGCATTTAATACGATTGTTGTTGGGGCTTCGGGCAGCGGTAAGAGCTTTACCATTAACCAGATTATTAACCAGTACAGCAAGAATGATCCTATCGAGATTTTTATTGATGTTGGCGGTTCCTATAAACGTCAGGTACTGCTTAAAGATGGAGAATATATTGATTTAGGTCTTAAGGAGAAATTTACGATAAATCTCTTTGATTTATCGTTAGAGAGAAAGTTAAGCGATTTTAAACAGGAAGAACAAAATGAAATACTGATTATAAAAACCAAGACAATTGAACTGATGATGGGAGGAGTATCTCGTTTCCAAGGATCAGATCAAATTGTCGAAGATTATATTTTCCGCAGTGTTCACCGTCTTTATCAACTCAAAGATTATCCTATCCTTAGTGATTTTAAAGAAGCTTTAAAGAAAGTTGCCGAGGAGTATGTTCAATTCCAGCCATTCTATGAACAAGTTATTGGTCTTTTGGGTAATTGGTTTAAGGGAGGCCAGTACGGGAATTATACAGATGGACAATCCACTATATCGTTGGATAAGAGTGTTATATGTTTTGATTTAAAAGGACTCGAAAAGTTTGAACGCTTACAAGCAGCAATGCTTACTATCGTGACCAATTTCGTCTGGGGTAAAATCATGAGTGAGCCCGGCAGACGTAAATTCGTTATCTTCGATGAATGCTGGAAACTTCTTTCTACTCCTGAATCAGCTAAATTTATTGCGGAATGTTATCGGACATTTCGTAAATATGGTGCTGGTGCAATTTCTATTACCCAATCACTTAATGATTTCTTAGGTGGTGGATTAGAGCATGCCATTCTTGGCAATTCTAATACCCGTTTTATTTTACGGCAGAATTCTATGCCCGCTATTAAAGGCATTGTCGATTATTTTAATTTCAATGAGCAAGAACGCCGATTGATCGAAACCTTACAGATCAAAAAAGGCGAGTATTCAGAAATTTTCTTCTCTCAATCAAAAGAACTAAACCACATTAGTTCCAAGATGGTCATTTGCCCAACACCAATTGAGTATTGGGTCGCAACAACGGATTCAATGGATTTGAATTATTACGAAAAGATAAAGAAAGAAAATCCGAATCTAAATATGTATGAAGCATTGGTTAAATGTGCGGCTGATTTTCAGCATGGTGTTGGATACTCAAAAGAAAATTTCTAGAGGGAGGTCTTTTATGTCAGGTAATTATACATGTTGGATAGGATTACTTTGTTTATTTGCCGCAGGCTGTTCAGCTAAAGCTATTGGATATGGTGCTGTAGGAGCTGGGTTAGGAGCAGGTGGTGCATATGCTTACCATAAGGACACTAAAGAAGCAGTTATAGGAGGTTTAGCTGGAGGTCTCATTGGAACGGCAGCCGGGTCAATAGAACAGAATATTCAGAATAAGAAATATAAGCTGGGGTATGAAGAAGGTTATAACCAGGCTCAGGTAGATATTGCCATACAAGAATGGGACAATAATACAGGCCAATGTGCGTATAAAAAGAAAAAAGAATATAAGCATTTAACTGATTTTAGAGTCCCTGAAAAGAAACAAGATGATGTTGTTTATGAAGCACACACTGTAACTCTGGAGGATTACCGATGAAAAGAACAATAATCAGTTCAATTCTTTTTGTTACATTTGGTTCTTTCCAAGCACATGCCCAATGGGTCGTTACCGACCCAGCTTTAACTGCTGCTGTTAATACTCAAACAATTAAACAAATAACAGAAATGGTAAAGTCCGTTCAACTTTTGCAATCTCAAGTTGCTGATACCCAGAATTTACTTCAACTAGCCAAGAAAGCCAGTGAAGGGCTTGATGGCGTTGATTTTATTAGTGATTTTCGTAATACCATCATGAAAACCAATGAAGTAATTGAAACAGTTAAAGATTATGTTGATACAGGCAAAGATGTTGCCGATCAATGGAAAGACGTTTTTGGATCATTGGATAAATGGGTCGATAACGCTAACGAAGTGTTTGGCAGTATCGATATGTCGGATAAGGTCAATTCTTCAGGATTTTTGATCGCAGATAGCTATCAAAAGCTTTATGAGCAAAATTCCCAGACAGCTCAAAAGTTTATAGAGA
>CAYZPQ010000125.1:0-6528 GCA_964480185.1 uncultured Planctomycetales bacterium | reverse complement strand
GCCGCTGACAATTAACCAACCCAATTTCATCCCGGGTAAACACATGGTCTTCGATAATCCACCAAGAACAAAGGTCAGGCATTCTTTTTCATTCACAAAACTAGAGGGATGATCTTTCTCAAACCCATAATCCATAAATACTTCATCAGCAACAATGGTGAGAGACTTTTCTTTGGCTAATTGCACCAGCCACTCACGATCAGCAGCACTAATGAATGATCCCGTTGGATTATTGGGTGAAACAACCATGATGATTTTAACAGTCTCATCTAATGCATTTAAGATACTGTTGCGGTCAATAGACCAATTTGAATCAAGCTGCAATTGATACGTCTCATAGGCGGCATCTTGAATATCAAAAAGGTAAGGAAATAATGGATAGCTTGGTGCGGGTATTAAAACTTTATCATAAGGGTTTAACAATAAACGCAACAGATGGGCATAGCTTTCCGACGAGCTTGAGGTCAAAATAATACGCTTCCCATCAACGTGATACCCTCGCGTGTGATAATACGCTGAAATCGCTTCGCGCGTTGGGACTAAGCCAAATGATTGCGGATCATAGCTTAAGGCTTCCGCATTGGCTAAGGCCCCGACCCATTGAGACGGATAATTAAACTGAGCTTGAGTGGGATTTGATTGGGTCAAATCGTAAATCACCTGTGATGATGGCAGGTCGCTCTTAGCTTTATCCAAGGCATTTGATTGAGCATCCCACGCATCTGTCCGACGGGCAAAAAAACTCATATTAACTCGCCTTTAATTTCTCTAACTCTTTGACTGCTTGGGTGTATTTTTGCTGCAATTCATCAAACGCTGTTTTAGCCACCCATTGCACATCTTCACGTTTTTCTTTGAGCTTGCCATTCTCTTGAGTAAGTTCTTTAACTTTTTTATCTAAACCAGTAATTGTTGTTTCTTGGCTTGCTGCTTTCACACCAAGCTGACGCTTCTCTTCTAGAATTGCATCATATTTAATCTTTAATTCCTGTAAATCACGTTCAATGCGCATGCGATTACTATGTTCTTTTTCTAGATCCGCTTCTGTACGAAAGATTTGATCTTTAAAATCTTTCTCGTGATTCTTAAACTTCTCAATCACAACTTGCTCTTTTTCGCGCCAGCTCTTTTCTAATTCTAATTTCTCGAGCAATTCTTTATGCGTAGCTTTTAACGCATCGGCATTCTTCAGATGACGACGTTCTTCATTGTTGAGTTTTTCAATTTCTTGATTCAACTGAGCATTATTTTTTTCCCAGCGCTCTGCAATCGTCTTCCAATCTTTTTGATCAGCAATGGGCTTAACAGGATCATCGATGAGCGCTGCCCTTGGCTTTGCCTCTTTGGCCTTTTCCTTTGGCTTAGACTTTTCTTTGGCCTTCTTAGGCGCTTCATCCCCTGGAGATAAATAAATCATGATCACAATCGTCATAAAAGCGACAAATGACAATACAAATATCCAAAACATAATAAACTTCCCCTTTGTATAGGCAATTAATGATCACCTAAGATACCATAATTTGAGCTGAAACTCCATGTTCTTCGCCGTAGCCACCTCTTCCTCCTTTTTTAAAGAAATTGACTTTTTAAAGCAAACTTTGGATAATGCTTTTTAATCTTATGCGTCTCACATTATCCTCTCTTCAATCTATTTTAAATGACAATCGGCGCGAGGCCTTGGAAGAATTAGCCCAGGAAGCCCGTCGCATCACCCGCCAGCAATTCGGCCGGGCGATGAGCCTTTATACCCCTTTGTATTTATCCAATTTCTGCTCAAGCCATTGCACCTATTGTGGTTTTCATAGCCAACATAAGATTGAGCGCATGAAATTGAACCCTGATCAATACCGTCGGGAAATGCAGCATATTCATGATCAAGGCATACGTAATCTGCTCATGCTAACCGGTGAATCCTATAAACATACGCCGGTTGAGTATTTGAAAGAAGCTGCCATCATTGCCAAAGACTATTTTCAAGGGATTGCACTCGAAGTGCACCCCATGGGTATTGATGAGTATAGAGAATTATTTCATGCCGGGGTCGATGGCATTACGGTCTATCAAGAAACCTATGATCGCGCTCGCTATGCCCAGGTGCATTTGGCGGGTTATAAAAAAGATTATGATTACCGTCGCGATACCCCTCGACGTGCGGCTGAAGCTGGCATGCGTCAGATTTCATTAGGGATTTTATTAGGATTATCGGAAGACTTATCGGGTGACTTGCTTGCCGTCTATGAACATTTACGTGAAATGGAAATTGCCTACCCTGGAGTTGAATACGCCTTGTCTTTTCCAAGACTGCGCACCATCAAAGACAAAGAGTTTTGCCGCTGTGATATTGATGATATTACCTTCACTAAAATATTATGCATGACCCGCATTTTATTCCCACGCGTGGGCATTAATTTATCAACCCGTGAGCATCCCCAATTGCGTGACCATCTCATGGAAATCGCCATCACCCGTATGTCAGCTGGCTCCAATACATCCGTCGGTGGTTATACTCTCTTAGACAAAGAAACCCAAGACCCGCAATTTGATATCAAGGATGAACGTTCTATTGCGGATATGATCACTTTAATTAAATCAAAAAACTTTGACCCTGTCTTTACTGATTGGCGCCATATTGAAAATCACACATGAACACATTTGAACAAGGTCTTCTTAAATATTTAAAACCCGAACAATTGGCCAACATCCAGTCAAAGAAAATTGGAATTGGTGGTGCAGGTGGATTAGGGTCTAATTGCGCTATGATGCTGGTTCGATCAGGATTTAAACATATTGAGATCATTGATAAAGATGTGATTGATGCGTCGAATCTGAATCGTCAGCAATTTTTCTTAAAAGAAATCGGTTTATCGAAAGTGGCGGTGACGAAAGAGCGTCTTTTAGCGATTAACCCTGATTTAAATATCACTGTGCATCATGTGCATTGGGACGAAACGATTGGGGAAAAATTCTTTCA
Source organism: uncultured Planctomycetales bacterium (assembly GCA_964480185.1). Lineage (GTDB taxonomy): Bacteria > Omnitrophota > Gorgyraeia > Zapsychrales > Fredricksoniimonadaceae > CAYZPQ01. The sequence goes on along the minus strand of CAYZPQ010000125.1, from coordinate 3,557 downwards.
AGGCTTTGATTACATAGTTGAAGCCTTTGACAATGCTGAATGGAAATTCCGCTTTGCTCAATACTATGCCGCCCGTTTCCCCGTCGTGGTCAGTGGTGTAGGCATGGCTGGTTTACTTGATAAAAAACCCATGAGCATCAAAAAAATCGGCAATATGTACATCTGCGGTGATAGATCCACCAACTCCCACGCAGGCCACCCCCCCATGGCCCCACGCGTAACCCAATGCGCCGGCATGATGGCAGAAGTAGTCCTCGATCTGACACTGGGCCTCACAAAATAAACACACTTAAAAAACTGGGACACACTAAGTTTTTAGAAGATTTAAAGCTGATGCAAAACTTAGTGTGTCCCAGTTTTTTATGTCGCAGCGCTCTCTCTACTCTTCTTTAAATAAATCATTAATAATGTAATCGCGGCAGGGGTAATTCCGGAAATGCGGTTGGCTTGGCCTAAGGTGGCGGGCTTGAAGCGTTTGAGTTTTTCTTGGATTTCTTTGGATAAGCCATGCACAGCAGCATAGTTCATCTCGTCGGGAATGCGGATATATTCGATATGACGGAATTTTTCAACATCCTTTTGCTGACGGGAAATGAACCCTTCATACTTGATTTCATATTCAACTTGGGCAATGACATCACGGCCTAAGTCTTTTAAGCTGCCATCAAAGTCTTGAATCAAATCATAATTAATCTCAGGGCGTTTTAATAAATCATATAAAGACGTGGATTGTCTTAACGCAGCACTTGAAACACCCGCTAAAATACCGTCGAGCTTTGTCCCTGGATTGACCCTGGTGGTACGCAAATGATCAATCTCACGGTTAATCGATTCATATTTACTCACCACACTACCATATTCTTGATCGGACAATAATCCTAACTTATGCCCATAGGCTGATAAACGTTTATCGGCATTGTCTTCACGCACGAGCAAACGGTATTCCACGCGCGAGGTAAACATGCGATACGGTTCTTCTGTTCCCTTTGTAATCAAATCATCAATCAAGACGCCAATGTAACTTTCATGACGCCCTAAAATAAAAGGCTCTTGTTCTTTGGCTTGAAGCGCGGCATTAATACCGGCGATCAATCCTTGAGCACCTGCTTCTTCGTAACCCGTTGTCCCATTGATTTGACCCGCCATATACAAACCTTTGATATGTTTTGTTTCCAGGGTATGTTTTAATTGTGTGGCTTCAATAACACCATGCTCAATGGAATATCCTGGACGGATAATACGGACATTTTCTAAACCTGGAATGGTACGCACAAACTGCTCTTGCACATCTAAGGGTAAACCTGTTGAAATCCCATTAGGATAATACTCATCGGTATCTAAACCTTCAGGCTCTAAGAAAACTTGATGTGTACTTTTATCCGCAAACTTCTTTAATTTGTCTTCAATCGACGGGCAATAACGCACACCGGTTGCTTGAATTTGCCCGGAATACATCGGAGATAAATGAAAATTTTTGACAATAATATCGTGCGTGGCTTGTGTGGTACGCGTGATATGGCACGGCAATAATTGTTGTTCTTTAGGAATAAACGGAGTACGGAATGAAAATGGCACGGGTGGATTATCAGAATCTTGACGCTCCATTTGAGAAAAATCAATAGTCTTACCATCTAAACGAGGAGGTGTCCCCGTCTTAAACATCATGGTCTTAATGCCTAAGCCATTAATGCTATCCCACAGCGGCACTGAATTCACTTCACCAATGCGTCCACCTGCTGTAATCTGCGGGCCAATATGAATACGGCCATTTAAAAATGTACCAGTCGTAATAACTAAAGCTTTAGTATGAATAATACTGCCATCTTGAGTTTTAACACCTGTAATGCGTCCACCACTCACTAAGATGTCCGTCACTTGGTCTTCTTTGACCGTTAAATGGGGTGTATTGAGAACAATGCTCTGAATATAGAGTTTATATTGCTTGCGGTCACTTTGGCAGCGTGAGGAACGTACAGCCTGGCCTTTAGAGGAGTTTAATTGCCGAAATTGTATACCGGTACGATCGGCGGCCAAGCCCATTTCACCACCTAAGGCATCAATTTCTTTAACCAATTGCCCTTTACCGACCCCACCGATGGCAGGATTACAGCTCATTTGGCCGATGGTGTCCTTATGAAGCGTAATCATGAGGGTACGACACTTCATACGGGCGGAAGCTAAAGCAGCCTCGACGCCAGCATGGCCAGCACCGATTATAATGGTATCAAAGACTTGATTCATGGTAAGAAAATGTACACGATTTTAGGGGCACTGTCAAGGTTAAGGGTTAGTGTTACTTAAGGGAGCTAAATGGATGGTTGACCGCAGGATTCACGGACAATTAATTCAGGGGCCAAAACTTTATGGACGAGTGAGGTTTGCTTAAGTGTCATAATTTCATGCACATGACGCACCGCTTCTTCCCCCATGGTAAATAAAGGCTGCTTTATCGTAGTTAAACTCACAGGCCCAAATAGGCCAGCTGGATTATCATCAAAACCAATCACCGAAATATCTTCCGGGACTTTAATGCCGCTTTCATACGCCACTGAAATAATTTCCATGGCCATTTCATCAGAGGCTGCAAAAATCGCTGTTGGCGGGTCTTCTAACGTGAAAAACTTCTGGGCGGCGATACGCGCACAACGGCGTGAATAATCACCCTTGTACACATACTCAGGATCTAAACCAATTCCCGCCTTCATCAAACCTTTTTGAAATCCTTCAAAACGATCAATACCCGCTTGGGTTTGCAAATTACCTGTGACAGTTGCGATACGTTTATGGCCTAAGCTGATTAAATACTCAGCAGCCATAGCCCCACCCTTCACATTATCAACAGCAATATAATTGACGTCTAAATCTTTCACAATGTGATTAATGACCAAGACCGGAACCCCTTCACGAATCGCATCTTCCACTTGAGAACGATTTTCAATAATATCCGCAAAAATTAAACCCCCCGCAAAATTAGAACGCAATGGATTTGATCCGTCGGTAATATGGAAAATTAAATCCAATCGATGTGTTTCACAGCCATGCCCTACACCACGCATTAATTCAACGGCATAAAACGAATGAAAGATCCCTGGGAAACCAGGAATAACAAAACCAATCGCTGTATTTTGAGCGCCTTTAGCGAGACGTTGGGCCGTTGGATTGGGGCGGAACTTTAAATCATCAATGGCTTTTTGAACACGCGTGGCAATATCTTTATTGACGGTAGGAAGCTTATTGATCACACGAGAAACGGTCGTGATCGATACGCCTGCTCGACGAGCTACATCTGTTATGCTTATTTTTTTTGTGGCCACGGTGATTAACTATTTGTAGGCTTTGACTACGTCTCCGACTTTGATGTCAGAGGATTTTTGTTTAATATCTGCAGCACTGATATCACGACGGACTTGAATAACTTCGAGGGTCGCAATCTCACGATTATCGCGTGTTACTTTTAAGACATTGCCCATATGTAAACTGCTATTGCTTTGGCCCATGTCGATGATAACAAAGTTATTGGGTACATTGATACTTAATACAGTACCTTCTGTCTTTTG
>CAYZPQ010000124.1:2628-6555 GCA_964480185.1 uncultured Planctomycetales bacterium | reverse complement strand
CCAGCACCAGGTTGGCCAGGCCCATCTGTGCCAGCGCCAGGCCAAACTTGGCCGGAGCCGACGGCTCCATCCCGCGCTTGCCCAGCCACTGCCACAGGCCCAAAGAAAATAAACACAAAAAGCTCACCCAATCCTAAATACCCTAAAGGCCGCGGACCTGCCGTATAAAACAACCCCGACAAAATCGACACCACTGCCACAATCGCAATCCCATACCCCCCACGGTAAATTAAAAAAGCACTCGCCACTAATGCCAATGCAAAAGTAATGAATGCTGCCATCAATACAACCTTAGGACTAATCAACCCAGACTGACTAACACGTGTCGGCCCAACCCGATTCACATCAGCCCCATTCTTAAAATCAAAATAATCATTCGCCAAATTAGTTGCAATCTGTAACAACAATGCCGTTATTAATGCACAAAATGCCGCCAAGAAATGAGCAACGCCATCTCCGTAAGCCATGGCCGTTGCAATCATGACGGGAGCAATAGCTGCCGGTAAAGTTTTAGGACGAATTGCAAGAAACCAAGATTTAAGCATATTATTTATGATTCCTAAATAAAAATTCCTGCTCCCTAGCAGGACTTATAAATTTTATTTTCATATACTTTTATCCGGAGAAGCGGGTGCCGCAATGTCTCGTAATTAATAGCGGTACCAATGACAGAAGTCATTGGTGGCCCGGAGGGGGGTTCCCTGTCACCCGGAAGAGCGAGCTTTTCAAGCTCTGAGGATGATAGGGTCCCCGCAGGGACAGGACCCGCGTCGCGCTCAAAATACTATTCACAATACTACACTAATGTTTATTACCTCTGGATCCCAGACAAAAGCATTCGGGGATGACAAAGAAGTTATGGACGTTTTGGGTATTTAGAAAAATCAGGTTTACGTTTTTGTTGGAATGCATTACGGCCTTCTTGACCTTCTTCGGTCATGTAATATAACAAGGTCGCATTCCTGAAGCCCCGTTTGCCCATCACAATCCGCATTCAACGCCGATTTCAAACACCGAATCGCTAACGGTGAATGTTGCAAGATCTCACGGCACCATTGCACAGTTTCTTCCTCGAGTTTTTCATAATGAACAACTGTATTCACCAAGCCCATATCCAATGCTTGTTGCGCATTGTATTGACGACATAAAAACCAGATCTCACGCGCTTTCTTTTGCCCGACAATACGCGCCATATAACTCGACCCAAATCCCCCGTCGAAAGAACCCACCTTAGGTCCAGTTTGCCCAAAAATCGCATTATCCGCCGCAATTGATAAATCACAAACCATATGTAGAATCTGACCACCACCAACCGCATAACCCGCCACCATCGCAATCACAGGCTTCGGGCACGTACGGATTTGACGTTGAAAATCCAAGACATTTAAACGATTCGTCCCATCTTTATCTTTATAACCCGCATCGCCTCTGATCTTTTGATCACCACCAGAACAAAACGCATCCTTGCCTTCACCCGTCAAAATAATTACTCCAATTTTCTCATCATCCCGCGCATCACTTAAGGCATCGATCATTTCTTTAACGGTCACAGGTGTAAAGGCATTGCGACGGGCTGGGCGATTAATTGTGATCTTTGCAATCCCATCCATCTTGTGGTAAAAAATATCTTCGTATTGACCTGCAGATTTCCAGTTAAACTTTGACATATTATTTTTATCCTTTGAAATGGATCCCCGACAAAGACATTCGGGGATGACAAATTGTTATTTATATCTTGGAATTAAGTGTAAATGCGCATGCATAACAATTTGACCGGCAACACTTCCGCAATTGGCTTGCACCGTATAGCCATCTGGCGCATGCTGACCATCCAGCATTAGTTTAGCTTTATTAATTAAATCAAATACCGCTTCAATCTCCGCCGGTGTTGCTTCAAAAATCTGCACAATATGACGCTTCGGAATAAACAACATATGCCCTTGGGACAAAGGCTTAATGTCATTTAACGCATAGGCCAAATCATTTTCAATCACGCGGGGAAGTTGTTTACAAAAAATGCAATCACTCATGTTAAATAATCGACTTTAACTTTCGTTTAGGAATAGTAATTTTTATCTTATCGCCACTGATCGTATGTGTCAATTTCATCGTATCGCCATTATCCGGGACACGGATGAATTTAACCTTTTGATCGAGCATTAGTTTAATCTGTTGTTCTTGGGAATCAAGGATTAATTGTGATGGAAGGTCTTCTTCATCTAAAGTCACTGTAATCAAATAACGCTCTTTCTCCTCTTGCCAAAACACCGGCCAATCTGCAGCAAAAGGCAAACCATCATCTTCGACCGTATTGGTGAGAGGATTTTGAAGCAATTGATCAGATTGAATGTCTTTAAAAGGGTCCCATTCTTGGGCACACAGCGGTGAGAGGCACGTCAGGACTAAGACAACAGATAAAACCCAAATCAAACTTTTAAACTCCGCTGAAGTTCTTCCACATCTTTTTTAGCTTTAGCTGGAGTTGTTTTAAAGATTTCGGCATATAAATGAATGGCTAATTCCTTTTCGCCTTCCATTAATAAATGACGCACATCAAACATGGTGACTTTACCACGCTTGGGCAATTTCCCACGGCGTCGGGCATCATTTAATGTCCACATTCTATACGAATTAATAAAGACCAGTGCACATACCAGCAAAATCAATGTTGCATAAATGTATGTCATAATTCACCTTTGTCTTGAGGAGTTTGCTTCGACAATTGCTCGACGACTTTTTTCACATCGAGTTCTGCTTTATCAATTTTAGCCTTACAGGTACGGATCAATTCCACTGCTTCTTTGACTTGAAGAGACAATTCATCCACATCAATATCATCGTCCTCGATTTGGGCAATGATCTCATCTAAGCGTTTAACGGCTTCATTATATTTTAATTGATCTAAATTAAAGGGTTGATGTGATTTCGCCATCGACTACCTGTGTCCTTATATGGGTCGCATGTTTAACATCTTTAAGCGACTTTACAACCTTACCTTCGGCTGTGCGTGTGATTGAAAACCCGCGTTTTAATGTGTTCTTCGGATCTGCCATTTCAATCAACTTTTTATATGCACTTATTTTAGTGTGCTTATTCTCCAGATTCAATCGAATTGTTTTCTTTAAATTCTCACCCTGTTCTTGAACCCTACGGCGATTTTCTTTTAAAACGATTAAAGGATGCTTTAATAAAGTGCTCGTCAAATTCAAAAGACGCGTTTGATGCTGTTTCACCAACTCTTGAGTCGCTTGCTTTAAGCCTTGAGCTAAGTCTTTTAAACGCCGTTGCTCGCCATCAATTAAGTCTGTACTTAAACGGACAAGCTTTTCTTCCCTCTCTTTAAGTATAGTACAAAAGTCCTGCACTCGGCCAATTAGCCATTGAGCTGTGGCAGTTGGGGTTTTAGTAGTTGTATGAGCGGCCAAATCAGCAATCGACGTATTAATTTCATGACCTATGCCAGTAATGACAGCTACCGGACATTGACTAATCGCTTTGGCAATGGCGGCATTATCAAACGCACTTAAATCTGTAACCGAACCCCCACCGCGCGTGATCACAATAATGTCACACCAGTTTAAATCACCCAATTCTTGAAGAGCTTGCACAATTGACTGCTCGGTATTTTTGCCCTGCATGATGCTATCAATCAAACGCACTTGAAAACCAAAACCACTGCGTTTTAATTCATCGGTAAAATCATGATACGCGGCTGAATCATGCGACGTGATTAATCCAATACGTAAAGGCACTAAAGGCAAGGACAATTGCTTATTAAGATCAAGTATGCCTTCTTTTTTTAATTGGGCAATGAGCTTTAATCGTTCTTGCGCAATTTTGCCTAAAGTAAAAAGTGGATCAATGCTTTGAGCAATTAAACGAATTTGACCAAAAGGCGGATAAAAATCGACCTGAACTAATAATTTG
>CAYZPQ010000124.1:0-2567 GCA_964480185.1 uncultured Planctomycetales bacterium | reverse complement strand
TTCAATGCGTAGGCGCGTATTGGCCCAAATGGAAACTCCCATTTTGGCGACAATAGTTTGTGTATTTTCATCTTTTTCGGAGAGGGTAAAATATAAATGGCCGCTTTTTTCGCGTAATTCTTGAATTTCACCGCAGACCCAAATGGCTTGGGGAAAGCCGCTCTTTAAGACATCGCGGATAAAATTATTTAATTCACTGATGGTGAGAAAATTCTCACTCATGCGCGGATAATCCTTAATTTAAGCATTTCACGTTCAAGGTCTTGGCCCGCTGGGATAATGACCGCATCCATACCTTTTAACTTCTCATCGACGCTATTCTTCAATGCATGCAGCTTCTTGGCATTGTCTGGTGTTTTATGATCAGTATTAGACGTATACCATTGTTCAAATTCCTTATATGCATCAAAGGACTTATTAAAATCATCAATGGTCGTAATGTATTTCTTAATCGCATCACTTTTATTAATAAAATCAAAACCTTGCACGGATTCATAGGCACTGCGTTTAAAACCCGCGGTAATAAATTGGCGTTGATCCATCACATAAAATGTTTCTAAATTCTTTTCCATTTCATCTAAGAATTCGAGCAAATGATGTTTCATTTTATGATCGTTATACCATTGCTTAACTGCAGCCAGCATATCGGTTTCTCCGTATTATTTGATTTTCAAAAAATTAAAATGCTGCAATGAGCCCACAAACTCACTTAACTTTAACATGGGTAATACCGAACTATAATCATCCGTCCATGTCATGGATGGGGCATAATCCTTGGTACCAATAGCCCTCCACCCATCTTCAGAGATTAATTGAGCCATGCGCTCACGGTCCCAGGTCATGACCGCCCACAAGGAACGCATATTCACTCCCCCGTCGGGAACTTCTTTGACAGCAACCCAACTGCCAAGCTCACGGGCAATATTGGCTAAGACGGGCTCAAGGTCAATGTAACGGTTGGTAATATGAAATAAAATCGCGCCTGAATCTGTAATCTTTGTTTGATACAAACGCACCACATCTTTATTAATCAAATGCACAGGGATCGCATCTCCCCCAAAAGCATCAATGACGAGCAATTGATAGGTATGATCAGCTGTTTCTTTTAATGACACACGCGCATCGCCAATGATCGTCTTAACCTCACCAGGAGCTAAAGACAAATACCAAAAATACTGTTGCGCCATGGTCAAGACATCAGGGTCTAATTCAAAAATATCAATGGCACGATCAGGTTGGGCGTACATGGATAATGTCCCGGCCCCCAAACCCACAACCCCCATGCGTTTCACCTCAAAATAATCTTTGATGATTAAATTCCCGTCGGCAGACATGGGGCTATAGTACCCCATGGGTATATGACGGCTAGCCGGATCATTAAGCTGCACGCCATGCAAGGTGGTGCCATGCATGATGAGACGAATATTATTCTTATCAAAAATTTGATAAATGCCATAGTAATTACGATACTTGGCAATAAATTTCACACTCTTCCAATGCGCTTCTAATAGAGAGGCGAAACAAATCACGGCAATACATATCCCAATTAATAAAGGCTTACTCGCCGAGACCCATTTAAATCCAAGGTATAAACCGCCAAACAAAATAACAATACCCAAAATGCTATATGACTTAAATAACAGTGGCCACCCAATAAAAATCGCTACAATGAGTACTATACCTAAAGCCACTTGCCATAAAGGCCGTATTTTGGGTGATGCCGACGATGCTAAGGCAATGAGTAAAAGACCGACGATGAATTCAATGAGCATGGTAGAGACTAAAGGAATGATCCATGTGGCTAAAATACCACCTAAGAATCCCCCTAGAGAAATCATCACATAAAACTTCGTTAATCGCCCATCATCTTTAGGCTTTATGCCAATTAAGGTGCGTTGGGCATACATACATAAAACAAATAATAACCAACATAAAATAATGACCATGATAATTGTGGGGATCATGGTTTTCATGACTAAGAAAAATATCGCGAGATTTAATCCAATGATACCGCCGACATTGCCATTAATAAAAGCAGGCTTCCAAGGTTGAGGGCCAAAATTAAACACGAAGGACAATAAATAAATCGCTAAAGGAAAAATCCATAATAAAGGCACGGGGGCGATTTCATAGGAAATCAAACTGGTGACGGACAAAAACATGATGACTGCGCCAGCACTTAAGGCTAACCAACGCAATTGATCTTTAAGTGGTCCTGAAGGGCTTGTCGATTGTGGGGCGCGGGACACATCTTTAGCTGGCTTAACACGTAGAATAGTAAAAATAGATAAAGCAATCAAGACAAAATACCCTAGACGCCAGGCACTTAATTGCTCGGTTAAACCAAAATAGCGTTCCACCGCAAAAGGATATGTTAATAAAGCCAGGAAAGAACCCAGATTAGAAACAGCATATAATGCATAGGGATTTAAACGTTGAGGTAAGGCACTTCGGGATAACCAGCTTTGTGTGACTAAAGATACCGTCGAGAGTACAAAAAATACAGGACCAATGGTTGTGGTCAAACGCCAAAAAACATCAATGACAAGTGGCCATTGATGGGCGTC
>CAYZPQ010000123.1:0-6587 GCA_964480185.1 uncultured Planctomycetales bacterium | reverse complement strand
GGTTATTGACTATGGCCAACAAGAATTGATGGTTGGTTTTAACCCACAATTCTTCATTGATGTATTAAAAAACATCGACGATGATACTGTTCCTTTGGAATTTTTAGGACCGGATAAACCATGTGTCATGCGCATCCGGGATTATCTGTATTTAGCGCTGCCCATGAGACTCTAATCTTAAAAAATAAATAATAACTATTGCACAATGCAAACAATTAAAGATATTATTGGCAACGTTTTGGGGGATTTGTCCGGTCATAAGACAAATATCCAACCTGATTGGGAAAAAATTTGGGGAAGGCTGGGTGCCTTATCTAAAGGAAGTAAACCTATTGGGTATAAAAATGGTTGCTTAACCGTAATGGTGGATAGTCCAGCGCGCCGTGTTGTCTTGCAGGCGAACATGCCACATATTTTAACAACGATTCAAGAAGTTGGAGATGTTCAACGGATCTATTATAAGGTAGGAAAGGTTTAAACATGGCTCAAAAGACTTACAATGCAGATAATATTCAGGTTTTAGAAGGGTTAGATGCTGTACGCATGCGTCCTGCGATGTATATCGGGGATACATTTAGCCGTGGTTTACATCACTTGGTTTATGAAGCTGTTGATAATTCCATCGACGAGGCTTTAGCAGGATATTGTACAGATATTGAAGTGACTATTCATCAAAATGAATCATTGTCGGTTACGGATAATGGGCGTGGTATCCCAGTTGATTTACATAAAACGGAAAAAAAGCCAGCGGTTGAGGTTGTTTTAACAACATTGCACGCGGGTGGTAAGTTTGATAAAGACAGCTACTCCGTATCAGGTGGTTTGCACGGGGTTGGTATTAGTTGCGTTAATGCCTTGTCCGAATGGTTTGAAGTTGAAGTGAAGCGTGAAGGGGCGATTTACCATATGCGTTTTGAGAAAGGGAAAACCGTCTCAAAATTGACAACAATTGGTAAAACAAAATCAAACGGAACAAAAGTTACGTTCAAACCAGATCGCACAATCTTTAAAGAAACACATATTTTTTCTTATGATATTTTAGCCAAGCGTTTACGCGAATTAGCGTTCTTAAATAAAGGCGTTTCGATTAAACTCGTCGATAGCCGTGGAGATAAGCCAAAAGAATCCTTATTCTTATTTAAAGGCGGGATTATTTCTTTCGTTGAATACTTGTCTGTTAATAAGGTGCCTTTGCATAGCAAAGTATTTTATTTTGAAAAAGATAAAGATAAGGTTGTTGTTGAGGTGGCGATGCAATACAACGACACCTACAATGAAACAGTTTTTTCTTACGCCAATAGTATTAATACCATTGAAGGTGGAACGCATTTATCTGGATTCCGTTCAGCCTTAACGCGTGCAATTAATACTTATGCGAAATCGAAAAAATTATTGAAAGACGATGTGGCTATTACGGGGGAAGATACCCGCGAAGGGCTCGTCGCTGTTATTTCTGTTAAAATCCCATTCCCTCAATTCGAAGGTCAGACAAAAACCAAATTAGGTAACTCTGAAGTCGATGGTATGGTTGCCTCGATGACCTTAGAAGCATTAACATACTTTTTTGAACAAAACCCTGCGGTTGCCAATAAGATCGTCGATAAAGCATTAATTGCGGCACGTGCACGTGAAGCAGCACGCAAAGCCCGTGAATTAACACGACGTAAGGGCGCATTGGATAGTGGTGGTTTGCCAGGTAAATTAGCAGATTGTTCTGAAAAAGATCCGACATTGTGCGAGCTTTATCTCGTCGAAGGGGATTCCGCCGGTGGTTCAGCGAAACAAGGGCGTGATCGTACATTCCAAGCCATTTTGCCATTAAAAGGTAAAATCTTAAATGTGGAAAAATCACGCTTAGATAAGATTTTAAGCAATGAGGAAATTCGCACCATTATCACCGCGTTGGGTACAGGTGTGGGCGATGATTTTAATGTGGAAAAATTGCGTTATCATAAATTGATTCTCATGTGCGATGCTGACGTTGATGGATCTCACATTCGCACACTATTACTCACATTACTTTACCGTCAAATGCCTAAACTCATTGAAAATGGTCACGTCTATATTGCCCAACCTCCTTTATTTAAAGTTAGCCGCGGGAAACGTGAAGAATACATTCAAACTGAAAAAGAAATGAATGATTTGATCCTAGATTTAGGTACCGACGGGGTTAAGGTCACAAAAATTGACGGGAAGAAAACATACACGCCTGCTCAATTAAAAGACATCTTAACTAATTTAGTTGAACTTGAAACAATTGTAGAACGGTTTAAACGTCGCGGACTTGATTTCGTTCAATATGTGGCGGCATCAAATCAAGACACCAAAAAAATGCCACGTTATATTGCCCGCGTCGCTGGCAAAGAAGAATATGTCTTTGATGATAAAGAATTGGCACAATTGACGAAAGATGATACCGAAACACAATATATTGAAGTGTTCGAATCAGAAGATCTTGAAGCCATTGGTCAAAAATTAGATAAGTTTGATTTGTATTTAAAAGATTATGATCGTCAGCAAGTTCAAGAAGTATTGCTGGCCAGTGAGAAAAAAGAAAAAGGCAAAGAAGCGAAAAAACTTCCACCATTATTTGTGATGGAAGAAGAAAAAAATACCCGTGACTTAATGTCTATTGCCGAATTAGTCAGTGCCATGCGTGAAGTTGCGAAAAAAGGCATGCACTTGCAACGTTACAAAGGTCTTGGGGAAATGAATCCACAGCAATTGTGGGAAACAACCATGGATCCAGCCAAGCGCACCATTTCAAAGGTCATGCTTGAAGATGCGGTGGAAGTTGATAAAACATTTGCCATGCTGATGGGTGATGAGGTTGAACCTCGTCGGAATTTTATTCAAACCTATGCGCATGAAGTGAAAAATTTAGATATCTAGTCATAGACGAGAAAGGTTTTATTAAGACATGAGTGACGTAAAAAATAAAGAGAGAATTATCCCGATTTACATCGAAGATGAAATGAAGAATTCTTATTTATCGTATTCGATGTCTGTCATTGTCGGCCGTGCTTTGCCAGATGTGCGTGATGGCCTGAAGCCTGTTCACCGTCGTATTTTATACGCGATGAAAGAATTAAATCTTGAACACAATAAGCCGTATAAGAAAAGCGCGCGTATTGTGGGGGAAGTATTAGGTAAGTACCATCCTCACGGTGACTTGGCGGTATATGAAACCATGGTGCGCATGGTGCAAGATTTTAGTTTACGGTATCCTTTAATTGATGGCCAAGGTAACTTTGGTTCAATCGACGGGGATGCGGCTGCCGCAATGCGTTATACCGAAGCACGCATGGATTCGATCGCAGAACTGATGATGACAGATATTGATAAAGAAACTGTCGAATTTTCACCAAACTTCGACGGCTCTCTTGATGAACCAGATATTTTACCCGGCCTTGTTCCAAACTTATTAGTCAATGGGTCAACAGGTATTGCTGTTGGGATGGCCACGAACATGGCGCCGCATAATTTGGGTGAAGTTGTTGATGGCATCATGTTTTTAATCGACAAGCCCGACGCTACCATTAAAGAATTAATGAAGTTTGTGAAGGGTCCGGATTTTCCAACCGCAGGGATTATTTGCGGGAAGGAAGGCATTGTTAATGCATACAATACTGGCCGTGGTAAATTAATTATTCGCGCCCGTACAGTGACGGAACCTCTCAAAGGAAATCGTGAAGCGATTATTATTACAGAACTTCCTTATCAGGTTAATAAAGCGAATCTGATTTCTGCGATTGCGGATCAAGTTCAAAACAAACAAGTCGACGGCATTACCGATATCCGGGATGAGTCGGATAAAGATGGTATTCGTGTTGTCATTGAATTGCGTCGCGACGTTGATCCCAACATCATTTTAAACTATCTCTATAAGCATTCACAAATGGAAGTCACATTTGGGATTATCAATTTAGCGCTCGTTAATAAATCACCCAAAGTGCTGAATTTAAAACAATTGATGACCTATTACATTGTGCATCGCCGTTTAGTGATTCGTCGTCGTACACAATTCGATTTAGATAAAGCTTTGCGTCGTGCACACATCCTTGAAGGATTAAAAATTGCCTTTAAGCACCTTGATGAAATTATCAAGACGATTCGTGCCTCAAAGACAACGTTAGAAGCCAAAGAAGCGCTTATTAAGAAGTTTGAATTGTCAGAAGTGCAGGCTGTTGCGATTTTAGAAATGCAATTGCAACGCTTGGCTGCTCTTGAACGCGATAAGATCGAGGCTGAATATCAGCAATTATTAAAAGACATTGAGAATTACCGCGCTATTCTCGCTTCCGATCAACGCGTTGATGAAATTATCAAAGAAGAATTAACACATTTAAAGAAAAAATTCGGTGATCCTCGTCGCACAGAGATTGCAGCTGCCGCCGAAGACATTGACATGGAAGATTTAATTGCCGATGAAGAAATGGTGATTACCATTTCTAATAAAGGCTATATCAAGCGTTTGGAAGTGGACAATTACCGTTCACAAAAACGCGGTGGTAAAGGCGTGACAGCGATGACCACATCTGAAGAGGATTTTGTGGAACGCCTATTCATTGCCTCTTCCAAAGACCATTTATTGATTTTCTCTAACCTTGGCATTGTGCGCTGGCTTAAGGTCTATGAAATTCCATTAGCCTCACGGACAGCTCGTGGTAAGGCGATTGTTAATTTATTGTCCTTTAGGCAAGATGAGCGCATTTCAGCGATTGTGGCAGTCAAAGATTTCCTCGACGAGCAATCTGTGGTTTTTGCAACCAAATTAGGTTTAGTCAAGAAGACCAAACTTTCTGCCTATTCCAATCCACGTAAAGGCGGCATTGTGGGTATTGGTTTAGAAAAAGGTGATGAGTTAATTGGCGTTTCCTTAAGCCATGGCAAGGAAGATGTATTATTGGCAACTCACTTAGGGATTTCATTACGTTTCCCTGAAGATCAATTGCGTGACATGGGCCGTTCTGCCAAGGGTGTTCACGGGATCAATTTAGATAAAGGTGACTATGTTGTGGGGATGCTGGCATTTCCTAAAGACATTGATAAAACCGGTGCTAAATTGTTGACCGTTTCCGAATTAGGTTATGCCAAGCGTTCTGATTTTGCGGATTACCGCACTCAATCGCGCGCTGGTAAGGGGATTATTAATCTTAAGATTACCGAGAAGAACGGTAATGTCGTTACTGTCATGAGTGTTAATGATGGCGATGAAATCATGGCTGTGACGAAAAAAGGCATGATTGTTCGCTCTAATCCGTCGGAGATTCGCGAAACAGGGCGCTCCGCGATTGGTGTTAAGTTAATATCGATTGTCAGTGGAGATCGTGTGTCTTCCGTTGCGTATTTGGCTAAAGAAGAAGAATAAAGAAATAGTGGTCAAATAAAAAATCCTCCTTAGAGTATAAGGAGGATTTTTTATTTTATAAGCGACCCCAGCGGGATTTGAACCCGCGCCGAAAGCTTGAAAAGCTTTTGTCCTGACCGGGCTAGACGATGGGGTCTGAAATGAAATAAGCCCTTGAAAGATTTGCCTATTATAGTCAAGGACTTTCCAGAGTCAAGTTTTTTATCAGCGAGACAAATAAAAGAATTCAAGCTATAATACGGTTTCAACGTAATGAGCTTAAAGCCCACAGTGGTCGCGTCTCACAGCGGCCTATGATCTTACAACTCTTTTAAGAGGAGATGCCCATGTTAACGATTTATGGTTCTAATTTATCAAGCCCTGCAAATAAAGTGCGTTTTGTTGCCAATTATTTAAAATTACCGTATGAATATCATCAAGTTGATTTACGCGCCGCAGAACAAAAACAGGAATGGTTTTTAAAAATCAATCCTGTGGGCAAAGTGCCGGCGATTAACGACGGGGGATTTTGTTTATTTGAAAGTAATGCCATCATCAAATATTTATGCGATAAGGTCGACACATCGTTATATCCTAAAGATATTCAACAGCGCGCCATCGTTGAACAATGGTGCGATTTTGTCACGCTGCATATCGGTGTGAATGTGGCTAAGGTGGTATTTAATCGTGTTTTTGCCAAACGCCGTGGTTTACTCGTGAGCGAAGAGTCAATTGCCGACGGGTTAAATTTTATTACAATTAACACGTCTGTCATTGAACATCAATTAAGTAAACATGCCTATGTCGCCGGAGATAAGATTACTTTAGCGGACATGGCTTTATTAGCTTCATTAGATCCCTGTGAAGTTGCTGAGATTGATATCAGCGTTTTCCCGAAAGTGGTGGCATGGCGCAATAAACTCAAGCAAGAATCTTTTTATACAGCCTGCCATAAAGAATATGGTGAAATGTTAAAAGTTCCACAGCCAAAATAATATGATGAAAGTTGCACTCATTCAATGTAATGCGTCGGCAGATAAAACAGCTAATGTGGCAAAGGCTGTTGCTGCGGTGTCGCAAGCCGTACAGGCTAAGGCTAAACTCATTGTGTTTCCGGAAATATTTTCTTTTCGGGGCAATGTGCGTGATGCCAAAATTCGCCAGGAAGCTTCTGAAACACTCACTGGACCCACTGTTCAAACATTTGCCACAATGGCCCGTGCGCATAAGGTATGGA
>CAYZPQ010000122.1:0-6686 GCA_964480185.1 uncultured Planctomycetales bacterium | reverse complement strand
ATTCAACATCGTCAATGTCATCATGTTGACAATATTAGTTGTAGTAGTGTGGAAGTATCGTAAATGATTCACATGTCATAATGTTCAATGACGCCTTGTTTTTCGTAGGGGAGGACCTCGTGTCCTCCCGAGTGTCACACAAAACCGGGCCGACACAAGATCGGCCCCTACGAAAAGAAATCATGTTAGCGTAAGAAATACATCCCGTAGGGGAGGACCTTGCGTGTCCGCCGAAGCTGAACGCGAAAGCATTTCAGCGAAGGTGGATGTCCTCCCGCGTGTTAGTCTAGCAGCAAAGAAAGTAACGGGTATCCCCCAGGAGAATTAAAAATGAAATGCGGATTCGTATCAATCGTAGGGCGTCCAAATGTCGGTAAATCAACGCTCTTAAATACCATATTAGGCGAGAAGATCTCCATCGTCTCACCTGTCCCTCAAACAACCCGTCAACAAATCCGTGGTGTCTATACCGAAAAACGTGGGCAAATCATCTTCATCGATACCCCTGGTCTTCATTTAGGCAGCGACAAACTCGACAAATACATGCAGCGCAGCAGCAGTTCAACCTTAGACGAAGTCGATGCCGTCATTCATTTAGTCGATGTTAATGATCGTATTGGCCCTGAAGAGCGTCATGTGATGAATCAATTAAAACACACCAATAAGACAATTATCGTCGGTTTTAACAAAATCGATTTATCCAAGGGAAAGAATATCCCCGATTATATTCAACTCTTAGAAGAAGTACGCGGCAAGTCTGCTAATGACATGCCCAATGTGATTTTATTTCCTTTATCTGCCTTAAAAGAAACCAATGTCAGCAAATTATTAGATCTTCTCTTTGAGCATTTGCCCGAAGGCCCTATGCTCTATGACGAAGACACCATCACTGATTTTCCTCAACGCTTAGCCATGGCGGATTTAATCCGTGAGAAATTATTTTTAATCATGCGCGAAGAAGTACCCCATTCAATCGGCGTCAAGATTGAAAGCGTGCAACCTAAAAAGGGGAAGCTGCTTCATATCCGTGGCTTGATTACCATTGAACGTGATTCGCAAAAAGAAATTGTCATCGGCAAAGGCGGATCTGTTCTTAAAAAAGTAGGTACAGAAGCTCGAGCAGACTTAGAAGAACTTGTCGGCGAAAAAGTGTTCCTTGAATTATTTGTGAAAGTGCAAGCAGATTGGCGTGATGATACAATGACGCTTGAAGAAATGGGTTATTCTTTCGGGGATTTAAAAGGCTAAAGGCATATGGCAAAGCGGGCATTGGATAACACGCAGATTGTCGAAGTTATTCGCCGTGTTAAAACCGCCATGCGTCATTTGCCTGATCCTTCGGTAACTTTAGTTGGAAAAAAATTCAAAGACCCGTTTCTCGTCTTAATTTCCTGCTTATTAAGTTTACGCACGAAAGATACGACGACACTACCTGTGTGTGAACGGTTATTTCCCCAAGTCAGCACGATTGATGGTTTTTTGAAATTAAAAGCTGTAGAGATTGAAAAGTTAATTTATCCAGTTGGTTTTTATAAAACCAAAGCGCGCACGATCCTTCACATTTGCCAAGACCTGAAAGACCGATTTAATTCCAAAGTCCCAGATGATTTAGATCAATTGCTGACGTTAAAAGGGGTAGGGCGTAAGACAGCAAATTTGGTGTTGACCGAAGGGTTTGGAAAATTAGGTGTGTGTGTTGATACGCATGTGCACCGCATTAGCAATCGATTGGGGTATATTAAGACCAAAGATGCGAATGAAACAGAATTTGCTCTAAGAAAGAAATTACCGACGGAATATTGGATTGAATATAATGCCTTGCTGGTCACATGGGGACAAAATGTGTGCAGGCCTATTTCACCCTTATGTTCCACATGTCCGGTCAATACGATTTGTCAACGTAACGAGGTAGGGATTAGCCGGTGAAACTGTTTTTATACTTTTCAGATATTTTAAGAATGGATGTCATCGACGCCAAAGGGGCGTGGGCAGGTGAATTATTTGATTTAGCGGCCAATCCCCAAGGTGATATTTATCCACGCACCACAGAAATTATTATTCGCCGTGGTTCACTTCACCGTCAATATGCCCGTATTCGTTGGGAAGATGTTGCGTATATTGAAGATGAAATCCGTTTAAAAATCCCCGCTGATGCCATTGCCTTTGAAAAAAACATTCCCATTTTAGATTTCACCATGCGTCGCGATATTTTAGATCAACAGGTTGTTGATACGGATAATCAAAAAGTCGTGCGGGTCAATGATGTGCAATTATTACGTGTGGACAATCAATTGTATTTAGCGCACGTTGATGTGGGATTAAGGGCCTTAGTACGTCGCTTGGAATGGACAGATATCATTGATGCCTTAGTCAAAGTTGTAAATCCCAAAGCTCCTTATTTAATCCATGAAGATTTAATCGGTTGGAAAAATACACAAATACTGCCTAAACTCGGCCGTATGAAAAGTGTGTTAAAACTCGATGTTTCCAAGAATAAATTATCCGGTATTCCTCCGTCGGCTTTGGCTGATATCATGCAAGACTTGGATATTTTTGCCCGTTTATCATTGTTTAAATCATTAGATGTGGCCTTTCAATCGAAAGTATTTACAGATTTAAGCCCTGATTTTAAAGTGGAATTGATTGATCAATTGGCAGATTCCGAATCAGCCTTATTAATTCAAAGTATCCCGGCCGATGAAGCGACAGATTTACTCATGCGATTGCCGCGCGCCAAGACCCATCAGCTCATGCGTTTGATGGGTAGCGAAACCAGTAAGCAATTGCGTAAATTATTGACCTTTTCTAAAGATTCCGCCGGTGGTTTGATGACGACAGAATATTTATGGTTAAAGGTGGATGCGACAGTTGGCGAAGCGCTTGAGAAAATCAAAACGAATATCAATAACCCAGGCAGTATTTATTTCCTCTACATCGTTGATGATGCACATAAATTATTAGCGACAACCTCTGTACGCCGTTTTATTGCCGAACCTTTAGATAAGAAACTTATCGAGACCGCCTATAAAGAAGATGTTTTTGTTTACACTGATGATAGCGTTGAAGAAGTAGCTTTATTGCTTGAGCAATATAAGTTTATTTCCATTCCTGTATTAAATCATGAAGAAATCATGCAAGGTGTTATTACGATTGACGACGTTATGGAAGAATTGATCGCCTTGGTGTGGAGCAAATATAAGGAAAAGCTTTAATATGATCAAACGCATGCTCGAACAATTAAAACGACATCCATCTGTGGCGCGCATTCTCATGTTCTTTAGCGTCATGGGGCCTGGGATCATTACCGCGAATGTTGATAATGATGCAGGGGGTATTGCGACCTATTCATTAGCCGGTGCGCATTTTGGTTATACCTTATTATGGTCATTGATTCCGATTACCTTTGCCTTAATTGTTGTGCAAGAAATGTGCGCACGCATGGCGGTTGCGACGGGAAAAGGGTTAGCAGATTTAATCCGGGAGAATTTTGGGGTTAAGGTTACATTTTATTTGATGCTCGTTTTATTTTTAGTGAATATGGGCAACGTCATCGCTGAATTTGCAGGGGTGGCCGCCAGTATGGAAATTTTTGGAGTGAGTAAATATATTTCTGTGCCGATTGCAGGATTTTTTGTGTGGGCGCTTGTTGTTCGGGGCAATTATAAAACAGTTGAGAAAATATTCTTAGTGGCCTGTTTGTTTTATTTGGCGTATGTCATTTCCGGTTTTATGGCCAAGCCTAAATGGATGGAAGTGTTGTATCAAACAGTGACACCTCATGTGCATTGGAACTTGGATTATTTTGTGATGCTCGTAGGTTTGGTGGGGACAACCATTGCGCCATGGATGCAATTCTATCAACAAGCCTCGACGGTAGAAAAAGGTTTATTGCCTGAAGACTATCACTTGGTGCGTTTAGATGTCATTATTGGTTGTGTGGTTGCACCCATTGTCGCTGGCTTTATCATCATTGCTTGCGGGGCCACTTTATATCAAGCCGGCGTGCATGTGCAAACAGCCAAGGATGCCGCAGTGGCACTTCAACCTTTTGCCGGTATTCATGCCACCTGGCTTTTTGCGATTGGTCTTTTAATTGCGTCGTTGTTTGCTGCATCTATTTTGCCTTTATCCACATCGTATTCCATTTGCGAAGGGATGGGCTGGGATGTCGGTGTTGATAAACGTTTTGACCAAGCCCCTCAATTCTTTGGTCTATACACAGGGATGATTATCGTCGGGGGAGGGGTTGTTTTATTCCCTAATTTCCCATTATTAAAAGTCATGTATTTATCCCAGGTGGGTAATGGGATATTATTGCCGATCATTTTGATTTATATGTTAAAGCTCATTAATAATAAAGAAATCATGGGAGAGCATATTAACTCCCGATTGATGAATATCATCGCCTGGTTTACGATCTTAGTCGTGATTGTCTTAACATTAATCATGGTGGGTTTCTTATTGATGAATGGCCAATAAACTCCATTTATCCATCGCAATTGCTTTAATCAGCGTCATTGTTTTTATCCCTGCCATCACGTTTCAATTTACAAATTGGGACGATGATAAATTTATCATTTTGAATCCTGATGTTCAGTCTTTGACATTAAAGTCTGTGACAAAAATATTCACCTCCTTTTATGAAGGAGGGTATCAGCCTCTGACTCAATTATCATTTGCCATTGACTATGCCATCGGACAATTAAATCCTGCCGTTTATCATGCAGTCAATGTGATGTGGCATGCATTCAATGCTGTTTTGCTTTGGCGTATTCTCTTGGCTTTAAAAATCCCCACAACTATTGCTTTCATCACGACGATCATATGGTCGATTCATCCCTTGCGTGTGGAATCTGTGGTCTGGATATCTGAACGCAAAGATGTCTTATTCGGGTTCTTTTATTTAGCGGCACTGCTGTGTTATGTGAAAGGGTATATACGTCGAAGCTGGCTCCTGTTTGTCTTAGCGTGTATGTCCAAACATCAAGCAGCCACGTTGTGTTTGATTCTCCCGTTGGTCGATTGGTATCAACATCGTCATTACGATCTCTTAAGAAAACGTTTAGGAGTGTATGTGGTGTTTGCCTTAACAGGGGCAGGATTCTTACTCATCACCATTTTTAAAGTAAAAGGCTATTGGACGAATTTAGGAATGTATGGTCCTCTTGATAAAATTATTTTAGCATGTTTTGCAACGGTGATTTACGCCGTGAAGACAATTGTCCCGTATCAATTATCCGCTCTTTATCCTTATCCGGCGAAAATCAATGGCCTGTTCCCATGGTATGTTTATGTGATGCCCATCATTCCAGCGAGTGTCGTACTATTCGCCTGGACAAAAAGGCAGCAATGGCCGCTTCTCCTGTTTGGAGTCGGTTTCTTTGCACTCAATTTATTACTACCATTAACAACCATTGTCTCGGGTGGATACTTTGTATTTGATCGTTATACGTATTTGCCATCGATCGGTCTGCTCTTAATTGCCTCCCATTTTATCGTCGATGGATTAGCCCAACGATTTAAAATACTTTATTATGTCTTCGTACTTTTAGCCGTCAGCACCTATGCGATGATGACAGTGCAGTATAGCCGTGTGTGGAAAGATGGCATCAGTTTATGGACGGATGTGATTCGGCAATATCCTCTCTTTGCCATTGTTTATGATAATCGAGGGACAGCATTCTTTTTAGTCCAACGTGACGAGGAAGCCTTGGCAGATTTTTCACAAGCGATTATGCTTAATCCCACTTATCCAGGCGCTTATAATAATAGGGCGTTGATTTATTTAAAGAAAAACGAATACGCCAAAGCCATCGCAGATTTTAATCAAGCGATTCACTACGACCCTCATTATGCTTTAGCCTACTTTAATCGCGGCTTGGCTTACTTTCATGAGAATTTTTTCAAAGAGGCCTACAGTGATTTGTCCAAAGCGCGTCAATTAGGAGTTGTGATAGACGACAATTTCATGCAACGCGTCCAAGCCTTGCAAATAAAATAAATAGGATTGTGCTTGTCATTCCACGCTTCGGTTGAGAAAATAAGAACATGTCTAAATCAATTTCTCTCGTTACAGTACTTGCCTTGAGTGTGGGGTTTTCATCCTTCGCTATTGCCAACACATCGCGTGATGAACGCATCAATCAAGCCTTAGATTGCATTGATGCCCAACAACAACTCAATCCCGCTGTAAATTGGAATGATGTCTGTTATATCGCCGACAATCCTGTGTCTGCCTTGCAAAGTAAATTAATTGTTGTGAATCAGCAATTAGATCAACTGTCACAATCACCGTCGACACCACTTCAACCTTCCGCTCCAGTTTCTTCCAACAGTGTATTGCCATTTGAAAAAGATCAAGGTGATGATGGCGATTGGGCTGCTTTTGATGATGACAATGTCAAACCTGCTGATTCAACCATTGTGTCAAAAAAGAATGAGCTGACACTTGGTTATGAAATGTATGTCGCGAAATATGAAGAGCCATCCTTAATGCATCAAGAAGGGGATATGGCGGGTATTAGTGGGCAATATACCTATCGTCCAACGGAACAAGATGATTTGTATTTCAAATTCCTCGATGTCTATCGCCTGCAAGGCCAATGGGCAAGCGGCAGTTTTGATTATAGTTCCAACGGCACGGGCACATTAAATGGCCAAGATAATATGTCATTTGATATTCGTGG
>CAYZPQ010000121.1:0-6738 GCA_964480185.1 uncultured Planctomycetales bacterium | reverse complement strand
AAGTAGAACCATTACGACTCGCTATCGCGGATAAAGAGGCTTGGATGGTGGGTTTACGTCGGGATCAAAGTGTGACACGTACCGATTTAAAAACCATTGAATGGGATGAAGGGAATCAACGCATCAAGATTAACCCCCTGATTGATTGGTCACTTGAGCAAGTGCGTGACTATATCAAGAAATACAATGTCGATGTAAACCCATTACATGCCAAAGGTTTTGTGAGCATTGGCTGTGCCCCTTGCACACGCGCCATTAAACCCGGTGAAGATATTCGCGCAGGACGCTGGTGGTGGGAAGAGCCCGAGCAAAAAGAATGCGGATTACACAATAATCCCAAGTGGAAAGGGAAGAAGTAAGTATTATGGATAAATTAGATCAATTAGAAGCGCAAAGCGTTTATATTTTGCGTGAAGCCTATAGAGAATTCAAAAGTCTTGTCATGCTTTGGTCAATTGGCAAAGACTCGACGGTATTACTGTGGCTTGCGCGCAAAGCATTCTTTGGACATGTGCCTTTTCCATTGGTTCATATTGATACAAATTATAAAATTCCAGAAATGATCCGTTACCGCGATGAACTCGCCTTGCAATTTCATTTAAATATGATCGTTGGGCAAAACACCCAAGCGCTTAAAGATAAGAAAACTTTTCCAGATGGCGCTATTGATCGCATTGCCTGTTGCAAGGCTTTAAAATCTGAAGCTCTTAAAAAAACATTGTCGGGTGAATGGCCACGCAAACGCATGAACCATGCCACCAAACAATATGACATTGATACAAACACCGAACCTTATACCGGTGTTATTGTTGGTGCCCGTGCTGATGAAGAGGGAAGCCGTTCCAAGGAACGCTATTTTTCTCCTCGAGATCGCAATAGCGATTGGGATGTGGGTGATCAACCTCCGGAATTATGGAATCAATTCAAAACTGATTTTGCCCCAGGCACACACATTCGCATTCATCCTTTGCTTGATTGGACAGAATTAAATATTTGGGAATATATTCAACGTGAAAATATTCCGATTACCTATCTTTATTTTGATCAAGGCCAAGGCAAAAGGTATCGTTCTTTAGGATGCTATCCGTGCACAACTCCCGTTGATTCAACGGCCAAAAATATTGAAGACATTATTAATGAATTACGTTCAGGTAAATTTAAAAACATTGCAGAACGTTCTGGCCGCGCCCAAGATAAAGAAGATGGCGGTGGCTTAGAAACGTTACGCAAAGAAGGATATATGTAGTATGGAACAACAACGCGAACAGATGAATGTTGTTATTGTAGGACATGTTGATCATGGTAAAAGCACCTTGGTTGGACGTTTATTAGCAGATACTGGGTCTTTGCCCGAAGGGAAACTTGAGGCTGTCAAAGCCCAGTGTGCCCGTAATGCGAAACCATTTGAATATGCATTCCTCTTAGACGCGCTTAAAGATGAACAAGCGCAAGGGATCACCATTGATACAGCCCGTTCCTTTTTCAAATCCTCCAAACGTGATTACATTATTATTGATGCACCTGGTCATATTGAATTCTTAAAGAATATGATTTCTGGAGCTGCCCGTGCGGAAGCTGCTTTGCTTTTAATCGACGCCCATGAGGGGATTAAAGAAAATTCTAAGCGTCACGGCTATGTGATGCGTTTCTTAGGTATCAAGAATGTTGCCGTGTGCGTTAATAAAATGGACTTAGTCAATTATGATCAACGCGTCTTTGAACAAATCAAAGCAGACTATACAAAATTCCTCGAAGAAATTAATTTAGTCCCACAATGTTTTATTCCGATCGCGGCATTTCACGGCGATAATATTGCATCAATTTCACCTAAAATGCCCTGGTATAAAGGTGGACACATTCTCAATGTCCTCGATAATTTCGAAAAAGCAGCTCCATTAGAAAATCAAGTCTTTCGCATGCCTGTGCAAGATGTCTATAAATTTACCGAGCAAGGCGATGAACGCCGTATTGTGGCTGGCCGTGTTGAAGCAGGAACAATCAATGTCGGTGAAGAAATTATCTTTTTACCGTCGGGTAAGAAGAACCGTATTAAAAGCATTGAATATTTTAATGGCGCACCACGTACCAAAGCTTATGCCGGACAAAGCATTGGTTTTACTTATGAGACGGAAATTTACATTCGCCCTGGCGAACTATTATGCAAAGCTTCTGAGAAATTACCCCATGTGAGCCAACGTTTCCGTGCCAATATTTTTTGGATGGGCAAACAACCTTTGGTTAAAGGTAAAACTTACAAACTTAAAATAGCTACCCAACAAGTACCTGTTGTTGTCGCCGATATTATTCACGTCTTAAATGCTTCGGAATTATCATCTGTCACCAAACCTCATGTTGATCGTCATGAGGTCGGGGAATGTATCTTTGAAGCGATGAAGCCAGTGGCCTTTGACACAGTGGGTGACATTGCTCAAACAGGACGTTTTGTATTGGTCGATAATTATGAAATTGCCGGGGGAGGGATTATCTTATCTCCTGTATTTGACGGTGAATCATCATTATCAGAACATATACGCCGTCGGGAGTATAGCTGGGAACGTAGCCACATTACACCTGAGATACGCGCTAAGAAATATCAACATAAAAGTGCTTTGATTATCATTGCGGGTAAGATCGGCACAGGAAAACAACGCATTGCCAAAGCGCTTGAAGAAGCATTGTTCGAGAATGAAAAAAATGTCTACTTCTTAGGCTTATCAAATCGTTTAGCATTGGCGAATGAAGATTCCAAAGATAAGACTTTAGGCAAATTTAACATGCTCACTCAGTTAGGCGAATTAGCCCACATCCTTACGGATGCCGGACTTATCTTAATTACCAGTGTTACTGATATTGATGAGTATGAATTAAAAATGCTTAAGAAAATTAATTACCCCAATAGAACTTTTGTCGTCAATGTGGGTGAAAATCGCTTTAACCAAGAATCAATTGATTTAAACTTAATTGAAAATGAAGAGTCCGCATCCGCTGTAACAAAGATCGTTGATCTATTGACCAAAGCAGTCGTTTTGGACCCCGAATATGAAATCTAAAAAACGGATGCATGTTTTATTGACCAATGATGATGGCATTTATGCAAAAGGCATTGAAGCGATCTATAAAGAATTGATCAAGTTTGCTGATGTTACTGTTGTCGCTCCTGAAAGCGAGCAAAGCTCCGTTGGTCACGGTATCACCCTTTACCATCCTTTATTCGCCAAAAAAGTTCACCGTAACAATAAATTATTTGGATATGCCGTTAGCGGCAAACCTGCCGATTGTGTCAAATTCGCCACTGAAATCATTCTCACAAAAAAACCTGATCTTGTTGTCTCTGGTATTAATTTTGGCGGCAATGATGGGTGTAGCGTCTTTTATTCTGGCACTGTAGCAGGAGCAAGAGAGGGGGCAATGCTTGGTATTAAATCATTGGCCATTTCACTTAATTGCGATGATGACCCTAACTTTGCTAAAAGTGCAAAAATCGGTGCGCAATTAGCTAAACTCATTTATAATAATTCTATGCCACACGGAACTTTTTTAAATGTGAATATTCCACAAGGAAAAGTCAAAGGGATACGCTTTACGCGTCAGGGGACAGAGCCTATTCATGGTAAATTTGAAACCCGCCAATCACCCAGTTTAAAAAATTATTATTGGATGACAGGAACAAATCCACCTTACCAACCTGATCATTCCGTCGACACTTACGCATTACACCACGGTTATGCAACCGTTACTCCCATACATTGCGATTTAACAGATTATACATTCTTAAATACAGAATTAACCAAATGGAAACTTAGGGGTTAGGCCGTGATACCAGAAGAGTCGATTCTTAATGCGAAAATTTTAATTGTTGATGACAATGTTTTAAATATTCACGTGTTAAAAAAGATTTTAAATAGCGAAGGTTTTTTTAATATCACCTCAACCACCGATTCACTGCAAGCCGTTAGCCTCTATAAAGAACTTCACCCCGACTTAGTACTACTTGATTACAATATGCCCAATAAAAATGGGATTGAAGTCATTCTCGAATTAGCTCTCCTTGATTCAAAGAGTTATTTGCCCGTCTTAATGCTTACTGCTGAAGAAGATAATGCAATTAAATCGAAAGCTCTTCAATCAGGGGCAAAAGATTTCTTACGCAAACCTTATGATACCGTCGAAGTTATCTTACGCAGCCGCAATATCATTGAAGTACGTTTACTCTATAAAAATATCCTGAATGAAAACTTTTCTTTAGAAGAACAAATTCAAGAACGCACCAAAGAACTTCGCGATACTCGCCTCGATGTTGTTCAACGTTTAGCACGCGTGGCTGAATACCATGACAAATATTCTGGCGCGCATATTATCCGCATGAGCCGCTATTGCATGGCCTTGGCCAAAAGTTATGGCTTATCTAATTTTCAATCCGAATTAATTTTTGCCACGGCGTCATTGCATGATATTGGTAAAATTGCTATTCCTGATTCTGTATTATTAAAACCCGGGAAACTCAATCCAGAAGAATTCGATATCATGAAAACCCATACTGTTGTGGGTTCCCAGATATTAGCTGGTAGCGATTCAGTCTTTCTTAAAACAGCATCTGTCATTGCTCAATCCCATCATGAACGTTGGGATGGGAGTGGTTATCCTCATAATTTAAAAGGGGAGGACATTCCTTTGCCTGGACGCATTTGCGGTTTATGCGATGTCTTTGACGCCTTAACATCCGAACGTCCTTACAAAACTGCATGGGAATTTAAAGATGCGGTCAATACGATTTTAGACTACAAGGGAACGCATTTTGATCCAAAACTCGTCGATGCATTCATTAGCATTAAAGAAGACATTCACTACATCTACGAAATATATCAATAATATCATACAAACATAACGGAGGTAGTAATGTCACAGAATGCTCAAATTATTATTAATGGCAATACCTTAGAATGTCCGATCATTTCCGGAACTGAAAATGAAAAAGCCATCGATATTAGTAAATTACGCGCCCAAACAGGGCATATTGCTTTAGACCCTGGTTTTGGAAATACCGGTTCTTGTAAAAGTGCCATCACATTTCTCGATGGGGATAAAGGGATTTTACGTTACCGCGGTTATCCAATTGATCAACTCGCTGAAAGCTCATCCTTTGTTGAAACTTCTTATTTATTAATTCACGGCAAATTACCTA
The DNA here is from genome assembly GCA_964480185.1 of uncultured Planctomycetales bacterium. Lineage (GTDB taxonomy): Bacteria > Omnitrophota > Gorgyraeia > Zapsychrales > Fredricksoniimonadaceae > CAYZPQ01. Next base: position 1,556 of record CAYZPQ010000121.1, on the reverse strand, counting down.
ATCAAAGCGAACTTGATGCATTCTCCGCGTCGTTTAATGAACACTCCATGATCCATGAGGACATGAAGAATTTCTTTAATGCCTACCCATCAACAGCACACCCGATGGCGATCTTGTCGGCAATGATTTGCTCGATGTCTGCGTATTATCCAGAATTAATTAAAGAAAACCCATCCAAAGAAGAAATCAATCGGATGGCTGTTCAATTATTATCGAAAGTCCGCACCATCTGTGCTTTCTCGTATAAGAAATCAATTGGCGAACCATTTGTTTACCCACGCCATGATTTGAAATATGTGCCAAATTTCTTAAACATGATGTTTTCATCACCAACGCGTCCTTATAAAATTGTCGATGAAGTTGTGCAAGCCTTACGCGTTATTTTAATCTTACACGCAGATCACGAACAAAATTGTTCTACCTCAACTGTGCGTTTGGTTGGAAGTTCACATGCGAATCTCTATGCTTCAATCTCCGCCGGTATTTGTGCCTTATGGGGACCATTGCATGGGGGAGCCAATCAAGCGGTTATTGAAATGCTCGAAGAGATTCAAGCTAATGGGGGAGATGTTGAAAAATACGTCCAAAAAGCCAAAGATAAAACCAGTGGTTTTAGATTAATGGGTTTTGGTCATCGTGTGTATAAGAACTTTGATCCTCGTGCACGCATTATCAAACAAAAGGCTGATGAATTACTTAATAAACTCGGTATTCATGATCCTCTACTTGAAATTGCCAAGAAACTCGAAGATGCTGCTCTTAAAGATGAATATTTCATCAGCCGCAAACTTTATCCTAACGTTGATTTTTATAGCGGGATTATTTTACGTGCCATCGGTATTCCATTAGATATGTTCCCAGTGATGTTTGCCATTGGCCGTATGCCAGGCTGGGTTGCGCATTGGAAAGAAATGATTGAAGATCCGGCAACAAAGATTGGCCGTCCATTTCAAATTTATACAGGTGAAACACAAAGAGACTACACACCTATTGATCGGAGAAATTAACAGTGATTTCATTATCAACATCAGCGCAACCGACAACGGATGCGGCTATTATTTTATTAATAAGTACACAGCAACACCCTCAATTACCGAAAAAACTTGATAAAGGCGATGTGTTTCCTGTTATTCATCACAAGAAAACACTCGTCTTTATTGGGCTCGGGGAAAAGAATAAATTATCATTAACTGAATTACGTATTTTCACCCGTAAAGCATTTAGCTCTGGCTTTTTAAAAACAGCCAAGCATATTCATTTAATCCCACATATTCAAGACGAAGAAAGCATTATTGCCATTATTGAAGGCTATTGCTTAGGAACATATGTTTGGGATAAATATAAAAAGAAAGATGCCAACGATACATCGATTAAGAATAAAAAAGTTACCATTCAAACATCGAATAATATTTTACTTTCGCAAGCCATTCAAATTTGTGACGGCGTAAATTTAACGAGAGATTTAGTGAATGAAAATGCTGATGTGGCCATGGCCGATTTTATTGAAGCAACTGTCAAAGGTTTAATCAAAGGCAAGGCCTTCATTAAGACGGAAA
>CAYZPQ010000120.1:3926-6792 GCA_964480185.1 uncultured Planctomycetales bacterium | reverse complement strand
GGGCATGTGCGCACAAAAGGCAAACCAATTGTGGTGTTCACTAAATTATCAAAATACATTGTCTTAATCGGTGTTAATCCTTGATCATGATACATGGCAATGGTGGCATCGTACTTGCTAGCACCATGCGCAAAAAAGGTGTCGGCGGGAAATGGACCATTCACATTCATCCCCTTAGCTCTTAATCGCGCAATCACAGGCTTGATCACCCGCTCTTCTTCCAATCCCATTAAACCATTTTCACCCGCATGCGGATTAAGACCTAAGACAGCAATTTTGGGTTTTTTAATCTTAAATGTATTTACCAAAGTCTGATGCGTCAAATTAATGGTGTCTGTCACCTTTATTGATGTAATCAGTGACGGGATCTTTGCTAATGGTTCATGCCGAGTGACAATCACAACGCGTAATTGATTGGCAACGAACATCATTTCAACATTAGGGATATTAAATGCATCGGCGAGGTATTCGGTATGGCCTTTAAAACCTTTAGAATATTGAGCAACTCGTTCTTTACTTAAAGGGGCTGTGGCAACAGCATCAATGATGCCGCCTTTGACAAACTCAATGGCCTTGTCTAAAAACTTTAATGACCCTTCCCCTGCCGTGCGATACGGCACATCGACGATGCTGACAGTTTTAGGGCATGATTTTAAATGGGATTTCAACAGGGATTTATCACCAAAAACAATATATGAACCTTGGGCAAGAACATCCTTACGCTTAAGCGCTTTACCAATGATTTCAGGACCAATGCCTTCAGGGTCACCCATGGTGATCCCGACCGTCCTTTTACTCTTTGATTTCAACATAAGCTTTCTTACGTAATTTATCAATCCACGCACGGAAATTCTCTTCAAAGCGTTGGTCAAAAAGCCTGTTGTAAATTTGCTCTTTGGCTTCTTGCAATGATTGCTGACGGCCAGGCGATACTCCAACCATTTGGAAAATATAAACACCCCCATCAACTTCTAAGGGTTCAGACACTTCGCTTAATTTCAATTGAGCTATTTTATCTTCAATAGCTGGGACCATTTGGCCTTGCTCGATTGTTCCAATCGATGGGGCTTTGGAATATTCTTTTTGCACAGCATCAAAATCAGCGCCTGCTAGAATTTTAGATCTTGCTTCGAATGCTTTATTATTCGCTTCTTGACGGCCATTTTCATCTGGAATATAAATCGATTTTAAACTGTAACGTGTTTTGCGTTCAAAATCGTCGGTATGCTCATTGTAATATTTCGTCACATCTTGGGGATTCACAAAAGTCTTTTCACGCACTTCAATATCGACGATAAACTTAGCTTTCATTTGATTAGCAAGTTTCTTACGCAAATCACTGACCGTCATGCCTTGGGAACTAATGACCGCTAAGAATTCATCCTCGTTCGCATAACGGGCTCTAATTTCTTTGACCTTCTTATTGATGATTTCATCACGGATAATAATCCCTTTGTCATCAGCCGCAGCTAAAATTAATTTATCCTCAATTAATTTCTCAATGCCTTTCTGCTCATATTCGGCCATGATTTCATTGATTTCTAAGGCGGTCTTATTCTCAATGCGCAATTGACTACGCAAACTGCTAATATACATACTTAAATCTTTAAGCGTAATGACTTCATTATTCACGATCGCAATAATGGCATCTTTCAAAGGACCACGCGCTGCTATCGCTGTAGGTGTGAACGCCATAACGCTTACTAGTAAAATCGCGATAGTGGCAATTAATCTATTTAACATGTGCTGTTTTCTCCATTTCTTTCTTTAAGTTTTCAATGGATTCCCGTAATAAACGGCAATACAAATCAAACCCAATATTGGCAATAAAGCCGTGCTGCTGAGGGCCTAATAAATTTCCAGCCCCACGAATTTGTAAATCTTCAAATGCAATATGAAAACCTGCACCTAAATCACTATGCTTTTCGATCGCTGCCAAGCGACTTGTGGCTACCTCAGATAAAGACTTACGCGGTGGAACAACTAATAAGGCATAAGCCTGAATACCCTGACGGCCCACACGACCTCTTAATTGATGCAATTGGGCTAAACCAAAACGATCGGCCCTATTAATAATCAACGTATTAGCAGCCGGCACATCAATCCCTGATTCAATGATTGACGTGGAAACCAAAATATCGATTTCATGCGTTAGAAATTTTATCATAATTTCTTCCAAAACACGACCATTCATTTGACCGTGGGCGACAGCAAGCCGAGCCTTTGGCGCCATAGCCCTAATGGAATCAGCAATCAAATCGATATTATTAACCCGGTTATGTAAAAAGAAAACCTGGCCTTTACGGGCAAGTTCACGGGTAATGGCCTTGTGAATAATTTCTTCATCATAGGGAATGATTTCAGTTTTGACACTCAACCGATTCGCCGGAGGAGTTGAAATGACAGACATATCACGTGCACCCGCCAAAGCCATATACAGTGTGCGCGGAATTGGAGTCGCCGTTAATGTCAGCACATCAGCTAATAAACGAAAATGTTTTAACTTCTCTTTGGACTTCACCCCAAAACGTTGCTCTTCATCAATGACAACTAGCCCAAGGTCTTTAAAACCAATGTCCTTGGATAAAAGGCGATGCGTCCCAATGATGATATCGACCTTGCCCTCTCTTAATTCTTGGACAATGGCTTTTTGTTCCATCTTAGTGCGAAAACGCGATAACATCGCAACCCGCACCGGAAACCCAGCACAGCGTTTGGAAAAGTTATAGTAATGCTGTTCTGCTAAAATTGTCGTCGGAACTAGAATAGCAACTTGCTTATTATCCATGACCGCTTTAAACGCGGCGCGCATCGCCACTTCTGTTTTCCCATAGCCGACATCTCCACAGATCAGCCTGTCCATCGC
>CAYZPQ010000120.1:0-3916 GCA_964480185.1 uncultured Planctomycetales bacterium | reverse complement strand
GGTTTCAATAACTGCTTTCATTTGATCAGGTGTTTCTTTAAAAGGAAACTTGGCCTCAAAGTCATGTTGCCAATTAGTGTCTTTGGCATACGTATACCCTTGCAGTTGCGCGCGCAAGGCTTGGGTGTGTAATAATTGCGCGGCCATGAGTTTTAACTTCTTCTCAATGGCACTGCGAGTGGCTATCCACTCTTTGCTACCGAGTTTATGAAGTTTCGCAGGATTTTTACTGAATGATAAATATTTTTGAATTAAATGCAGGTCTTTTTTAGGGACAAATAATTTATCCCCATCTTTATATTCAATAACCAAATGCTGGCGCTTCTCGGTATTGATATTAAATTCTTTAATACCTAAAAAACGGCCAATGCCATGATTATTGTGGACAACATAATCACCTTGTTCAATATCAACAAAACTATTTAAAGGGGTTTCCGAGGAGAATACTGATTTACTTGAGACCTTATATGGCATCACCAAGACAATGTGATGGTCTTCAAGGCTTTTGGAGGACTCCATATCAAAACTGGTAATGGATTCAACCGTTCTATCATCTAAAGAAATACGGACAGGTAATTCGAAATTGGCAGGATAAATATCAAGAACACCCCCACGGAAGGCAAACTCACCCTCTATAAACACTTTAGTCGCCCGGGTATACCCAAAGGCGACTAAAGTATTGATCACATCATCCGTGTTGACCTCTTGGCCAACTAAAAACTCAAGGGACTTAAACATTGTTTTAGGTTAAAGCGTATTACCATTTCTTATTGCCATGAAAGAGCAAGAATAATGGCGATACAATGTACACTGTTGAATAGATCCCGAAGACGAATCCGAGAAGCATAACTAAAGCAAACGTATTTAACACTTCCCCACCGACGAAAAAGAGTGAGAATAATGATAATGCCGTGACAGAGGTCGTTAAAATCGTACGGCCTAAGGTTTGATTAATACTGTCATTGATAATTTCAGCCAATGACTTATTCTTCACTTTAGCCACATTCTCACGCACACGGTCATAAATGATAATACTGTCATTCATGGAATAACCCGCGACGGTTAATAAAGCGGTGACGACGAGTAAATCAATTTGGCGCCCCATCAAGACCACAATCCCTAAGGTAATAAGCACATCGTGAAAAATCGCAATGACGGATGCGGCTGCGAAATCAAAATGCTTAAACCTGAAACCAACATAAATGAGAATACCGATTAAAGATAAAATCAAAGCAATGACAGCTTTTTGACGTAAGGCTTGCCCCACAACTGGCCCCACCTTTTCAATACGCATCACTTCAAACTTATTATCAGCCATTTTTGTTTTAAATAAATTGCTGACCTCTGTATGTTTATCTTCCAATGTTCTGATAATCACGCTTTCAGGAGAATTCGCAAAACTTTGAATGACCACATTATCCATCTTCTCTTCTTTAAACATATCTCTCAATTGATCGACGACAATAGGCTTTTCAAACTTAAATTCTTGAATTTGACCACCAGCAAAATCAATGCCGTAGGCCGCATCTTTTTTTGCTTGAAGCGCATAGAAACCAGCGCCAATCAATGTGACGGAAATGACCCCGCAAATGTATTTCTTATTTAAGAAATTAAAATTAGGTTTTTGAAAAATATGCATCATGGGCAATGATTTAATTTTAGAAACATCAACACTAAAATTAAACAAAGTACGGGTGATATAAATCGAGGTAAATAAACTAGCAATTAAACCGGTTGTTAAGGTAACCGCAAATCCTTTAATAGGGCCTGACCCAAACCAGAATAAAATAGCACCGGCAATAAATGAGGTCACGTGAGAGTCTAAAATCGCTGACCATGCACGGGCATACCCTGTATTAATCGCAGCTGCCAATGGACGACCATTTTCAACTTCTTCCCGAATACGTTCATTAATCAAAATGTTGGCATCAACAGCCATCCCTAAGGTCAAAATAATACCCGCAATACCAGGCAAAGTTAATGTTACTTGGGAATCAGGCATTAAAATATTAATTAATCCCATGCTCCCTAAAATCATCAATAAGTTGACAGCTAAAGCAATAGAAGCAAAAAATCCACCGAGCATATAATAAATGCTCATGAACACCACAATTAATACCCCACCTAAAATCGTGGCATGAATACCGGCTTCAATTGAATCTTTACCTAATAAAGGCCCAATGGTGCGCTCTTCTTCAACAGTTACCTTTACAGGCAAAGAACCTGAACGCAAGGCTAATGCTAATAAAGATGCTTCTTCCATTTTAAAGCTACCAGAAATTTCCGCATTCCCCGTTAAAATAGGTTCACGGATATTCGGGGCAGATAATACTTCATTGTCCAAAATAATTGCTAAACGTTCGCCTACGTGGGCTGCTGTTAAATCACCAAAATCTTTTGATCCTTTTTCATTAAAGGCTAAAGAAATTTTTGGCTCCATCCCTGTTTGACTAAAATCAACACGGGCATCTTTAATCGCTTCACCACCCATGGCCACATCTTTAACAACTAAAAGAGGAGCTCCAGCTTCCCCCTTCGATTTCTTTAATTCAAAACCTTCAGGTACAGTCCCAGCTAATGCCGCTTTTAAACGTTCATCATTGTTATCAACCAATCGAAATTCCAAATGCGCCACACGACCAACCATGGCCATGGCTTGCTCACGGTCAGTAACCCCAGGCAATTGCACTAAAATTTGATTGTCGCCCTGACGCTGAATCAATGTTTCCCCAACACCTAAAGAATCGATACGATTACGCAAGACTTCGATTGAACGCAATACCGCATCATTTTTCGCTTCTGCTGTCGCTAATTTTTCATTATCAACTTTTAAAACAAGATGCATCCCACCTTTTAAGTCAAGGCCAAGATTAATGCGTTTATTTAAAGGAATGATGGAAAGAAAACAACCGGCGATAACAGCGAGGATAACAAAAAAACGTTTACGTAAGGCTGGAGACATGAACTACCTTTCTATTTAACAACTTCAGGTTTAACAGCTGCTTGGGGATTAACAACAGTTGTGATCGCGTCGCGATCAAATTCAATGCGGCAACCTTCATCCACACGTACCACAACAGTTTTATCTTTGATCAACGCCACAGTTCCATGAATACCACTGGATGTGATAACTTCGTCGTTCTTCTTAAGGTTATTTAACATTTCCTTAATTTTCTTTTGCTGTTGTTGCTGTGGACGAATGACCAAAAAATAAAAAATACCAAAAATTGGCAAATATAAAAACATGACCTGCGACATCATTGAGTCTTGTGGCATGATTTATCCTTAATTTAGGTAATTACTTCGTTTTTTTAACTAAACTGCGTACGGTATCAGACATTTGACCACCTTTGGCGATCCACGCATTGATGCGTTCTTTGTCTAATGAGAATACAGCGGGTTTTTTGGCTGGGTCATAATAACCTAAGATATCAAGTGTACGACCATCGCGACCTTCTTTGCGGATCATCGCCACAATGCGGTAATTATACGATTTGTTTGATGCTTTTCCTGCCTTTTGTAATCTGATTCTAACTTCCATTGAATTTGACTCCTTTTGTTTGTTGTATAATGCTCAAGCATTTTCTATTGCTTTTATTTGACCTTTGGCTTTATTCACACTTTCCTTATACTCAGAAGCAGGATTGGAGTCAGCTACGATTCCAGCCCCCGCTTGGACATAAGCCTTGTTGGCACGAACCACTATTGTACGTATAGTTATGCAAGTATCAAGGTTTTTCGAAAAGCTCACGTATCCGACCGCTCCCGCGTAAGGACCCCTTTTTTGCTTCTCTAAAGCCTCAATAATCTCCATCGCGCGAATTTTTGGCGCTCCCGAAACTGTTCCAGCTGGAAATGCAGCCTGTAATGCATCTAATGCATCCTTATCTTTACGCAAAATCCCCTGCACATTGCT
>CAYZPQ010000119.1:6491-6831 GCA_964480185.1 uncultured Planctomycetales bacterium | reverse complement strand
CATTCGGTTTCAAATTAAAACATTACCTTCCAAAGAAGGCGAAGTGGCCCGCGAATTACGCCGGCGCATCAAGAACAGGTTCGATGAATTAAAAATCGAATTACCGTATCCGCATCAAACTATTTATTGGGGAACCGGCCAAGACAATGACTGGTTTCGCAATGGCTATAAGAAATAATACCGTCTGATATTATCTATTAACGACGCGTAAACCGTTTCTTCTTTTCATGCACCATTTTCTTAGGACTAACAAAATACTCTTGCGGCATGTCTTTGTGTTGAATTAAAGGCAGGGGAATTTTGACAATTTTCTCTATGTCTTTGACTAATTCCAGTTGAA
>CAYZPQ010000119.1:6182-6481 GCA_964480185.1 uncultured Planctomycetales bacterium | reverse complement strand
CGGGGTTGCAAAGGAAATCGCAAATCCTAATTTACCAGCTCGACCAGTACGACCAATACGGTGCACATAACTCGCTGGATCGTCGGGTAAATCATAATTGACAACTAAACCAATATTTTTCACATCAATACCACGTGCAGCTACATCGGTGGCTACTAAAATTCTGACAGATCCCTTTTTAAATGCTTCTAAAGCCATAAACCGTTGTTCTTGGGTTTTATCAGCGTGAATCTCCGCTGTTTTATAATTCTTCGACTTCAGGTATCGTGTTAATTTTGCCGCATCAACTTTCTTGCGAC
>CAYZPQ010000119.1:4746-6172 GCA_964480185.1 uncultured Planctomycetales bacterium | reverse complement strand
CATGTGTGGCTAATAATTTTTCTAACAAAACATTTTTACGTTCGTGACTAACAATATACAACTCTTGGGTAATTGTTGAAGCTGTTGTCGATTCCGGAGAGATTTCAATCTTAACCGGCTCAGTCATATGCTTATCCGCAATCTGTAAAATTGCTTCAGGCATAGTTGCGGAAAACATCAAAATTTGACGTTCTTTCGCAATGTATTTAAGAATCAATTCAACCGAAGGAATAAAGCCCATATCAAGCATACGATCGGCTTCATCTAAAACCGCCAAGATCACATCATCCAAACGGGTTGTTTGCTGTCTTAAATGGTCCAATAAACGCCCAGGAGTGGCTATAATGACACGCGCATTGCCATTTAATTGATTAAGCTGCTCATCAAAACTTTCGCCGCCAATCAGAATAGCTGTATAGAACCCTAAGGGATTACCAATCTTTTCAAAAGTTTGATGGATTTGGGTCGCCAATTCACGAGTTGGGGATAATATTAAGCCTCGACCTTGATTATTAGCTAATTGCTGAATCATGGGGATGGCAAAGGCCAAGGTTTTACCTGTACCAGTTTGAGCAATACCAAAGATATCTTTGCCTGTCAGGGCCACAGGGATAGCCTGAGCTTGGATATGTGAAGGGTGTTTGAATCCTGATTTATCAAGGACTTCAAGGATCTTAGGAGCGATGCCTAGATCGTGAAAGGTTTTGTCAAATGTTTGAAATTCTGATTCCATTAATTACTTTCTTGAAGAGTATAGAAGATGCATTTTATGTTTACTAATATGTTATGTAAATGTACGCAGGAATTCCTGGGTTTTCATGAGCCATTCCTGCGCGTGTACTTTACATAACATATATTATAGGAAGTTAGTACAGGGCTTAAGGAAGGAGTTTTACACCTTGTTCCAGCACCTGTTTTATACTAGTCACTAAACCTTCAATCTCATGCTCTGAGTTAAATAGCTCAATACGGTTTAGATTTACAACCAGCGAGATCCCACTTCCCTTAAATGTCATGGGCAAGACAATCGATTGACGAATCTCTTCGCGATTTAAGAGATGCGCAATGCGGTTTTCATGCCCTTTATCAGAAAGAATCAACGGCGTGTTATGCTCTAAAGCATACCCGGAAATACTACCTTCAATCTTAATCCGTGAACGCTCTAAAAACTGCTGTTCTAAGCCTTGGGATGCTTTAATATCCAATTCCCGTGTATCTGGATTAAATAGCATTATTGAGCCTGATTGGGCCTGTGACAGCTCTAAAACCATATCCAACATGGTTTGATATGGATCATGCGTCAATGACATGTCTTTGACAATGGCTTGAATCAAATCTTTCACATCACGCACCAATGCAATCACAGATTCAAGATATAAAAATGAACATACTCTAATTTCATCAATAGCTTCCATGACAATATCTT
>CAYZPQ010000119.1:0-4736 GCA_964480185.1 uncultured Planctomycetales bacterium | reverse complement strand
AATTTAATCCAAGCAAATCAATGTGTTGATATAATCCTTGATCAAGGCATTTGAATTGTTGAGGAATATGTTGAATTCTCGGCGACAATCGATACCCATAAGACTCAGTGATTGATTGCACTAATAATTCACCATCTCGGGACAATAACACAATATTCATCTTTAACACATCAGACAAATGATTTAATAAACTGGCGATGCGCTGCTGATGGATTTTAATAAACATCAATGAACTCATAATTATTTCTTGTAATCAATTCCGTGTTTTTTCATTTTATTGTACAACGTCGTACGATTGACACCCAGCTGATCAGCAGCCTTACTACGATTCCAATTCACTTTATTTAAGACAGATAAAATCATTTCTTTTTCACCAACTGCAACACCTTGTTTAAGGGATTTAACATCCTGCGCATCAGATTTTTCATCCACACGACCATCTGTCACTTTAGGCAAACTTGCCTTGGTAATCAATGTTCCCGACGTTAAAATTGACGCCCCTTCAATCAAATTCTCTAATTGACGGACATTGCCTGGCCATGAATAATTCATAAAGAAATCACGCACATCATCCGCAATACCAACAATCTTCTTTTGATTCTTTTTATTAAATAAAGCAATAAAATGCTCAACTAATAACGGGATATCTTCGCGACGCTCTTGCAAGGCAGGCAAATCAATAGGCACTACGTGAATGCGGTAAAATAAATCTTCTCTAAATTTCGATTCTTTGACAAGTTTGGTTAAATCTTGATTTGAGGCCACAATAATGCGAGCATCGGTACGTCTGGATACATTATCCCCCACCCGCTCAAAACCACCGTCTTGTAAAATGCGTAATAATTTAATCTGCAAACCAGCAGAACACGTATCAATTTCATCTAAGAAAATGGTGCCGCCATTCGCTGCTTCAAAACGACCCACTTTATCTTTAATGGCCCCTGTAAATGAACCCTTCACATGACCAAATAATTCACTTTCAAGCAATGTCTCGGATAAAGCCCCACAACTCACTTCCACAAAAGGCTTATGATGACGCTTCACATCGCATTCATGAATAGCCCTGGCAACAACCCCTTTACCGGTCCCACTTTGACCAGAAATCATAATGGTCGCATTGGTTGATGCTACTGATTCAATAAGACGGTATACCGCTTGCATTTTAGGGGATGCCCCAATAAGACCATGGAAAGACGAACGATTACCCTTGGCAATAATTTGCTTAAGGTTTTTATTTTCTTGGAGAATTTCTTTTTTCTCGATGATTTTCTGAATGACGATTTTAATCTCATCATCAACAATAGGCTTGGTAATAAAATCAAATGCTTTTAATTTCATGGCTTCAACAGCGGTTTCGATCGTGCCATAACCTGTAATTAAAACCACTTCGATATCTGAATAATCTTTCTTTACGCGACGCAAAATATCAATGCCACTCACGCCAGGTAAATTCATGTCCGCAATAATGATATCAATTTTTGTCTTGGGTAAAAGCGCTAAGACTTCTTGCGCATTGGATGCCATAAATGCATTAAAGCCTTGTTGCTTTAATGACACAAATAGCGATTTGCGGATTAAAGGCTCATCATCGACGACTAGAATATTATAAAGATGATTATTATCTGACATATTAAAAAACACGATCCAAGGGTAAAATCACCGTAAACAAAGTGCCACGCTTCAGATCAGAATCTACCAAAATTTTTCCTCGGTAATTCTTAACAATTTCACTGACAATTGTCAGCCCTAAACCACATCCTTGTTCAATGGCTTTGGTCGTATAAAACGGTTCGAAAATATTCTTGATATCTTTCGTCGCAATCCCTTTCCCATTATCACTCACTTGAATGATAACGGTATTCTGATCGACCTGTGTATTGATATCTATTCTACCTTTATTATCGACCGCATCAATGGCATTACTTAAAAGATTTGAAATAATACGTTCCACACCAATATCAACAATTAAAATCTGACCCGCATATAAATTCTTATTCACCGTGATATTTTTACGCGTGAGCAAGGATTGCATATCTTTAATCGATTGCTCTACAGATAAATTAATATCTGCTTTCTGCGTAACCGGCACTGTATTACGCGCGCAGGCTAATAAACTTTTGACAATATTAGCCATGCGTTTTAATCCCTGACGGATTTCAAGTAAGTATTCTTTAACAACAGGATTCTCTTCACCCAAATGATCAATGGATAAATTGGTATAACGAATAACCCCATCTAAAGGATTATTAAATTCATGGGCGATACCACCTGCTAATTTTCCAATCGACGCCAACCGTTCATGCACAATCGCCTGGGTTTTCAAATTTTGATTCAATAGAACACAGGTATAGTTAAGCGCGATTTGGCTAGAAATAAAATCTAATACCTCCAAATCCCCTTCTAAAAATAATAAACCTGCATCACGCTCGGTAATATTAATCACACCAATTAACTTATCTTTAAAGATAAGTGGCGCACAAATAAACGACTGTGATTTATAAACTTTTTGAGAACTATATTCTTTAAAACGCGAATCTTTCGTAATATCATCAACCCGCACAGGTTTCATGCCCTTGGCAACCAACCCAACTACCCCCTCCCCCAAGCGCTTCACCATGCGTTTATCATCAGCAAGACGCATTCCCACGGAGCAGCTTAAGGACAGTTCTTTGGTTTGATCATCATAGAGAAAAATTGACCCGCGCTTGGCATTAAAAATATCTAGGGTAATTTTTAACGAATTCTCTAATAAATCTTCAGGGCTTGAGGCGTCATACGCCGCCACACAAATTGTATTTAAACGGGCTAAAATATCTTTCATAAAGGCTTTGTCGAAATAAGAGTTCCTGTTTTCTTTAATGAATTTAACCCAGCAAGCATACGTTTGACAACATCAGTCGCTGGATGCTTGGGGTGCTTCATCAGGAATTCATTATATATCGAAATTGCCCTATCGTAATCATGTAATTTCATCACAGCTATATTATTGATGACCTGCAATGATTCATTCAACACAGACCCTGTTGGGAATTTTAATATCATTTCTCTTAAAGCATTAAGCGCATCCGACCAGCGTGATTGAGCTAGTCGGCAATAGACAATCATGCGCAAAGAATCAAATTCTAATGGTTTCTTAGGGTTCTTCTGAGCTAAATCCGTATAAAACGCAGCCGCTCTCTCAAAGGACTCAAGGGCTTCAGTTTTATAGCCTCTCACTTCATAATATTTAGCAATGTAAATCGGAATTGAAAAACCTGTGGGAGTGAGCGGGTATTGCTTGATGATGCCCTGCAACACTCTTAGTGCATCAGGCCAATTATCCTCGCTTTTGTAGGTCTCAGCAATGTTAGCTTCTGCCTGAGCTAAAAATTCTTTGTCCTTCGCATAAATCTGGGAAACTTTAGCAAATTCAATACGCGCTTGTATAAAATCTTTTTTAATCATGTACACTTGCCCAACAGATAATTGTGCACGAGCTGCTAAACGCGTCTTTGAATGTTTTTTTACATAATGGCGAAAATGTTTTGCTATTTTCTCAAGCTCATAGCTTGTCGGTGTTTCCTTATCTTGAACTTTATTTTTAAAATCACGCTCAATAAGCCATAATTCACGCTGCCCCCCATATGTTCCATTCCAATCAAGACAAGAAAAAAACACATAAACACCAATCAATATAGCGATACCAAGAAAGACAGGCCTTTTCATTGCATATCTTTCTTATATAAATAAAACAATGTTGTTGAGGTCATAATAAACATATTGATGATAACGGTAGCGATTACACTTAAAGCAATCACCGCAATTTGAACCTCAGGAATAGTCTTATAAACCAAGACGCCGATATTGTTACGGATCAATAAAATGGGTAAATAAAAAATGGTTGGAATAACTACAATCGTCACTGTTAACCAAAACGAAGAAAACAATGTCTTTAAATTAAGCGCAATCGATTGCGCGATTTTCTTTCTTTCCAAAACAATAACAGGAGTTAAGTACGCCAATATAATTGTGACCAGCAAACCAAATATAAATTGCACATAAGGCGCTCCGACAATAATCAATTTCTTAATTCCTACAGCCAACGGAGAGACCGACGTAATACTCCCTGCCCTAAACACCAATAAGCCTAAGAAGAAATTCACCACTTGAAACAAAATAAATGAGACCACCGATGCCAAGAATATATTCAAATAGACAGGCAATGTTTTTGTCACAGAATTTTTAAAACTCAACCGTTCTTCATTGTTTGCCGCATTGACCATATGCACTGTTACCCCAAGCAAAAAACTCCCAATGGCAAAATAAACAACCATTTGCGCATAATAAAAGAGCTTCGGTAAAAGCACCAAATCTAGAGGGTAATACAAATAGGACTCACCCCATATCTTCTCAATCAAGGGGCCAAAAAAGATTTTTAAAGGAAAATGAGGGATGAAATACAAGAACTCTAAAACAAGAAGGTTAACAAATAAAAGAAATAAGGAAGGATAAAGAATTTTCTTATGCGAGGTTAATAAATTAGCTGTCGCGCGTAAAATGGGAAATGGAGAATTAATTCTGGACATGGCGATCTTAAAAAAGCAGACCCAGGCTTTTATCCCGGGTCTGCGCAAAGAATGATAACTCTACGTTTTAAGCATTATTCTTCTTACGACGTAAGCTTAATGCCCCTAAAAGCCCACCACCTAATAAAGCCATTGACATAGGCTCTGGTACGGGAACGACACGGTCAACGA
>CAYZPQ010000118.1:0-6859 GCA_964480185.1 uncultured Planctomycetales bacterium | reverse complement strand
AACTTCTTCCCATGGGTCTATTTGGAGCCTTGATTCCTGTTCACACTTGGCAGCATCCTTGGGAACTTCCCACCATGAAGCGCCTTCTTTAAATAAAAGGACTGCTTCAGCAAATAGCTGCTCACGATCTTTTTCGAGTAAATTGATATTGATTTTACCTATTTCAACAGGCCAAAAACGTCTTGCGCCTGTTACGTCACGAAGGTATGCATCTTCGTTGGTTGTTCCAATGAAAACACATTGGCGGGGATGATCTTCAGTAATACGGCCATAGGAAGCACGGTAGCGGTCGCTCTTGCAGGTAATCATGCGCTTAACAGTAGTTACCTCTGCACGGGTGAAAGAGTCAAGCTCGGCAATTTCGATTAATAGCTTGCCTTGAAGCATTTGTAAAAAGTCTTTAGACATAACCGATTCGCTTGCATCGCAATAAAGCTCTTTACCCACAAGTATTTCACACGCAGTTGACTTGAAAGAACCTTGTCCACCTTCTAGCACAACCATATTGTCAACTTTACACCCAGGGCGATATACACGAGCAACCAATGAAATCAGGAAATTAGCAGACACAGCTTTGGAATATTCATTATCACTAGCACCGAAATAAGTAGAGAAGAGGTTTTGTACTCTTGGCGTGTTATCCCATACAAGCGATTCCATCCAATCTTTAGGCGCATTACGAGCATTCTTCCTGCCGTGTACAACCACGGCATCAAAGACAGAGTCCTTAGTGATTCTTTTAAGGCCGATATAACGTTGCATAAACATAGTCAACTCTACGACATCAGCATCCGCAACTTCATTTAGACGCCCATTCTTCCATGTAGTAAATATCTTGCCATAGAATGCGTCATACCAAATGGAACTTGCAAGGCCGGGGTGATTTTCAAACACACGAAGAGCGTTATCAATATTGCAGTAGGGTTGGCCACTTGGGCTCATGGCTATTCCTAAATCTCCTTGATAGCGCTTTTGTTCCTCGGCTTCTACATCGATATTCTTAAGTTCATTCTTAAAATAGATGTTGGGCTCCATTATTCACTCTCCTCTTGTGCATACACATCAATCGCATTTAGACCCTTAGCGTTTTGGATGATGTTAAAGATAACCCGCTGATCTTTATATAAGATCTGGGGAGTTGTCTTTATATTGGAGAAGTGAACAAAAACATTTGGGCCATCCGCATAAGAGATAAACCCATACCCTGTGGTGGTACAAAATGAAATAACTGTACCGTTAAATCTTTTTTGTGGTTCCATTAATTCCTCCGGTTTCACTCTCAACGAACACGTGGACGATTTTTCCTTGCGGGACTACATCGACTGCATTAAGGCGATTATTGCACTCGGCTACACCAAACTTGACAACCTCGCCTGGCTGTAACAGACGGCAATAATCATTTGTCCTGATTTCTTTAAAATGCACGAATACATCTTGGCCCTGATCTTGGCGCCGTATAAAGCCGTAACCTTTATGAACAGAGAACCAAACAACGGTGCCTAGAATATTTTCTTCGATGACTTTTTCGTTAGTTTGAACGTTCATGCTCACCTATCTTTTTTAAGATTAAGTCAATACGTTTCTGGGTTTCTAACTGAACTTCCCGTCGCTGATTATCTGTTGCTTTAGGATGACGACGTAGATAATCTTTATGATCAGAGATGGTGCGCTCTGTTTGGTTGATTAAATATTTGGTAGACCCTTGGCGTTTATAAACGGCGATTGAAAGCATGTTTAATACTTTTTCAATGGCTGTTTGTTCGCTGCCGGTTAGGTTCTCGAAGCCTTCAATAGGGGCGATTGCCGTTTTTATGATGTAATGAATTATTTGACGGGCACGATCGTCTAAAGGTAAAGCGCGATCTGTGATTTGCTCACCCTTCCAGTCTTTGTTTTCTGCTATAGATGCGCCAATGTAGGGCACACGGGCGAGATTGAGATAGAGGGTTCTGGCAAACGCACGGCCAAAAATCTTTTGATATTCAAAAAGTGGGCTTGGTAGCGCAAAGACTTTCTCTTCAAGCAATTTGCCTTCAGGCGTAACAATAGGCTCTTTTAATTTCTTAACTAAACGATACCCATTCTCAAGTTTGTATCCGGCCCATGCTGCAAATAAACCTGTGGCTATCCATAAACCAATAAGCCGGCCGACAGCACTTTTATTTTTAATAGGATGTCTTATTAAGTTGTAGTAAAGCCTCGCCACACCGCTGCGATACGTCGGGGTTAAGAAAACACGATTAAGCCCGATCCTTAAATGATCAGGAATAAATGCATAGTCCACATAAAAAAGGTTTGTCTTATCAACGGCATCTTGAAATTTCATTCCTTTAGCTAAGTAGTATTTAACCGTCGACATGCGAAGAACTCTGTCCATATTCCACGTTGCATTACCGATTTCTTTATACATAGCGACGGGATTAACGGCAGTTTCAAGGGTGCGCTTGAGTTTAGGATATTTCTCATTACTTGTATCAATCCAAAGTTTGATTTGGTCTGAGATAGCGGGTCTGACATTATAGGGCGATGAAAAAAGCCCCGCTTGAATGGCGTCCTTATAGAAATCTGTTTTCTGTGTCATGTCATGCACAGATTCCCAAAGATATTTTGGCAAGTTGGTATTGATTCCTCCGGCGAGATAAGTCTGCTGGAGGTTATTGATTGTCATAATAAATGGATTGTAAAAAAGGATCGTTTTTAAAACCCTGTTAACATTGTCATATCCTTCCCATAAAAGTCCTTTATTGCCGGGGTTCATCGCATAATCTTCTAAAGCACGCACCATCAAAGGATGCACCCTATAACCGTCGAGCTGGGACAGTAAAACTTTCTTCCAGTCTTCAGGCGCTTCTTTATCCGTCATGATGATATTTTTATTCGGTTTAATACTTTCAATAAAATCATGAATGGCGATTTTACGGTTTGCATATTCCATATAGGAGCCAAGCAAAATACGGACATCATCTTCTGGAATAAGTCCTAATTCCTTAGCTTCATCAAGCGTCGCGATCTTTCGCCCTTTGAGTTTAGAAACAGTTGCGGAAAGCTTTTGGCTAAACTTCCCTTCTCTAAACAAATTAACGGCTTGGCTTTCGATTAAAGGGCGGTAACGGTGCGGTACATAACTTAATGTTTTTAAATAGTCGACTCTGTGCTTTAATTCTGCAATCTTTTTTAGACGATAACCTATTGCCTTTTCATCTTTTAAAGATTTAATTGCTTCTTGCTCTTCTTCAATATCTTTGTTGGCCTTATTAATAAAACTATCGGGAAATTTCTCATGCATCATGCCCCGTTTATCTAATTCCTTAAAGACTTCCTGAAATGTGCCATCAATGATGCTTGCTTGATTCTTTAGGTTATCGGGAATCGGATACTTGCCAGGATTTTCTAAGTGATACGTCATTAGCTTTGCATCTTGTTTGCTTAAAGATACATTGCCCTTCAAGAAATCAATAACATCCATCTCACGCACTTCTTGAGACTCACGAAGCTTGGTAAATGCTTGACGACCTTCAGGAGTAATCCCGTAGAACCGAATAAATTCTTGGCCAAGTCTAGCTTTAAAGCCTTCAATGTTTTGCTTGATCGGCATATCTGGCAGCGTTACTGAGCCACGTTCGTTATTAAAGTACGGGCTTAGTTCATTCATTAAACGTTCTGGGGCAGGTTCGGCGTTTAATTCGACTTCTTTTAAATGTGTTTTGTAATCAAAGTTATTTTTGCCAGGTAAATGAAATCCTGATTCTGATAAGTCAGAGATAATCTTCTCAGCGGACGGAACACTTAAGCCTAAAGCGCCTGTGTTATCGACAATGCTTCCCCTGATGATTCCATCTTTAATGCCACTGACCAATTTAGCTTCATCTGTTCCGGCAATCTTTATGACTGCTTGAATATTACGAGCCGCTTGTTCGCTGTTTTGACCAAATGCTTTTGACCAAGGGGGTAAACTAATAGGCGATGGCGCAGGGAAATCCTCGGGCATAACTTTTCCCGCGGCTGCAATTTTATCTTTGGCCGGAACATTTAACGCTTGGGCCTTGAGCCAATTCGATGCCTCTGTTTCAAGTGTTGTGCCTTTAGCATATTCTTTGAGTGTCTCACGGTTAATCGTGACTTTGCCTGTACCATAGCCAGCATCTTCTAACTTTTTGCCAATGGTTTTAATTGTGTCGTCGAGTAATCCCTGCTTGGCGAGATTTGCAGCCCCGCCGATCAAAGCAACATCCGTCAATGCTTCTCCAACGGATGCCGCAAACTTGACTGGAGTAGGTAAATCATTGGGTAACAGTTCTGTTATAAATCTTGCTTCTAAAGGGTTATATTTCTCTTGTTTCTTAGCAGCAACGACAGCATTCTTAACTTGCTGCAATGCTTCAAAACCGGCAGCTAAGTAGGGCGCTGTTAGCGCAATACCTACTTGAGGAAACCTGGTCATAACTCCTGAGAGTTCACGCTGTCCTTTTAATAACTGCTCAGGTGTTTTTCCCGTTGATGCTTCGGCTAATTGATCTGCAAACCTAGACACAGCAAAATCAAAATCCTGCTGATCTTCTTCCTTTGTGGCAGGGCGCATGGTTTTGCCATGACCTTCACCTATTTGGGGGATTAATGAAATGTCTCCATCTTCATTGGGGATACCATTAAAATTAAACTCAGTGCTTGCCTTAGAGATACCGTCTAGCTTATAGGCTGGCTTTTCTTCTTCCCCTGTGCCAGAGGTTTTTGGAATACCAATTAAGTTATATTCAGCCATTTTAGAAACCTTCGTTTTGTTTTAAAAATAATTCTGCTGTTTCGTTAGATGCGGAATATCCACCTTGTTTTAAAAACATCTTTGCCCGTTGCAGCTTTTCCTCAGGATTCTCTAGCTTTAATTGACGCTTTAAGTCTAAATATTCTCGCTGTGTCTCTTGACCTAAGGCGGCAGTTTTATCGGGCGATAAACCAACCATGTCGCTGCCACCGAGTTTCAACACTGCTTGCCGTTGAGCGTTCTTCCATAACTCAAAGTCGCTAGGCGGCTGGTTAGGGTCTTTATAACCAACAACGTCTTTTTCATAATCACTTAAAGGAATACCTTGTTGCTGTTTCATACGGGCATCGAGCTTTGCTTTTGCTTCCATTTCCTTTAATACTTCTGAATAACTGTTTTTCTTTTGTTGCTCCTTCGCAATTTCCATAATTTTCTGCGTAAAAGCTAAATCATCTTGCCGACGTTCAGCGTCGATCGCATTCTGCTTTTGTGCATAGTTAGGATCACCGCTTCCATATGGAATTGCTAGATCGTTACTGACCGTCTTTAACGTCTGCCCTAATATAGATAAAGCCCCTTTACGGCCAGGAGTATATGTTGGGTCTCCGGCTTCATTAGTCGTTAATTGAGCCTCTCTATCCATCCAAATAAAGTTATTACCTTTTTTCTGTGGTGTTGCCATGCTTCCCCCTAATTTAAATTTACGTTATTTGGTTTATCATCAGATTCTTGGTAAACAAGCTCTGCTAAATCATCCTTAACAATATCTAATGGTATACCAGACCTGAAAGCAACTCGTAATGCGAAGCGATGCTGAAAAACGGATTCTTTTTCTAAAGCCTCAAGAGCTTCAATTATTGCTGCCGCTGCTCGTAAAATCCGGTCTTGCTTTGCTTCCACGCCTTCAATTCTTTTTTCTAATGCGTCAATTTTTTCTTTATCTTTACGTAGCATGATGAATCCTAATTTTTTTCTGCTAGTTGTTGTCTTCTTTTATGCTGAATTTCCCAAATATCAACCTCTACAGCATCGTCGGCAATACCCGCTCGGTGAGCAACCTTTTGCAATAATCTAAATGTCATGCGAATTTGCTCATACCGTTGATTAGACTCAACCTTCAAGATCGCCTGGGCCTTCTTTAACTGCTGAATTTCTTTTTCTAAACTTTTAGTTTTCTTACA
The DNA here is from genome assembly GCA_964480185.1 of uncultured Planctomycetales bacterium. GTDB lineage: Bacteria > Omnitrophota > Gorgyraeia > Zapsychrales > Fredricksoniimonadaceae > CAYZPQ01. The sequence continues at coordinate 919 of CAYZPQ010000118.1, read as the reverse complement.
CGATTCACAGCACATGGTTATGTCCTCCTATTCAATAATTTAGCATTGATATTGATTTCCACCCCAAAAGCGTTACAAACTATTTTTACTTCCCGTCGCTATTTCTCCATATTTTTCATCTTGATTTTCGCTCTATTGAACGCAGTCCTACAAGTATTTGGATCATTTTTAAGCTTCTTTGCAATCTCAGTAAACTTAGGCGGTTCTTTCCTCTGATCTTTCTCCCGAATACACCAAACCGTAAGCTCTAAAGGCGATAGCCCTGCTTCTCTTCCTGTTTTTCTCAAACTTTTTCGACGCCTCATATCATCGTCAAGATTTTCACGGATATGTTTAAAACCTTCTTCAAGAGAATAAATTGATCTTCCTCGACGCTCAAAGCCCCTTATAAATCTCTCGTCGATGAGATCAAGCCCATTCTTGTACTGTAGAATGTACCCATAAAACATTGATTCAAAGCGAATGGCTCGCGTATTAAGCTCACTGTCCTTCCTGCCTGCTATATGCTTTATCTTCGTACTAGGGAATGACTTACTAAACTCAGAGAATACCGAACGGGTTTTAGAGATAACCCCAAGCTTTTGGAGGGCTTTGTACACCATTGCATGTTCTTTCCTCCATGACTCATAGTGTTGCAATACTTCTGATTCGTTTTTAAAGTAGGGGGATTGGTGTTCTTCGATCATTGTTCACCACCATTTTCACCACCATTTCTATTAAATAATGGCGTTTTGGTGTATCGTGTGACATTGATTAGCCTTGACAGAAATGGTTTGCTAAGGGTATGATCTACGAGGGGGAAACGTGGGAAACTAGTGTTTTTCGTCGGTAACGCTAGGGATTGGCTAAAAGTAGCAAGGAGCCCCCCGGCACCTCCACCAAGCTTCGCCAAGGCTACGGCTGGCTTCCCTAACATAAA
>CAYZPQ010000117.1:0-6884 GCA_964480185.1 uncultured Planctomycetales bacterium | reverse complement strand
ATCAATCAGGCTTTGGGGTAAGACCCGTGGATTTTAGAGCGAATGCGTCCACTGATAAAATCAATTAACATGACAACAACCAACGTTATCAAGAATGTTGTCATCAAATGCCGGTACTGCAACATTTGAATATAGCCTAACATATAATACCCAATCCCTCCTGCCCCCACAAAACCCATAATCGTTGAGGCTCGGATATTATATTCAAACATAAAAAGTAGCTGACTAATAATGGTATTGGATGCCTCAGGCAGAATTGCAAAACGAAATAATTGCAGGCGATTACACCCCGTTGAGCGAACCGCTTCGATGACATCACAATCCACCGCTTCAAATGCTTCATAAAGGATTTTAGCCAAATATCCCGTCGTGTAAAACGCAACCGCTAAAGTCCCTGCGGCTTTACCTAAACCAAAGGCAATAACGAAAATCACACCAAAAAGAATAGATGGCACTGTACGTATCATCCCAATTATTAAACGCACACTATAGACAATACGACGACTAAATAAAATACGATTGCCCCAGAATGCCAACGGTAATGACATTAGAAACCCAAGCAAAGTTCCAACAAATGCTATTTCAAGCGTTTCTAAAATGGCTAAAGAAATGGATGGCCATATGTTCCACTTTGGAGGAAATAAATCTCCTGCAAATTGAGCTAAATGACGACCACCCGCACTTAACTTAACAGGATCTAATAATCCCATCGCGCCTAATGAATAAAAAAATAAGGCCGCAATAACAAAGTAGAGAATAAAGGAAATTTTAATTTTCATTTGAAATAATCGGTCATTTGTTCTGACATTAAGCAATGGGTTGGGCTATCAAAAATCATGCGACCATGCCCCATAATGATAACGCGATCACCGTATTGTTTGACTAAATCAACATCATGGGTCGTAATTAAAAGACTAATCCCTTTTTTAGTTAATTCACGTGTCATTCCTAGAATCTCATGAGTTGTGAGTGCATCCAAATGAGAAACAAATTCATCAGCTAATATTACTTGAGGATTTTGCATCAAAGCCCGAGCGATCGCCACACGTTGACGCTGTCCTCCACTTAAATGGCCTACTTTTTGATCAATCTTTGATTCTAAACCTAATTGAATTAATAAGGCCTTGGCTTGATTAATAATGTCAGGCGGAAATATTTTAAATAATGATGTCACAAAAGGCACATCTTTAAGAGAACCCATTAATGTGTTTTCTAACGCAGTCATATGACGCACTAAACCAAGACTCTGAGGAATGTAGGCAATATGAGGCAGTTCATCGGATGAATCCAAAGGGCTTTTTTGAATAGAACCACGGTGAGGCTTAACAAGACCTGCTAATGTTTTTAATAATGTTGTTTTTCCACTGCCACTACGCCCTAAAATCATCGTCGTAACACTTGGGAAAACTTGAATACTCACACCAGTTAAAACATCTGGGCCCTCTTGATAAGAGACCCAGATGTCTTTGGCTTCGAGAATCGGTGAATTTTTATTCGTATCAATCTTTGTCATCTTCTTCTTCAAATTTCAAATGCGTCTTCTCAACCATTGTTTTCAAGGCGTCTAAATGCTCTGCACCAGCTGGTTCAAAACGAATAAAGATACCAGAAATAAACTTACGCATCAATGGGCGATATTCTTCTTTATTAAATTCTAAAAAGGCATTTTTAATTTTTTCTCTAAGCTCAGGACTTACATCATGCCCCACAACAACAGCATGTGATGGAATTGGCCCTTGCTGTTCAATGACTTTGGTATTATCCAACACATCCTTGTAAAGTTTCTCCGCAACATCCCCTGCAATGACCGTGACATCAACTTGCCCAGCTTTAAGCGCTTCCCACCCTTGTGCATAGCCACCGGCATAGAGAACATCACTAAAAAATTGCTTAGGATCTGCCGCTTTATCTTCTGGTGGAGTAATTAATTGTAAATCGACGAGACGAGAAAGTGGTGCCACGAAACCAGAACTTGATAATTGGCTTGGGAAGGCAACTTTCTTTCCTTTTAATTCTGCTAAGGAGTTAATCGGGCTATCTTTACCAACAACCCAATAGGAATAATAATATGGTTCTTCTTTTTTCTCTTGGCCAATCATGACTTCACGGATTTCAGCTAATAAAATAGAGGCATCTGCTTTTTGAGTAGCTAATAATGCAGGCCACGAACCCATAAAAGCTACTTGGGCGTGTCCAAAATGCAAGGCTTCAATGACACCAGAATAACTAGTTGGGAATAATAACTCGACATCCATGCCCAGTTGTTTTTGTAATAAATCTTTAATTTCCTGAGACTGAGAAACAAGCTCTGTTTGGGACGCTGTTGGTTGAACCGCGATAACTAATTTCTCTGCGGCGTGGGTTAAACTTGTAAACGATATGAATACACCTAAGAAAAACAACCATAACTTATTCTTCATCACATTTCTCCTTTGTTTATTATCTTGAATTAGCGAGGTAATTCATCCCCCACTCAGATTTTCTAAAGAATTCACCAATAACATCCAGCAATGCCAAAACTAAGGCTGACGCAATTAAAATGATAATCTTAGCATCAATAGCTTCACGCTCAACAAACAGTTCGTCTTTTAAATGAAACGCAATGACGATAATAATTGTCCAAATGAATAATTTGTATTCTTGGCTTTTAAGTAGTCGTGACAAACTAAATGCCCATTTATCCCCAGCTCTATAAGCAGTTAATCGAGGCCATAAACCATGAACGGATTGTTTGTAGTCAATATAATGTTGACCAAACTTTGCAATTAACATCCCTTCTTCACTACGCATGGTCTTTAGATAGGCAAATAGAAATAGCGGTAAAAACACAACGCCGATTAAATAAATTTTAAGGATGATAATAAAACCTATCACAATTAAAGTTGAACCTAAATAAAGCGGATGGCGTACATAAGAATACGGTCCTGATGTTGTTAATTTATCATTCTTAATAGCATAACCATTCGCCCACATACGTAATAATAGGCCCGTTAACAAGAACCCCGACCCTTGCAGAATAGATTGATCATCTGAATTAGCAAAAAATGCCAAATATACTGCAAAAGGATACATGATAAGGAATCTGAACTTTAAGAAACGTTGAATACGGTGTTTGATATCCATACTTTTCCTTAAATAATATTAAGAGATTAATAACAAGGTCCCGATACTAATTAACCCACCACCTACAATCAATTGCCAAGAGACGTTCTCGCCTAAAAAGATAACACCTAAGATAATCACGACGACTACACTCAATTTATCTATAGATGCTACACGAGATGCAGGCCCGATTTGGAGTGCACGATAGTAACAAAGCCATGATAAAGCAGTTGTTATCCCTGACAGAATTAAAAATACCCAGGTCTTCGGTGAGATCGTTTGGGGACGTTGCCATTGATGTGTCACAGATAAAATAACGGCACTCAATAATATTACAATAAAAACACGGATAAATGTAGCAAGATTAGAATTAATATGCGCAACACCGATTTTACCAAAAATTGCTGTAAGTCCAGCAAAGAATGCTGAACAACATGCAAAAAACTGCCACGAATTAAGCCATTTCATGAGGTAGCTCATCCTTTTTCGTAATCGTGATATAAATTAATTATTAATTTAACAATATAATAAGCAGTTGTCACGCTTAGAATAAAAACGAATACGAACGATATGCTCATCAGCAATAACGGCTAATTCATCGACCTCATATTTACCATCAAGCACCTTTTTAAGTTCCCCAACATCCCCTTTGGTAACAATCCCATAAAGAAGAGGTTGTTTATTTAATATAAATCCTATATCACTCCCTAAACTCAATTCTTTAACAGGATGTGGACTAAAAAACTTATTCTGCCCGTTAGAATTCAACATAATCACTTCTTTATCTGTAAAAAATCGCGTAGAACGCAAAAAGCGTTTTGAACAAATAATTGGGCCTTTGACGTTATAGTTTCTTAATAAATAATGACAGGGCTCCTCAGCGCTTACATAATTCTCATAGGCTTTATGATTGTTGAATGCCAAGCCTAATATCAAAGGAATTTGGACAATAACAATTATTATCCTGTTAGCTGGAGTATCTTTTCTACATATTAGAAAAATGATTCCATATGTAATGCATAGATAAATACCAATCTGAATAATAATTTCTCTTAGAGATGGAAGATAATGAGAAAACTTTAATGCTGCATAGATGACAAAAGAAATGATGGCAACTGGAAAAATAATAGCGGAAAAAGTAAAAAGCCTACGCGATGCATACCCAACGGCTGTCTTTAAATAATCTCCTGTTAATAAGGCAAGCACTGGGAATAAAGGAAATATATAACTAATAAGTTTTGAATGCGCTGCTTGAAAAATAACGAAGACAACTGCAATCCAAATCGTAAGAAAAAGATAAATAGGTTGTGTATTTTTGTTGAGATGCTGCGGAAGTTTCCATAAGGCCCGTATCAAAAAAATAGACCACGGTGCCATTAAGCCAATAGTGCTTATGGGATAAAAATACCACGTATCATTGGAAAGATGCTCTGCTTGGACAATACGACGGAAATGATCATTGTAGAAGAACTCTTGAATAAAACTTTGGCCATAATTGATAATAACAAACACGTACCATGGCAAAGCAATCACCGCAAATAAAGCTACACCTATCCAAAATGACGTATATTTTATAAACCTTAACTCTTTGCGTAATCCAAGAAAAATCACAATGACGAGTAAAGGAATTGCCAACCCAAGTATTCCTTTTGTCAAAACTGCTAATGCCGTAAATATCCAAAAGAATACCATTCCCCACTTTTTAAAACTAGCATCAACATAAGCATAATAAAAACTTGTAAGAGCTAATTCAATAAAGACTGTAAAAAACATGTCTGTAAATACTGTTCTGGAAAGTCCAATATAAAGTAGCGATGACATCAGTACTAAAGCGGCATATAGCCCTTTACGCTCATCATCAAAAGCCTTTTTTCCAAGAAAATAAATCCCAATAACACCTATGGTTCCAAATACAGCTGGAAAAAACCTAGCACTAAAGCTTCCCACTCCCAATAAACTAAAAGCTCCCATAAATAACCAATAACTTAGAATTGGTTTTTCAAAATTAGGGCCATCAAATAAATACGGTACAAGCCATGAGTGATTATCAATCATCTCTTTAGCTGTTTGCGTATAAAAGACTTCGTCGGGATGACTCAGTCCAATCAGGCCATTGCCTAGAAAGAAAAACACATAGGCAAGAATACAAATCAATAGAATATGGCGAAAAGTAGGATTAAGAAACATCTTAGTACTATAAAGATAAAACCTGACATAAAGATGACATGCAGATTACATTTTTGTAATCTTAGAGGATTGGAAAATTCAGAATAACAGTAGTACCTTGGGTGGGAATACTTTCGATGGTGACTGTTCCCCCATGGATTTGCATGATTGATTTAACGATGTGTAAACCTAAACCCATGCCTTGAGGATATTTTGTTCGTGCAGATGGGGCGCGATAAAAACGATTAAAAATTTGCGCTAATTCTTCTTTAGCAATACCCGCCCCGGTATCTTTAATCGATATAGTTATTGCGTGAGGCAATGATTGAATATCGATAGTAATTTTTCCCTGCGCCGGTGTATATTGCAAGGCATTCATCACTAAATTACTGATGATCCGTCGAAATAATACACTATCTGTATTTAATACCGCCTGACCAGATGCTATCACGCCAACCTTATGCTCTTGTGCAATGGCTTCGAAAAATTCAATCACAGCATCTATTTCTTTACGCACATCAATGGCCACACGCTCAAGCTTGATTTCGTTATTTTCAGTACGTGCGAGAAAAAGTAATGTATCAATCATTGCCTTAAGACGGTTATATTCCTCCAAACTCGATTCCAAGACATGTTGATACTCCTCAAGATCTCTCGCCTTTGATAAAGTCACTTGAGCTTCTCCCATCAAATTATTAATGGGTGTGCGTAGTTCATGAGCTAAATTGACAGAAAATTGCGACAGACGACTGAAGGAATCCTCCAGGCGATCAAGCATCTCATCAAAAGCAATGGCGAGTTTACCTAGCTCTTGCGGCCAGTATTCTGCATTAATGCGTTCATGCAGCTGGCTTGCAGTGACCTGGCGTACTTTCTTGGTAATTTCTTTTAAAGGCTTCATGGAAGTACGTATGACAATAATATTGATGCCGCAGGAGAAAATAATGCTTAAGAAAAGAACAAAAATAATTTTTAAGCGGTAATCATTAATAAGTTCCTGATCTTTAGAAACATCGACGGCTAATTGTAAAATATATTTCTTATGTTCTGTTGCATCATTGGTATCCGCAATTGTCATGAGCATGAACGTACGGCCATCGTGGGCTTTTATTTTCTTACCGTTTGATGAAGGATCGAATGAGTCAATGCTTGGAAAGGAGTCTGCTGGCATGAGCTCATTCATGCGCGGTGTTTCGATGAGCGTTTGCTTGTTTTCATTAAGGATACGCTTATAGTAAGAAGAAAACTTTGCCCCAACCACACCTTCCATGATTTCACGCTCAATAACAGGCCAATCAGACGCATATTCATCGACAACAGATCGAAGCTCATAAATTTCTTCAACAAGAAATTTTGCATCTTGACGCTCAATGCTTTGTTTTAAATTCCAATACAAGAATCCCAAGGACAACGAAAGAATTAGGAAGAAAAACAGCGTGGATAAAAATGTTAATCGTGTTGTGATAGAGAAAGATTGTTTGGGATAAGTCATATTATTTTTATCGATGAGCTTCAAAGACATACCCCATCCCGCGCACTGTGTGAATAAGCTTGATGTCAAATGGATCATCTACTTTACTACGCAATCGTCGAATCGCTACATCAATGACATTGGT
>CAYZPQ010000116.1:3060-6887 GCA_964480185.1 uncultured Planctomycetales bacterium | reverse complement strand
GAAGCCTTCACGATCCAGCATAATCAATCCCAAATTTTTCAGTTGAATCCATTATGCACGGCCAAGGCGGCGGCGCCCCCGTGGTTACCCTCTAGAACCTTCGTTTTTCGCTCATGAAAGCCTCCCGATTTCTCATTTCTACCCTCAAGGCTCTCATATTTTGTTGATAATTGGCTTTCGTTGATCCTAAATTCTCAAAACTAAAATATTTCTCATTCGCTCTCACTCCAAAATCAGGAGCACCATTCTTAAATTTTCCAATTACTAAATTCTTACTTGCTGCTTTTTCAGCTGCTAGTTCAGCCTTAACAGCCGCATTAACAGTACCATAACTTGATACCCCAGGAGCTAGCAACGCTAAACTATTCGCAAATAATCCCAATCCTGTCGCCCAACCTGGATTCTCATTATACTGTCTCACTGACTCAACAAAAAAACCAATATCAACAACCGTGTCCCAAAAACCATTTGGAGCTTCTTGACTTGGAGGAGGCTGGCTTCTGTTTGCGTACGCTTGCGCTCCTGTTACTAATCCAGAACCAAAAACGCCTCCAGCAAAACCTTCCATGCCTCCATTCGCATATCCATTAATACCCGATCCAATTGTAACTGATGAATCAAATATCAATCTACCGGTATCTCCAAATTTTGACGCTAGAATAAATGGTGTCGTTTCTCACATCTCACACATCTTCAATTACTTACAAATAATTAGTTCATTTTAAGGAGCTTCTGCGCTTAAATAAAACTTCTTTAGACCTTAGAGCATAGTGAGAATATGTCGGAATTGCAGAGTATATTTCTGATTTATTTCTTAACTATTGATATATCTAGATTTATGAGAAACGACACCATTTATTAAACCGTATATACCTTGGCATAAGGTATCCTTTTTGGATCGGGGAAATTAGATTGATTTGATTAGACAACCCATGATGACGTAGGGACACATCATATAGGATCTTGAATTATTTCAATGGGTTCTGCTGATATGGTCCGCTATTTTTTTACATATCGTTTAAACCCTCCCTATAAAAAACTCCATCATTTTCAATTTATTTCTTAACTATTGATATATCTATGTTTATGAGAAACGACACCATTTATTCTAATCTCTAGTGTGTCGATTCAATTTCTTCAAAATAATACACATACTTTGAACCAAAAGGTAATGAACATACAATTATTAGGATAGTTAAATATTCCATATTAAAAATACTAGATACCGCTGCTACCGCACCTACTATTAGGGCGTAAATGATAATTTCCTTTATCCTAAATTTGACTTTAAATTTTTTGTTACAATGCTCACAGGTTTTAACAAGACCCATTTGATATAAAGCTTTTGTCGAACTTTTATTACACCAAGGACAAATCATTACAATTACCCTTTCTTAACTTCTTACTTCATCGAGATACAAAGAAAGCATGTCAAAAACTGACACGCACGACACAAACTTTCAATAGTCCATCAAATTAATTCCTGTGGTATGCTGCTATTTTCTTTTATAGAACTCATCTCCATCAATATCTTTCACATCACCCTTTATGCTTTTATAGAAAAACTTCTGCCTACCGACGTACGTTAAAAAAAACTTACGAATAGAGCATTCAACCATAACATTTAATCCATTATTGGTTTTAATACTTTGAACCTCGATATTGATTTTATGATTTTGATAATTCTCAGTAAATGCTTTTATTTCATCTACTGAACCTAACAAGTCCTCATAACTCCATTTCTTAATTTCTTCCGTCTTACTGACTAAAAATTTATCTAAATAATTCTCTTTCATAATTACCATCTCCAAAAATGATCATGAATATATGGCTTATGTGCATCTGGTTTATCTATTCGATAACCCCATCTACCCGGACGGCTCATAATTCTTATAATATTATTTGATTGAGGTGCTGTATTAAGAACCCCCGCCATTTCAGCTGCGCCACCTGCTGTGGCCAAAGTAGCTACTACCAGACCACCATATACAGCTGTATTTTCTGCCGTACTCCACGCTCCTCCTGCAGCATCTGTATACTTCATTAGATTTCCCCATTCAGTGGGCTTACCATTTTGCCATTCTGATACTGGCTGTCCAAAAGGACCAGGAACAGCCGATTCTTTAAGCCACCACTCTACTGCTCCTTTATCATTGGTAGTTACAGCAACATCATCCCAACCTAAGCCACCATCACCATTGGCAGAAGCTCTTATTTTTGCCATAACTTCTTTTTGAATATCTGCATTTGATTTAAAACCTCTACCACTCTGCCAATTCTTAAACTGTTCTGAATTAGCGAACTTATTTCCTAAATATGAACCTAAAAATCCTCCAGCTAACCCATCCCAGCTATCACTCATTCCTGCAGAAGCAACACTAGCTAATGCTAAGCCATCTGACGTAAATCTGGCTGCAGCTCCCCATCCACTAGACCATTTCGATGCCGCACCCAGACCTCCGCCTATTGCTCCGCCTATTGCTCCAAATAAAGCTGCCTGACCAATATTACCTCCTGATATGCCTGCGCTAACCATGCCACCTAATGCACCGCCGATTGCCCCCGCGAATACTGGACCAACAAATGGTGTTAATACAATTGTAACAACCGCTGTAACCACTGCCCCGACAATTGCACCAAAAAATTTTCTCCAACTCCACTTATGGCCATCCATATCAACCCGATTAACAGGATTGTTGGAACAGTAAGAATATCGATTCAATGTCTGTGGATCATTGTGTCTCTGTACGACAGTATCAGGCGTTATAAACCTCCCCAACTTCGGATCATAATACCTCGCCCCATAATAATACAACCCCGTCTCATCATCGAACGGTTTACCCGTAAAGTAATACCACGCTGTCTTACTAGGTGCTCCAAACTTTTGATGCTTAACAGTCTGACCAAATGGATCAATCTCAGTAAGTTCTCTGGCTAAACCAAAGCGATCCGTTAATACATTCAAACCACCAAGATGGTCTGTGTGATAATAAAATACATCCGTCCCACTCACTGAAGCAATTTTCTGACTACCCAAATATATAAAATTAGTCACCCGCCCTGCTTCTGATTCAGATAAATTACCTACATACACGGTTGTAATAGCTTGAGCAAGTTGATTACGTATTGATTCTTGCATCTTCGCGTAATTATCACCTAACATCATCGCTGTCAATGGATCAACATTAGGCAAAGTAGCCCGTCGGTATACTATTTTCTTAACTCGTCCACCATCCCCATCGTAGGTATAATTACTAATCAAATAGCGTCGAGCTTCTCCTACTTTTCTAGAATAGGCATACCGTAAACGATTCTCAGCATCATAGACATACTCAGTTTGATTAGAACCTTTTGTCTTCGATATCATATTCCCATTAGGATCATATTTATAAACTGTACCGTCGGATAAACTTTGCACCGCATGTGGACCTGTTTTATCAGCCACTTTGCCATAAGTATAAGTAAGCCCATCTTTGGTAAGAATATTACCAATCATGTCATAGCTATATTTTTTAAGACCATAGTTTGTGCCATTTGCCTCAATTAAACGATTTAAACTGTCGTAGCTAAATATTTGTGTTGCAGTATTGACGGAATCAGTAATTGACTTTACTTGTCCAATCGAATCATACGTGTAATCAAAGAATTGAATAAGCGCACCCTTGGCATCAAGCGTTACAACTTGCTTTAAACGTTGCGTTAACGCATCAAATTCATAGTTTGTGACAACACCATTGCCATATGTAATCTCCGTCATTTGGCCAAAGACATTGTATTTAATATCTTTTTTAAAATCTAAATCGACTCCAAGAACGACTGTTTGTTCA
>CAYZPQ010000116.1:2748-3050 GCA_964480185.1 uncultured Planctomycetales bacterium | reverse complement strand
TTATCTAATGGTTGTGGATCAGTGGGAGGCTTTGTTAATATGCCGTTAATTTGTCCGGCTAAATTGTAGGTATAATAAATCTTATTATTATTCGGAAATTTCAAATCAGTAAGACGATTAAGCGCATCATAGGTTCGAACAACACCATACTGCGTATTATCAATTGTCTTAATCGAAGACTTTTCTCGTCCGAGCTGATCATACTTAAATAAGGCAAAATCATTGTTATAACTTGCTTTATTCAGACGACCTAAACCATACAGTTGATTTTTATCATCGTATTGATAATTAACATTCACAGG
>CAYZPQ010000116.1:1759-2738 GCA_964480185.1 uncultured Planctomycetales bacterium | reverse complement strand
AATCGGAGGACCTACAACAGCGGGAGATACCGGAATTTCATTTTTATTTTTTAAACGATTGAGTTCATCATAAACAAAGTTTAATATTTGCCCTTTATTGTCTTTCTGGCTCGTTAAGTTGCCATTTAAATCATACCCATATTCCCAATGACCCATATCTGGATCATCCATGCTTTTCTTACGACCCAATGCATCATACTTAATGGTGGTGACATTATTCTGTGCATCCGTAACTTTAATTAAATTACCTAAAGTATCATATTCATAAAGCGTTCTCGCATACCATTCATACGCCTTAAAGGGATAATGTTTAGACCTGCCATCTGCACCAATAACTTCTTCTTTACGCGCCAATCGACCTGCGCTATCTAGATAATTCACTTGAGCATGACCATTCTCATCAACCGTTGTGACATACCACAACCCATAAATCGTTGTTGAATAGCTACCATCTTTATGAATAACACTGATCGTCCTACCCAATGCATCATATTTATACTGTTCATAAACACTTGTCGCATCAATGGGGTCTAATGTATTTAATCCTTTGGTTGTAAATCTTGGAACATATTGTTTATCTATCAATCCCCGATTGTTATAAACAGTTTGCCCACTCACAATCCATTGTCCTGCTGTTGCCGACGGTGATTTACTTTGTATTAATCGACCTAATCCATCATAAAAACTACTCGTATCGATTGTTGGCGCTTTATTATTCTCGATTCTAACTTTTTGGGTAACTTGCGTGTAGGCGCCTTGAACCGTATACGCAGTGGTAGCTGCCGGAAAATCAACAGAATCTAATGGCCCAACGGAGAAAGTAGCACGACCAAAATTATCGTAATTCACCCAACTTTGTTGATTATTGATATCTTTTTTCATTCATTGATCTATATATAATCATTTTGTTTGTTTTTTTCATTTTTTATAAATTTTTTTTTAGAAATCTGAATACCTTTATATTGTTAATAATAATAAA
>CAYZPQ010000116.1:0-1749 GCA_964480185.1 uncultured Planctomycetales bacterium | reverse complement strand
TCTGTTGGCGCTTCATTAACACCGTAATAAGTCGTGTAAGATTTTTGTAGCAAGGCATTCTCAACAGTAACAGGGAACAACTTATAACTTGAATCATATGTTATACGCGTGGTGTAATTGCGAGGATCTGTGGTTGTTTCAAGATTTCCAAAAAGATCGTATGAATATTTCGTGTAGACGGCAATAGCAGGAGTCCCTCCGTCCCAACCATGTCTCATGGTCAACATACCTTTTGATGGCTGTGAATTATAATAGGGAGACCCATCATAATAATACCATTCCAAAAACGCTGTTTTTCCCGCCTTATCCTGGATCATCTTTCTCATCGGAAGACCTATAAGCCATTTATTCAAATTCTGTGCATACATCATCTCTTGCACAGAATAATCTGTTCCGACGTCAACAACGGCTAAAGGATCAAATTCAGGGACATAATCGCCATTTCTTAAAAGCATTTCAGGTGAATCTTGAGATATTTCACCATAGTTAATCGTCTTTGATAAATTCCCATTCGTTGTATCAACCACAGCCACTTGTGCCGTGCGTTTATACTCCCCTTTGTCATTATAAACATACTGATCATTACGTTGAGCGTAGGAGAATTTAGATAATGCTTTATTTGTGTCCACAAGCTTCCAATAGGTATCAACTCTATTCAAGATTTTCCCTTTCGCATCAAAACTCATTTGACGATAGGGTTGGCCTTTACGGTATGTATCTTGTAAGAAATTGGTCAACGCATAATTACCATCTGCATCAATGACACGCACTTCATTAAACCCTAAGAATTCACGCTCTTTAGGATCCCATATACCGATTTTATAAGCATACTTAGTTACATAATTAAATGCGACGGGAGACGCTGGGGTATTTTTGACTCGAATCTCTTTCACAACTTGAAGAGGAAATGGCAGGAATTTATTCTCATACTCAGGCTTATTGGCATGATCATAAATGATTTCTGTCTTAGCCCCAATGCCATTATCAATTCCAACTAATACATCCGAAGGCCCACTAAACTCATTCACATTAATAGCATTCTTTACATCGCGGCCAGGACTCAAATATATAATGGAACGAGGTTCACAGGCATCATAAATTACGTCGGATAATCCATCGCCATTAACATCTGTAAATTGAGAACATCCATTGGCTAAATTAAGACCATTAATAGCCCAATTAGCATTCTCTCTCCACCCATCCCCCGTATTAATAAAGAACTTTGACTCACTTGGCGTATTCGTAATAATCTCTGGTAATCCATCCCCGTTAAGATCAGCTATTGTTGCAACACGTCCAATGTCAATCCAGTCCTTAAATGGCAATTTGTTGAGGTTTGTTTCTGTAACAAAAGCTCCCCCCGCATTCCAATACAAATTTACCTGTCCTGCATTTAAATTAATAACATCCGCAAGTCCGTCACCATTTAAATCAACGACAAATGTTGATTTTTTAAGATCCCCAACTCGAGACAAACCAAACCGATTCGATAAAACAAATTCATTAGGCTTCTTCAAATTTGACTTCAAATAAAAGTTAAAATACGCTCCATTATCTGTAACAAAATCCGTTAAACCATCCCCATCCACATCATTAAATGTTACTCCATAAGCCTTATTGATGCGAAGATCACTCGGCAATTTAATATCTGCGGTTAATTTAAAATCATTGCTACTATTTAGAAAAATCTGACTCTTTACAATACCGTTTTGTTCAGATGCTTGAACAATATCAATTAAATTATCTTCG
>CAYZPQ010000115.1:0-6974 GCA_964480185.1 uncultured Planctomycetales bacterium | reverse complement strand
GCGGTATCTGAATAATATCCTTCATGGATAATACCGACATCAACGCTGATAATATCACCCTCTTTAACAACACGCTGATTGGGGATACCATGCACAATCGCATCATTTACAGAAATACACGCACTGGCTGGGAATCCGCGGTAACCTTTAAAGGCAGGTTTGACGCGGTTTTTTAAAATTAATTCCTCAGCTCGTCGATCAATCTCTTTTGTTGTAATACCACTTGTTAAAGAACTCGATAATTCGGCTATAATAGAAGCCAGAATTCTACCAGCTTTTCTTAAAATGTCAACTTCATTAGGGCTCTTAAGCCGAATGTTCCCAGTTGCTTTCATCTGAGCATCGCAGCAAATTGATGAAACAAATCAACTGTCTCTAAATTGCCATTTAATATTCTAATTTTATTTTGCTTCTTATAATAATCTATAATCGGCTGTGTTGTTTGCACGTACACTTCTAAACGCGTTCTAATTGTTTCTTCATTATCATCAGAGCGCTGGTAAAGGTCACCTGAACATAAATCACACTTACCTGCTATCTTTGGTGCCTTCTTATTTAAATTATAAATATCGCCACATTTGCGGCACACCAAACGACTGACTAAACGCTGTAAAATAACATCAAAATCTGTTTCCATGTCGATGACAAAATCCAATGGTGTTCCCACCTTGGTCAACATCACATCTAAATCTTCAGCTTGGTGAACAGTGCGAGGATACCCATCGAGCATATAACTTTTTGGGGCTGTCGCCACATTGTCAATGACCTTTGATTTGACTAACTGTGTCACAATGTCATCTGAAACAAGTGACCCATGCGCAATCAATGCTTTAATTTCAAGACCTAACGGTGATGCTTTTTGAATCTCGTCGCGGAGCATATCTCCCGTCGACAAATGTACCACCGATAAATTTTTCTTTATCAAAGAAGCCAGGGACCCTTTACCTGCTCCGGGAGGTCCCAGTAAAACAATTCTCATCGACGGCCCCGTAATTGGCCGCTTTTCATGAAACCTTCATAATGATGCATTTGCAAATGTGATTCAACTTGCTTCATGGTGTCGAGCATAACACCTACCGTAATTAAAACCCCCGTTCCACCAAAGAATGATGCAACAAGATACGGCACTTTAAATGACGCCATGATGGCATCAGGCATAACTGCAATCGTACAAATAAATAAAGCACCGACTAATGTAATACGTGTTAAGACATAATCTAAGAAATTAGCTGTCTCACGACCAGGACGAACACCTGGAATGAAACCACCATTTTTCTTTAAATTCTCAGAAACATCTACAGGATTAAAAACAATCGCTGTATAAAAATAACAGAAGAATATAATCATTAAGCCATAGATTAAATAGTAGGTTGGATGCCCACGAGAAATCCATGATGAAATATGCTGTAATACAGGATTATGTGGAAAGAAGCTTCCAATAGTTGCTGGAAATAAGATAACAGACTGCGCAAAGATGATGGCGATAATCCCTGCTGTATCTACTTTTAACGGAATAAATGAGGCCTGACCAACAGCTTGCTGTTCACCCACGACACGTCGTGCATATTGAACAGGAATACGACGTTGCGCTTGTGAAATTAATGTTGTAGAAATAATGACAGATATTAAAAAGAACACCATCAACACTAAAGCGATAGGCTGCAATTGAGCGGCACCACTTTCTGGGTTGAGTAAAAGTTTTAAATAATGAAATGCTGTTGGCGCTGAGGATAAAATCCCTGCGGTAATAATGAGTGATGTCCCATTACCCACACCACGCTCTTGAATACGTTCCCCAAGCCACATCAAAAATACAGTACCCGCTGTTAAAGTGAACATGGTTGTAATACGGAAACCCCAACCTGGTTGACCAACAACTTGCAACCCTTCAAATGTCGACGGACTTTCCAACCATAACGCAATAAAGAATGATTGGATTACGGCTAAAATAACTGTTCCGTAACGGGTATATTGATTGATTTTTTTATAACCAGCTTGTCCCTCTTTAGACATTTTCTCTAAAGCAGGAATAACAGCGGTTAACAATTGCATGATAATGGAGCTGGAGATATAGGGCATGACCCCTAAGGAGAAGATGGTGAGCTTACCTAAAGCCCCACCGGAGAACATGTTCATGATGCTCAACACGTTTCCGCCACCTGTATTGCTTTCCATACGGGCAAAAAACTCGTTTAAGGCTGCGCCATTAATACCGGGTGTGGGAATGTAACATCCAATACGGTACACGGCAATGATCCCGATCGTAAAAAGGATTTTATTCCTTAATTCGGGGATCTTAAAACAGTTTGCAAACCCTTTAACAAATTGAGAGACCATGGGCTTAACTGGTCTTTGTTATAAGCTCAGCTTTTCCGCCGGCTTTTGTTATTTTTTCTTGGGCTAATTTAGAAAACCGGTGCGCTTGGACAGTCAATTTCTTAGTGATATTTCCATCACTTAAGATCTTGATCGGACGGTTTAAAGACCGAATCAAGTTTGCGCTCTTTAAGCTTTCGACATTTACAATGTCCCCATCTTTAAAAACGTTGAGACTTTCAACGTTAATAATTTGATATTCTGTTGGCCATTTGCTTCTAAAACCAACTTTGGGCAAACGACGTAACAATGGCATTTGACCGCCTTCATAGGCGAGCATAGTCGCACGGCCAGAGCGTGAATGTTGCCCTGTTTGACCGCGGCCTGATCTCTTACCATGACCTGTACCACGGCCACGACCGACGATGATTTTACGTTTACGTGAACCTGCTGGTGATCTTAATTGGTGCGCTTGCATAACTTAAACCTCTTTATCTTTCAAAACCTTTAAACGGGATAAACCATCAAACGTTGCTTTGACAATATTGATTGGATTATTTGAGCGATGACATTTTGTTAAAATATTAGTAATACCTGCCCCATCACAGACAGCACGTACAGCACCGGATGCGATAACACCAGTACCTTCAGAAGCTGGCTTTAATAATACTTGTGATGCACCGCAAGAACCTAAAATTTCATGTGTAATCGTTGTACCACGACGATTAACAACAATCATTTGTTTTTTGGCTTGATTTAAACCTTTTTTAATCGCAGCAGCAACTTCAGCAGCTTTACCTAAACCATATCCAACTTTACCCTTCGCATCACCAATAACAACTAAAGCGGAGAATGAAATACGTGTCCCACCTTTGTTTGTTTTTGAAACGCGATTGATTGAAACAACTTTTTCAATATAACCACTATCTGTCAAACCAGCAGTACGTTTTGCTGGAGCTGGACGAGAAGAGCGACGTTTATTGTTGCCTCCTCGTTGACCACCAGTGGCAGGTGCCGCAGGAGTCGCAGCAACTTCTGCAGTTTCAGCAGGAGCAGCTACAGCTTCTTGTTCTTCAGATAATAATAATTCTGCTTGAGCAGGTGTTTTTACTTTTAAATCTTTTTCATCAACTTTTTTATTGTCTTTCATACGACTTAAAACTCCAATCCCGCTTTGCGGGCAGCTTCGGCAAATGCTTTGATACGGCCGTGATATAAATAACCACCGCGATCAAAAGCTACCTTTTTAATCCCTTTTTTTACCGCTTCAGCAGCAAATGTTTCACCTAAAATCTCAGCTGCTTTTTGATTGCCGCCGGTTTTGATTTTAGATTTGACATCTTTAGCTAAAGTAGATTTACCTAAAATGACTTTACCTGTTGTATCATCGACGATTTGTGCTTGTAAATTATTTAAGCTACGGCTTAAGCATAAGCGTGGACGCTCTGTCGTACCGGTTAAATTCTTACGGATACGGCTATGACGAAATTGACGTTTGACTTCTTTAATATTTGACATATCTTTACCTTTTTACACCAAATTACTTGGTGACTTGTTTACCTTGCTTACGTTTAACAATTTCTCCGACGTAGCGAATCCCTTTGCCTTTATATGGCTCTGGTGGTTTAACAGCTCTAATTTGAGAGGCCACTAAACCAACTAATTCTTTATCAATACCTTCTAAGCCAATTTCTGTTGGCTTACCAGAGGTGACATTGATTTCTTTAGGAACATCAAATTCAACAGGGTGAGAAAAACCAACGTTCATGACTAATTTCTTACCTTGCAAAGCAACGCGAAAACCAACCCCTTGAACTTCTAACGCTTTCTTATGCCCAACGGTCACACCTTCGCACATATTCATGATCAGGCGTTTGGTTGTCCCATGATTCGCTTTAGATTGTTTCAAATCATTTAAGCGATTGATCATTAATTTATCTTCTTTTTGATCTAATGAAACTCCCGACGGAAGTGCCATGTTTAATTTACCCTTTGGGCCTTCAACTTGGACTTTGGTCGCATCGAAAGAAATCTTGACGCCTTTAGGTACGATAATGGGTGTTTTAGCAATTCTTGACATATGATATTTCCTTTAATTAACAGCTTACCAAATATAACAAATAACTTCCCCGCCGATGCGCAACTTACGGGCTTCACGATCTGAAATAATACCTTTTGATGTCGATAAAACAGCAGTTCCTAAACCGCTTAATACGCGTGGAATACGATCATTCTCGACGTAAACACGTAAACCTGGTTTGGAAACGCGTTTAATACCCATAATCGGAGATTTATTATTTTCGTATTTCAAATAAACTTTGATAACGCCTTGTTTATTGTCTTTGAGTAAACGAAAATCTTCAATATAACCATCTGTTTTGAAAATACCCATCACGCGCTCTAACAATTTTGACGCTGGAAACTCAAGCGTATCTTTGCGGGCATGGATAGCATTACGGACAATGGTTAATGTATCGGCAATCGGATCTGAAACTGACATGTTATTTTTTCCTTAAACAATTAATTGAATTAACTTACAGTTTGGCGAGCTTTAAATTACCAGCTTGCTTTCTTAACGCCTGGAATTTCACCCTTCCAAGATAATTCTCTAAAACAAATACGGCAAGTACCGAAACGGCGTAAGTAACCGCGTGAACGACCACATAAACCGCAACGATTATGTTGACGGACACTGAATTTTGGCGCTTCTAAAGACTTATTAACCAACGATTTCTTAGCCATAAACTTTTAATAACTCCTGATTTTATCTTTTACTGCTGATTACTTAATTTTGTAAACGGCATACCGAATAACCGTAACATTTCTAAATTCTTTTCTTTATCACCATTCTTGATGACGAATGTGATATCCATCCCTTGAATACGGTGATCACGGGCAGAAGCATCTACTTCAGGGAAAATACCTTGATCTTGAATACCTAATGAATAGTTACCTGCTTTATCAAATGACTTACGTGAAACACCGTTAAAATCACGAATACGAGGCAATGTAACGTTCACTAATCTATCTAAGAATTCATACATGCGGTGGCTGCGTAATGTGACCTTGCAACCAACTGGTTGATTTTCACGTAATTTGAAATTTGAAATCGCAATCTTTGAACGACGGATGGTTGGTTTTTGACCAGTAATCCAAGATAATTGCTCTGCAGCGCGTTCTAAGATTTTGACATCACTCATCGCTTCGCCGACACCCATATTGATGACAATCTTTTCAATACGTGGCACAGCCATGCGATTTTTAATGTCAAACTTGGTTTTCATTTCATTAACAACTTCTGTTCTGTATTTTTCTAATAATCGAGGAATCATAATCAACCTTTATATCGTTTCGCCAGATTTCTTGGCCACGCGGACCTTGGAACCGTCTTTCAAAACTTTTGTTTGGAATCGTGTTGGTTTATTTTCTTTTTTATCTGCGACCATCAAACTCGCCATGGCTATCGGTTTTTCAATTTCGATATAACCACCTTGAGGATAAATATCGCTTTTCTTCACAGACTTCTTAACGACATTCACTTTTTCAACAATAGCTGTATTTTTCTTTGGGTACACACGGACAACTTTACCGGTCTTACCCTTATCTTTTCCAGCCATTACAATGACATTATCATCACGACGAATTCTTAACATTAGACCACCTCTGGAGCTAAGGAAATAATCTTCATATATTCCATATTACGTAATTCACGGGCTACAGGTCCAAACACACGTGTACCTTTTGGATTACCCGCATCATCTATAATAACAATGGCGTTTGTATCAAAACGAATACATGTGCCATCTGGACGACGAATTGCTTTTTTTGTACGGACAATAATACCTTTAGCCAATGTACCTTTTTTAACAGCAGCTTCTGGTGATGATTCTTTAATATTGACACGAACGATATCGCCAATTTGTGCCCACATTTTACCTTTGGCTTTTAACACGCCAATGACGGATGCCTTACGGGCACCTGTATTGTCAGCAACATCTAAAATTGTTTTTAATTGGATCATAGCTTTACTCCCTTAATGAATCTATCTTTAGCTTAGGCTTTAGCCCCAACCACTTCACGAATGACCCAACGTTTATCTTTGGATATTGGACGTGTTTCCATGATCTGAACAACATCACCTGTTTTAGTTGTGTTGTTTTCATCATGAGCTTTAAATTTAATGACGGAACGCATAGGTTTTAAATATTTAGGATGCTTAGACACACGCACGACTTGCACGACACGGGTCTTGTCCATTTTATCACTGACAACGGTGGCCGTTACTAAACGGCGTCTATTAACTCTTTTTTCCATTTGACTTTCTCTCACTTTTCAATTGCGAATTTTCAAATGAAAGGAGAAAGACTTTCAGCAGCAGATATGGCCATCACTTATAATCATAATGTTTTACCAAAAATCCAACATCAATTTGTAAAAACGATTCCGAATTTGAAATTGCTCACTTGCAGCGCGTGGACCGACTTGGATACGCTGGTGAACAAAGCCGGTAAACGCTGCTGCATCATGTGGCGGCACAAGGCTTCTGACGTAGTGTGTCCGCACGACACCGCCGCACTGAAGCAATACGTCAATGAAGGCGCCAGAAAACTGCAAGGCTGCTATTACTGAGTCATATGTTCCACCAAAGTCTTTATCTA
>CAYZPQ010000114.1:1258-7083 GCA_964480185.1 uncultured Planctomycetales bacterium | reverse complement strand
TCATCAAATTGACGACGCTGTATCGCAATAATTTCATGCAAACGCACTAATTCTAATACAGCGACAAAGGTACAGATAATTTCTTGCTTATTCACGCATCGACCAAATAATTCCGTCAATGAAATCTCATAATGCTCAACCATGACGTGTAATAATGTATGGATCTTACCTTCGATCGTAAATTCTTCTTGGGTGATCTGATAATCTTTTTGCTCAGGCACCGTGCGCATGGCCGCAGAAAATGCATTGATCAAATCAAATAATGTTGCTTCAATTGATACTTCTTTGCTATCTTCGATTAATTCATCAAGCTTTTCCTGGTCGACAATACGGGAAAATAAATCATGGCGCATGATTTCTTTTTGCTTTAATTGCTCAGCCACTAATTTAAATTGCTCATACTCTTGCAAACGGCGCACTAATTCAGAACGTGGATCTTCCTGATCAGCATTTTGCAAAGGATCAGGCGGAAGAAGCATGCGCGACTTAATTTGAATCAATGTCGCGGCCATAACCAAGAAATCACCGACCATCTCAAGATCCAGCATCTTCATCATGTCAATGTATTCAAGGTATTGATCAGTAATGGAAGCGATTGGAATATCGCAAATGTTGATGTCGTCTTTTTTAATTAAAAATAAGAGTAAATCAAGCGGGCCTTCAAAATTTTCGAGTGTAATCTTATACGCCATAGACAGCGGTTTTAACCTCACGCATGGTTTGTTGGGCAATCTGACGGGCCTTGGCTGCACCCTGGTCTAATATATCACGGATTTTCTTTTTATCTGAGGCTAATTCTAGTCTTTTTTCACGGATGGGTTTAAGAATTTTATCCATGTGGTCGGCTAAAATCCCCTTACACTCCACACATCCTTTTTGTGCCCCTGTACACCATTGATGCACATCAGAAGCAACTTCAGGAGCAAAGGTCTTGTAATAGCTATACACATTACATTCTTCCGGATGACCTGGATCGCTTTTACGCTGACGTTTTGGGTCTGTAATCATTTTTAACACACGCGCCTTCATCTCATCATAGCTATCCGATAAATTAATCGCATTATCATAGCTCTTGGACATTTTGCGATTATCCGTCCCCAGCAAACGTGGTGTCTCGGTTAAAATCGCTTTGCAATCAGGGAACACTTCGGATGAATACATGGAATTAAAACGACGTGCTAATTCACGGCATAATTCTAAGTGAGGCAATTGATCTTCGCCAATCGGCACAGCGGAAGCTTTATACAATAAAATATCCGCAGCCTGCAATACCGGATACCCTAAAAAGGCATACGTTTGCAAATCACGGCTGGTGATTTCTCTTAATTGTTCTTTGTAAGTTGGATTACGCTCAAGCCACCCTAAGGGTGTTAAGCAGGATAGGAACATTTGTAATTCTAAATGCTCAGGCACTTCGGATTGAATATAAAGAATGGCTTTATTGGGATCAACGCCACAGGCAATCCAATCAATAACCATATCAATGGCGTATTGAGGCATATTACGGCTGCCTGTTTCATACTCACCCATCAATGCATGCCAATCAGCGACGGCAAAAATGCACTGATGCGTTTGTTGCAGTTTGATCCAATTCGATATGGCCCCAAGCAAATGCCCTAAATGCAATTTGCCCGTTGGTCTCATGGCGGAAAAAACAATATTGCTCATACGTTTATTTAAGAATTCTCTACTTATAATTTACGGGCAATGTGTTCAATGTCAAAGGCCTCAACAATATCACCGGAAACAATATCGCTAAACCCATCAATACCAATACCGCATTCAAAGTTTTCAGTAACTTCTTTCACATCATCTTTGAAACGTTTTAAGGAACTGATTTTACCGGTGTAAACAACAGCCCCATTACGTATGATTTCAATTTGAAGACGATTGCGGATTTTACCTTTTGAAATATAAGACCCAGCAATGACTCCACCTTTGGACAATTTAAACACCTGACGCACTTCAGCACGGCCTAAGAAATTACGCTTCAACTTAGGCGCTAACATGCCTTCTAAGGCCTTGTGAATATCGTCGACTAAATCATAAATGATGCGGTATTCACGCACATCAACCGGAGATTTCTCTAATTCTTTACGGGCCTTGGTATCAATGGCCACTTGAAACGCCACAATAACAGCTTGGGAGGCCATCGCTAAGACAACATCGGATGAGTTAACATCACCGACGGCTGCATGCATGATACGTAATTTGACTTCATTGGTTGGAATTTTGGCCAATGCTTCTTTAATCGCTTCTAAAGACCCTTGCACATCGGTCTTGATAATAATTTTCATTTCTTTAATATCAGCATCTTTAATTTGTGCATAAAGCTCTTCTAAAGAAACGCGTGCCGTACCTGCTAATTTATCAGCCTTCATTTTGTCAGAACGTTTATCTGCAATTTGACGTGCTGTCTTTTCATCAGCGATGGCGTAGAATTTCTCACCGGCAGCAGGAACATCGGAGATACCTAAAATCTCAATCGGTGTTGAAGGACCTGCGGTCTTAATTTGTCGACCATGATCATCAAACATCGCTTTGACTTTACCATAATAAGGACCAACAACGACATGATCCCCTTCATTCAATGTCCCAGTTTGCACAATCATCGTCGCAACAGACCCACGGCCTTTGCTGATGTGCGCTTCAATAACAATACCGGATGCTTTGCGATTTGGATTCGCTTTAATATCAAGCAATTCAGCTTCCAATAAAATTAATTCTAATAATTCATCAATACCCTGACCTGTTAAGGCAGAAACACCAGCCACAACAGTTTTACCGCCCCAATCTTCCGGGACTAATTCATGATCATTTAATTGGCGTTTGACTTTATCTGGATCAGCCGTCTTTTTATCAATTTTATTCATCGCTACAACAATTGGCACTCCCGCCGCACGGGCATGGTCAATGGCTTCAATTGTTTGAGGCATGATGCCTTCATCAGCAGCGACGACTAAAACAACAATATCCGTAATATGTGCCCCGCGAGAACGCATGGCAGTAAAGGCTTCGTGACCAGGTGTATCGAGGAACGTAATACGTCCTTTTGGCATTTGCACAGAATAGGCACCTAAATGCTGGGTAATTCCCCCATGCTCTTTATCAGCAACTTTCGCTGAACGGATACGGTCGATTAAAGATGTTTTACCATGATCAACGTGACCCATGAATGTGACAACAGGTGCACGTGGCACTAAAGATTCGGGTGGATCAATTTCTTGTTCAAAGCTATCAATCAATACTTCTTCTTGAGTTTTACCCTTAATGATATTGTAACCAAAGACTTCAGCCAATTTTTGCGCAGTAGCATCGTCGAGGTTTTGATTGATGCTGGCAAAAATACCCATATCGAGCAATTTCTTTAAAACGATATTGGTTTTCTGTCCGAGCTTAACAGCTAAATTCCCGACGGTAATCGGTAATTGAATTTCGACATCTTTCAATGGCCCATCTAATGTTGGCTCTTGCACCACTGCCGCTGAAATAGAGGCAGATGGCTTATGATCACGCCCCGCATGCCCATCTTCAGGACGACGACGCTTCTTAACCAAAGGCTTCACTGAAACAAATGGTTCATCATACTTTGCTTTTTTCTTAACAGGCTCAAATGGAGGAACAACTGCTGGGATTTCAATTTTGGTAACATCAATAACCGGCTTCGCCGCTTCTTTAGGTTGTTCAACCTTAGGTGTGACTACGGGTGGACGGTATGTATCAATTTTAATAGGCCCGGTGTTAACTTGGCTTCCTGGTGGCACATAGGTTGCCGCATTTGGATTTGGCTTATGCACATGCACAGGTGGCGCTTTAGGTTTTTCAACAACGGGTGTCGCAGCCGGAACATCTTTATGATGTTTTGCTTCAATAATAACTTCACGGACAGATTCTTTTTTTGTTTCTTTTTTAGCCGTTTTCGACGCTGTTTTCTTAACAGGTTTTTCTGTATCAGATTCTAACGCTGTTGGTTTTGCTGTCGCTGTCTTTTTCTTCGTCGTGGTTAATGACGCTGCTTTTTTGACAGCGACTTTCTTGACCACAGGCTTTTCTTCTTCTTCGACAACCTTCTTGCCAATGCCTTCATCAGCCAATGCATCACGTAGAATCATCTCGACGCCGGCTGTGATCTCTCCCGTCTCTTTACTACGGAGCTTGAGCTCTTTAAGCTTTTGATCGATATATTCTGTCTTTATCTTTAATTCTTTGGCTAAATCAGCAATGCGCATAAATGACTTTCTTTGTTATTAATCTTCTTTGTCTTCTTGTTTATCATCTTCATCAGAAACGTTCGCTGATGCTTTAGGCTCGGTTGCTTCATCTGCACTCTTGTGCTTTTCATCCCACTGCTTTGCAGAATAGACATCTAATTCCCAGCCTACTAATTTACTGGCTAAACGCACGTTTTGACCATAACGGCCAATCGCTAATGATAATTGATCTTCATCGACGATAATATTGACTCTCTTTTCATCAGAGATCAATTGCATTTGAGAAATTTCAGCAGGCGATAATGCCGCTTGAATGTATTCTTTAATGTCATCCGAATAGCGCACAATATCAATCTTTTCACCATGTAATTCCGTGACAATATTTTTCACACGTGAACCACGCATCCCAACACAAGCACCGACGCAATCGATCTTTTCATCTTTAGAAAAGACAGCAATTTTTGTCCGTTCACCTGGATCACGGGCGATGGCTTTGACTTCAATCACCCCTTCATAAATTTCTGGGACTTCCAATTCAAAAAGGCGTTTGACGAAGCTCGGATGAGCGCGTGATAAAACGATTTGCGGCCCACGGATTTCACGACGGACTTCCATGACATAGGCACGTAAACGTTCACCTTGACGGAATTCTTCTTTACTATTTTGTTCAGAACGAGGAATCAATCCTTCGGACTTGCCTAAATCAACAATGATATTACCGCGATCAAAACGGTACACACTACCGCTGATAATTTGACCAACACGCGCATTGAATTCATTGTAAATAACGTCTTTTTCAGCTTCGCGGATTTTTTGAATAACAACTTGCTTGGCTGTTTGAGCGGCAATACGTCCAAATTCACTGGAATGAATTTCTTCATCGCCGGAGAATGCGGTAATTTTTCCAGTCTTACGATCTAAGGTAACCGTGACATCAATTTCTTTATCCACAGTCCAGATTTTCTTCGCTGCAGATGCAACAGCGACTTCAACCGCCTGAATTAAAGTTTCTTTGTCAATGCCCTTGTCACGTTCCAATTGTTCAAGGATGGTCATTAATTCACTATCCATACACACTTCCTTCTCTTATTAAGTTGTACTCAATTCAAAGAACTAATAGGCCTTGATCAATAATTGCCAAAGGCACAATCAATTCTTTCTTCTTTGCGTTAACAATAATCAAACTTTGCTCGGTCACTGCTTTTAAACGCCCTGCTACTTCCTTTTTACCTTCAAACCGGTCATTTAAGAACAGTCTTATATTATAATCTAAATTTCTCAAAAAGTCTTTAGAAGTCTTTAAAGGCCTGTCTAATCCTGGGGAAGAGACTTCGACCGCATAACTCTCGGATGGCAGTACTCCTGCTTCATCTAAAGCAGCCACTAAGCCATGATTATTTGTTCCATAGTTTGCCGGCGTTATTTGACCGCGCCAGCAAGGTGTTTAAGCCGGAACTTAACTTGTTTGCTGCCTGCCGTAAGGGGTAGAACTATGCATGCACATACTCGCTCGTCGCGTGCTTTACCGATGTTAACACTGATTGCGCTGGCCGTTGGGTCTGCTGCTGCGCAAGCCCGCGCGGCAACAGTGACGGTTGCGGCACTATCTGCGTT
>CAYZPQ010000114.1:0-1248 GCA_964480185.1 uncultured Planctomycetales bacterium | reverse complement strand
GCATAACTCTCGGCTGGCAACACCCCCGCTTCATCTAAAGCTGCCACTAAAGCATGGTTTAACTGGGTACAGGCTTCAATATCAATGCCGCCTTCTGGCTTATCCGCAAAAACTTGAATCTGCACATCTCCCCGGCTTGCTTTCACGACCAATTCCACCACCACAAGGTTTAACTGACTTGTCAGTGGACTTAATAATTGTGCCACATGGTCATAAATTTGTTCGGGAGTCAAGGTCATGCGTATTATCCCTTGGCATTGCGTAACTGTTGTAACGCCTCAACTAAAATATCTTTAGGGACCGCAGTGACTTGACCTGTTTGACGATGTTTAATTTCCACATTGCCTTGGGCCAATGCACGTTTACCTAAAACAACTTGATACGGGATACCAATTAAATCCGCATCATTAAATTTACGGCCTGCACTATCATCACGATCATCTAATAACACATTCACACCTAATTGTGATAATTGATCGTGATATTGTTTTGCCAAACTAACAGCTTGTTCATCACTCATTTGTACCGGAACAACAACCACATCAAACGGTGCCACTTCAGCAGGCCACACAATACCGCGCTCGTCGTGATTTAACTCAATAATCGCGGCAATTAAACGGCTCACGCCAATACCATAACAGCCCATGATAATGGGTTGCTGTTTGCCTTGCTCGTCTAAGAATACAGCGCCTAAGGCTTGGCTATATTTTGTGCCTAATTGGAAAATGTGCCCTAATTCAATGGCCACTTTCTTTTCCCATTCAGCACCTTCTGGTGCTGGCTTTTCTTCGTCGCATTTGATATATTCGCCGGTCTTGGTATTCACCCACACCGCATCTTCACCAATGGGAGCTGGAACTAAGAATTCATGCGAGATACTTCCACCCATTGCTCCTGAATCAGCCGCAACAACATAAGGATTTAATCCGCAGCGTTTGAAAATGCGCACATAGGCATCTAATTGCAATTGGTAATTTTTATTTAAACCCGCTACATCACGGTCAAAACTATAGGCATCTTTCATGATAAATTCACACGCACGCACAATCCCAAAACGGGCACGCATTTCATCACGGAATTTTGTTTGAATTTGATACAACACCGTCGGCAATTGACGGTAGCTTTGCACATATTGGCGCACAAGGTCGGTGATGATTTCTTCATGGGTTGGGCCTAAACACATGCGATGGCCTTTTTTATTATCAAACTGAATCATGACTTCTTTTAAGGTTTGATCGCGCCCCGTTT
>CAYZPQ010000113.1:3207-7165 GCA_964480185.1 uncultured Planctomycetales bacterium | reverse complement strand
CGATTGACGACGGGTCTCTCCCCCAGCCACTACAGATTTTACTTTCTTAAAAGGTTTCGCTAAATTGCGATAGGCTTTTAAATAATCCTCATGACCCACGACGATAATGCTATTAATCAATGGGCTTTGATTAAAAAGTTTAAGGCTATAGGTAATCAGCGCTTTGCCTTTTAAACGCACAAGCGGCTTAGGTACTTTCGCCTTAAACCGCGTCCCTAAACCGCCTGCCACTATAATCACATCAGCTAATGTCATTTGTCTAATTTCGCAAAGATCATACGGCCTGCTGCCGTTTGCAAGGCAGAAGCCACATACACTTTCACTTGTTGCCCGATTAACTTACGGCCTTCGGTCACAACAACCATTGTTCCATCTTCCAAATACCCAATGCCTTGATTCGCATCTTTACCTTCTTTTAAAATTCTCACCTCAAGTTCATCACCGGAGAAGACCATTGGCTTAAGTGCATTGACTAAATCATTAATGTTAAGCATTTCCACGCCCTGAATAGAGGCCATACGGCTTAAATTAAAATCCGTCGTGCAAATACGGGCATCCATGACTTTGGCGAGTTTCACTAATTTAATATCAACCGATTCAGGGCCGTCCAAATCATCTTCATGAATACGCACATCTGCCGCCACATCTTTTTGTAAATTCTTTAAAATCTCTAATCCCCGACGACCACGGCCGCGTTTTGTATCATCATCAGAATCAGCTAAGCGTTGTAACTCATGCAAGACAATACGCGACACAACCAAACGTCCACCTAAAAATCCTGTTTTGAAAATATCCCCAATACGTCCGTCAATAATGGCACTGGTATCTAATAATACAACGCCATCTTTCACATCTTGGCGTTTAAAACGCACATAAGGAATAATTAAATTAAACTCATCTTTACCACGCAAGGCCATAACAGCCCCTAAATATGAAAAGGTCAGTGTCAAAATAACACGGCTAATTGATTGCATGACTTCGCCTAAAGGCAACAGGACTAAGATATCAGCGACGATCTTAGCCATGAAAATACCCAGCAATAACCCAAATACCATGGAGGATAAACCGCGCACTGAGAACTGACGGGACTTAAGCTCAATAAAGATCAGCAGCAATGCACAAAAGAAGCCCCATAATAATCCCATCAAAGGAGTATTATAAATAGCACCTACTTGGTACCCGACGATACCTGTAATGAGAAAGAAAAATGTACGAATAAAGAATAATGTCATGTGTTCCTTTCAAAACGTTTTTAAGAACTTATAATTTGTCCAACGCTTCACGTAAATTTGCCACAGGTATAATGGATAAACTTGTTAATTTAATGCCATTGGTATTTTTCATATTATTTTTTGGCACTATCGCTTTTTTAAATCCTAATTTCTGGGCCTCATTCAAACGCTGGCTTAATTGAGCCACACTGCGCACTTCGGCCGCTAAACCAACTTCTCCTAAAACAATTGTTTCGGCAGATACTTCTTTATCTAATAAAGCACTCGCAATCGCTAAAGCAACAGCCAAATCAGCCGCAGGGTCAATTACCTTAACTCCACCGACGACATTTAAGAAAATATCTTTATCCCCGATATTTAAGTTTAATCGTTTTTCTAGGACAGCCACAAGCAATGCCAACCGATTGGCGTCAAAACCTTGCGCTTTTTGACGCACCATCCCAAATGCACTGCGACTCACTAACCCTTGAATTTCAACTAATAAAGGCCGCGTTCCTTCAAGTATAGGGACAACAACAGAGCCTGAACTATGCAAAGGACGCTCTGCTAAAAATATTTCCGACGGATTTAACACTTGCTGCAAACCATCGGCAGTCATTTCAAAAACACCGATCTCATTAGTTGATCCAAAACGATTTTTATTCGCTCTTAACACTCGATAGGAAGAATAACGTTCGCCTTCAAAATACAATACCGTATCAACCATATGCTCGAGCACTCGAGGACCTGCCAACATTCCCTCTTTAGTCACATGACCGACAAGAAATAAAGCACACCCCCGGGCTTTGGCTAAATTTGTCAGCACTGCCGCAGATTCACGTACTTGCGCCACAGACCCTGGACTTGAGCTTAATTCTGCCAAATGCACCACTTGAATGGAATCAATGATCACAATATCAGGACTTAACTTATGCACATTATCGACGATCGTCTGCACGTCGATTTCATTAACGATATAAAACTGATCATTCGCTGATTTTGCGACACGTGTCGCACGCATCTTAGCTTGCGTAATGCTTTCTTCACCGCTGACATATAACACTTTTAATCCCTGTGCGGCTAAAGCACAGCCAGCTTGCATAACAATGGTGGATTTACCAATACCAGGGTCTCCGCCGATTAATGTCACTGAGCCTGGCACAATCCCACCGCCCATGACGCGGTCAAACTCATCGAGCTTGGTCATCAAACGATCATGATCAATGACGGACACATCTTTTAATAAAACTGGCGAGGCTGAATTTGCTGAGGCTAAACTAATGCGTAGTTTATCGGAAGCAGGTGTGGCATGTTGAATTTCTTCGACGTAAGAATTCCAGGCATTGCAATTCGGGCATTTGCCGACCCAACGTGGAGATTGGCTTCCGCATTCCTGACAGACAAACATTGTTTTGGTTTTAGCCATACTATTTCTTGGGACGGAATAATAATTTCCACGGATTGCCTTTTAAGTCAGCAGTCAATTCATCGAGGTTCTTAAAGATCGCATCATCCGTTAATAATTTTCCAACAGTACCGCGGCCTTCTTTAAGATTTAATGATACTGAGCTTAATCCGTCTAATATATTGGCAAATGCTAGTTTATTTTGTTCCGTTAAAAGCCCATTGTTAATGCCGTCGATGGTAACTTCAACCTTTTGAGCAATCACACCGACTTGTTCCATGATTTTTTCCATGGCTAAAGGATCTTTGCCCACAAGCATAGAACCAGGCTTAACGTATTCCGAGGACACGCCAGGAATAATCTCAATGTACTTCTCGCCTAATAAACCCAATTGATTAATGGTTAAGGTAGAATCTGCGGGCATGGCAATACCATCTTGCAACCAAATCTTGGCACGCACTTTGGTGCGATTGCCATCATTGACATCGACGAATAATTCCAATTCTTTTACCAAGCCTGCCTCAACCCCTGCTAATCGCACTGGCGCGGCATCGCGCAAACCATTAGCAAAATTAAACACCACACCATAAGACGTTCCTTTTTGTGCAAATGAAAAATCACTGATAGAGGCCACGATAAATGACATCGCAATAAAGCCAATTAAAACAAAAGTACCTACTTTAAGCTCTAATCGAGATTCACGTGTCATCATGTTAGTAAAGCCTTTCTTAGTGTATGTATAATTGCGCTTATAATCGTCGTGCTTACTTCACATGCCCAAAAATCAAATTCTCATCTTCCGTAATCGGCCCTGTGGCTTGACCAGAAATAAATTGCCGTACAACAGGGTGATTTGAATTCTTAATTTGATCCGGTGTCCCGTCGGCAATAACCTGCCCTCGGTAAAACATGGCAATGGAATCCGCAATTTTGTAGGCTGAATTCATATCATGCGTTACAACGATTGAGGTTACTTTCAACTTATCCCGTAATTCAATAATCAAACTATTAATCGCCGCGGCTGTAATCGGATCAACTTCGGCCGTTGGCTCATCGTATAAAATAATTTGTGGCTCCATACATAACACACGCGCTAAAGACACACGCTTTTTCATCCCGCCGGATAATTGTGAAGGCATCATGTCTTCGACATCTTTTAAACCGACCATGGCTAAGGCATCATGCACACGGTCTTTCACTGTCGAACGGTCTAAGTTCATAAACTCATTTAAAACAAAACCAACATTGTCCCCGACACTCATCGAATCAAATAAAGCGCCCCCTTGAAATACCAGCCCAATTTCCATGCGCAATTTATTGTAATCTTTTTCTTCGTTAATTT
>CAYZPQ010000113.1:0-3197 GCA_964480185.1 uncultured Planctomycetales bacterium | reverse complement strand
TTTTCTTCCAAATTCGTGACTTCGACCCCGTTGACTTTAATCGACCCACTATCAGGACGGATTAAACCAACGATATTTTTTAGCAAAACGCTTTTACCAACACCCGAACGCCCAATAATCGCTTTGGTTTCTCCTCGACGGATATTCAAGGAAAGATTATTGAGAATCATCTGACTGCCGAATGCTTTATAGAGATTATGGATATCAATCATAGTTTATGTCTTTAATACAAAATAAAACATGAAGGTGATAAAACAATCAGTAATAATAATTAAAATGAATGAACGCACAACCGCGGTCGTCGTCGCTTTACCCACCCCTTCAGCGCCACCCTTCACACTTAAACCCTGATGGCAACCGACGATCGCAATAATCATGCCAAAAAAGACTGTCTTCACTAAACCCGTCACAATATCTTTAACAGCCAAAGCCCCAAACACCATTTTCCAGAACATTTCATGACTAATGCCTAATTTATAAACACAAATCATATACCCGCCCCAAATACCAATGACGTCCGCCATCATTGTCAAAACAGGCAACATCACAAGAAGTGCTAAGAAACGAGGCACAACTAAATATTTAATGGGATTTACAGCAAAAGCTTTGAGGGCATCGACTTGTTCGGTCACATTCATGGTCCCGATTTCAGCGGCGATCCCTGCCCCAATACGACCGGCCACAATTAAGGCGGTCAATACCGGGGCAAGTTCGCGCGTTAAAGACAAGGCAATGATATTGGGAATATAAATCTCAGCGGATAATTGCACCATTTGATAGGCCATTTGCAGGGCAATGATCATCCCCACGAAAAAAGCCACCAAAGCTGAGATTAAAAAACTACCAGGGCCAATACGATTGGCTTGAATGAGTGTACGCCAACTTTTAAAAGGAGGCGTCACTGATAATGTGATTGTCTTAAACCAAAGAAGTGATAATTGGCCAAGATACCGTACCCAGGAATTAGCTGAAGACCCGAGACTTATCACAAATTCATTCATAGTCGTTTACACCACCGGCTGTAGGGTATCTTCAAACGTCAACTGATCCCCTTTGCGAACAGCAATGAGCTTCGAACCATCTTTCACCCGACCTGCAATAATTTCTTCTGACAATGTATCCTCGAGATAACGTTGAATTGTTCTCTTCAAAGGACGGGCGCCATAATTCGGGTCATATCCTTTTTCCATCAAGAATTCCAACGCTTCCGGAGACAATGTAATTTCAATACCTTTATCCCTTAAACGGGCAAGCACGTGATTGACTTCCAATTTAATAATTTCTTGTAAGTGTTCACGGGCCAATGGACGAAAGACAATGATATCATCGATACGATTTAAGAATTCTGGCTTGAAAGCCTTCTTCACTTCGCCAAGTAAACGATCACGGATTGCATTATAGGATGAATCTTCCGCTTGGGAGACAAACCCTAATGAACCTGCATTACGAATTGTCTCTGCCCCGACGTTGGAGGTCATGATAATGATTGTATTTCTAAAATCAATCTTACGCCCTAAACTATCGGTTAAATGCCCTTCTTCAAAGACTTGAAGTAAGAGATTAAAGACATCGGGATGCGCTTTTTCAATTTCATCCAATAAAATAACGGCATAAGGACGACGACGCACTTTTTCTGTTAATTGACCACCTTCTTCATAACCGACATACCCTGGAGGCGCACCAATTAAACGGGACACATTAAATTTGTCCATGTATTCAGACATATCAATTTGAATCAACGCTTCTTGATCGCCAAACATGAACTCGGATAAAATGCGTGCTAATAATGTTTTCCCAACACCAGTTGGCCCTAAGAAAAGGAGCCGATCGGACGTTTAGGATTCTTAATCCCCGCACGAGAACGACGCACCGCACGTGAAATAGCGGAAACAGCTTCGTCTTGTCCGACGACAGAAGTTCTCATTTGATCTTCCATCTTTAATAAACGAGAACTTTCTTTTTCTTCCAAACGAATCAATGGAATACGTGTCCATTGGGAAATAACACGGGCAATATCATCTTCGGTAATGACGATGGATGTATCATCACGCTTTTGCATCCATTGTGAACGCTCGCGCTCTAATTGCTCACGCACTTCACGTTCATCATCACGCATCTTTGCGGCTTTCTCAAAATCTTGATGCTTGATATACGCTTCTTTTTCCTTCTTTAAATTTTCAATCTTTGCTTCCATTTCCTTGATACTTTCAGGAGCAACCATGGCTTGCAACCGCGCACGGGCACCCGCTTCATCGAGGATATCAACAGCCTTATCCGGAAGGAAACGATTGGAAATATAACGGTCAGATAAACGTGCCGATGCTTCTAACGCTTCATCGGAATATTTTACACGGTGATGCGCTTCATATTTATCACGTAATCCTTTAAGAATTTGAATTGTTTCTGACACCGACGGTGGTTCCACAATAATTGTTTGGAAACGGCGTTCTAAGGCCGCATCTTTTTCAATGTTCTTGCGGTATTCATCCAATGTCGTTGCACCAATACACTGAATTTCACCACGTGCTAAAGCAGGCTTTAAAATATTCGCCGCATCAATAGCACCTTCAGCCGCACCAGCACCTACTAAGGTATGAATTTCGTCGATAAATAAAACAATTTTTCCAGAACGCTTTAATTCATCCATAACAGCTTTGATGCGTTCTTCGAATTGACCGCGGTATTTTGTACCGGCAATCATCATCGCTAAATCCAAGACAACGATAATCTTATCGCGTAAAATTTCTGGCACATCACCCGAAACGATTTGCTGGGCTAATCCCTCGACGATGGCGGTTTTACCAATACCTGCTTCGCCTAAGAGAACCGGATTATTTTTGGTGCGGCGTGATAAAATTTGAATCACGCGCTCAATTTCATTCTTACGGCCAATGACTGGATCTAATTTGCCATCACGGGCAAATTTATTTAGATTACGGCCATAGGCATCAATGGCGGGTGTCTTGCCTTGTTTCGCTGCATCTTGCTGTTGACCATAACCTGCAACACTGGCGCCTAATAATTCCATGACTTCATTACGTAACTTACCTAAGTCGAGACCTAAGTTTAGAAGAACGCGATAGGCCATGCCTTCGCCTTCTTTGACAAGGCCTAAAAGCAAATGCGCCGTCCCGATGTAATTATGTCCCAAAGCGCGGGCTTCTTCCGCCGCCAACTCCAGCGCTTTCTTCGCCCGC
>CAYZPQ010000112.1:4237-7167 GCA_964480185.1 uncultured Planctomycetales bacterium | reverse complement strand
GGTTTTTCTTAAAAACAAAGAAAAACCGGGCTCTGTCCCTAGTTTTTTTATTTAATCTGTCCACTCAGTCGGTAATTCTTCGACTGGGGCTTCTTCTTGGACTTGATTGTTTTTGAAGCGGGGTTTGGTTTTAAAGGGTTCGTTGATTTGGGTGAGTATGTCTTTGGCTAAGGCTTTGCCGATTGTTTTAATCGAACCTAATTCAGTTTGAGTTAAGGACTTTAAATCACCGAGTTTTTGATAGCCTTGATTGTATAAGATACGTGCCCGAATACGACCCACTCCTCTTAATGACGCTAATTCTAATAATTCTTCTTTAATCCCGTAACGCACGCGTGTGCGTAATGTTTCAAGCTCAAATGTCATTTTCTTATGATGATACAATTCCGCAATCATGCCCGCCGCATACAATAACCACTCCGCAGATTCGACGTGACGGTAAATATCACCCGGGCCTACATTAAACTCGTCGCATAATGTGTCTTCATTGTCTTCATTGATCCAACGGCTTAACATCCACATGGTTTTTAATGTACTGTAATAAGAGTAAATATCTTGGAGCTCAACTAAATCAGAAGGGCCGATAATTAATTCATCTTCGATTTTGCTCGCTAATGATTCAATTTCTTCAAAATCAGTTTTACCAATATTTAACCGTTCACTGTCGGGACAGCAGGTGAGCATATGCAATAAGCCATACACCGAGAATGATTTGCCTTCATTAATCTTTGTTAAAGCGGTACGAATTGTTAATGCCGTCGATGGATCAATGTACAAACGGCTTGTGTATTGACCAAAGGGGGTGGTGAAATAACGAAACCCACTTTTTTCAATAAAGCCATTTTGATGAAGAAAGTCAAAGATATCGCTGACCAGCGTCAGTAAATTAATACCTTGGCGTTGATAAGCCAGGAATGTCTTATTCATAAAATCAAACATGCCCGTGGCATCATGCACAAAGCCACCAGCTATTGAAGAGAGTACATGAATACGCAAAGAGGCTTCGGTGCCGAGCTTCGATGTCACTGGTTCAGGCGCCGATAAAATAAATTTTTCATACAATGTCTGTTGTTCCGACAATGATTTCGACATCAGTACCGCTTCACCATAATCATCATATTGAGGACGCCCCGCACGACCAGCGCATTGTTTGTATTCAGACACCGGAATATACACAGACCCAAGTCCACTGGCAAAACGTTTGCAATCACGGATAATCGCCCGACGGGCAGGGAGGTTAACACCTGCAGCTAAGGTGGGGGTAGAGCAAATGACTTTAATCAGATTCTTTTTAAAACTATCTTCCACTAATTGCCGTTGTTTAGGACGCAAACCTGCATGGTGAAAGGCCATGCCATGTTTAACGCAATCGGCTAATTTCTTACATACCTTGGTCGCTGAAGGTTCATCGCCAATTTCTTTGGCAATAAGAGCTAGCTGTTGACGTGCTTCGGGTTCAATAATATGTGTGACACTGCTACATAATTCCCGTGCTGAGGCTTGAGCAGATCGACGGGAATTAACAAAGACAAGCACTTGCCCGCCACCACGCAATGTATCTAACGTCACTTTGGTAATATCATCACCATCGTCTTCTTTAAGGACTTTCACCGAATCATTATTAAAATGAATACGGTCATTGTAATAAACACCTTCTTTAAGCGGAATAGGGCGCCAATGCGAGAATGTTAGACTGGCATCAAGCCATTCAGCAATTTCGGCAGCATTGGATATAGTCGCTGACAAAGCCAGCATTTGCAAATCAGGTTTCATTTGGCGTAAGCGTGTAATGAGAATTTCAAGTGTCGGTCCACGGTGTTCATCATCAATGACATGAATTTCATCGAGCACAACCACTGTCAATTGATTGACAAGCCAGGATGCTTTTTGGCGCAATAAAGAATCAATTTTCTCAGCGGTGGCAATGACAATTTGATAACGATCAAGGTATTTGCTGGGGGAATCAAGGTCACCGGTGGCAATGCCGATTTTAATGCCAAACTTCTCATACTTGGCTTTGAATTCCAAATATTTTTCACTCGCTAATGCTTTTAAAGGGGCAATATACAAAGCCCGGCCATTATGATGCAAAATCGATTTAAGCATGCACAATTCAGCAATGAGCGTTTTACCCGATGCTGTTGGAACAGCAACCACCACATTCTTTTGATCCAACACCCCTTTCTCAATAGCCTGCGCCTGAGGAGGGTGAAAGGTGGTGATTTGTCCTTGCAAGGTAATCGCGTCAATAATGTCTTGAGGAAAATTGTACTTCAGGAGTACTTCATTAATGTTCATGACCTTGTTTTTAGCATAAACCATGACCTTGTGGTAGTAAATTTAAATAATATCACCTCCATTGACCCTCGGGAGTATAGTCTTTATAATGATTATATGCGTTTATTGATTCAACGCGTCTCAACCGCGTCTGTTACAGTTGAAAACACTATCATCGGTCAAATTAATCAGGGTTTACTGGTTTTATTAGGCGTAGCCCATGATGATACACAAGCCAAGGCAATAGAGCTCGTCGATAAGCTCATTGAATTGCGTATCTTTGATGATGCTCAGGGTAAAATGAACCTGAGTGTTCAAGATGTAAAGGGAGAAGTATTAGTCGTTTCCCAATTTACATTGTATGGCAATTGTGACAAAGGCCGACGTCCTTCATTTGACGGGGCAGCCAATCCAACATTAGCCCAAGAACTTTACGATTTTTTTATTACAACATTAAAAGCTAGAAATATTCCAGTCGCTACCGGTCAATTTCGTGCCACCATGCAAGTGGCTTTAGTGAATGATGGGCCTGTGACGTTTTTACTCGACAAATGAATCTCATTGATACCCACGCCCATATTGATCAATTGACTGATCTCGACATTGTCATGCAAGACTGCGTCGAGAAAGGGGTCACGGGTATTGTGGCCATG
>CAYZPQ010000112.1:0-4227 GCA_964480185.1 uncultured Planctomycetales bacterium | reverse complement strand
TTTAGATTCCATGTATAATGTTTTTAATATTGCCAAACGTTTTCAAGCCCCACGTGTTTATCCTGCTTTAGGGGTGCATCCTGGTAAAGTGAGTGGTCCTGATGCGCAGGATTTTGATCGCACCATGCAGTTTATTAAAGATCAGCATGAGAATGCCATTGCCATTGGTGAAACGGGTTTAGATTATTGGTATAAATGGGTACGTAGTAATCACGATGAACGCGCCAAACAGCATCGTTTTTTTGAAGCGCAATTGCACTTAGCCCGTGAATATGATTTACCGATTGTTATTCATAGCCGTGGGGCCTGGCGGGATTGTTTGGCGATGACTAAAGCCGCAGGTGTTACCAAAGCCTTGTTTCATTGGTACAGTGGCCCGGTTGATAAACTCGCCGAAATCATTGAAGCAGGGTATTATGTTTCGACCTCAGTTTCCGTCGGGTATAGTGTCGAATCACGTACGGCCATGACTGCGGCACCAATAGATAGAATATTGATTGAAACCGACAGCCCAGTCACGTATAAAGAAGGAGAAGATCTGTTTAGTTCCAAACCATATCATGTGGCTTTAACAGCAAAACACTTAGCTGCCTTAAAAGGCCT
The DNA here is from genome assembly GCA_964480185.1 of uncultured Planctomycetales bacterium. Classification (GTDB taxonomy): domain Bacteria; phylum Omnitrophota; class Gorgyraeia; order Zapsychrales; family Fredricksoniimonadaceae; genus CAYZPQ01. Next base: position 3,624 of record CAYZPQ010000112.1, on the reverse strand, counting down.
AGATCTTGACGAAACATTACGGATTGTAAATAACAATGCCGTCAAATTTTTTGGCATTACGTAGGGGAGGACCTCGTGTCCTCCCGTCATGGAGAATAACATGAATAAAAAGATTTTTATCAGAAGCAGTATCGCTATTGTAGTACTACTTGCCGCCGCTGGCGCCTATTGGTTATTCCGCCCTGGCATGCCCATCGAAAAAGTATTACCCCAAGGCCCAATGGGCTATGTTCGTCTTGCGCATGGGGCTAAATTGTGGACAAGTTTTATGGAAAGTCCATTTTATAAAAGCCTAAGCGTCATTGATATCGATAAAGTATTGCGTCAAAATAATTTTAGCGCCCAAGACATTGCGCATATGAGCACCTTGCAAGAACAATGGGCCCAGGTAAATTCAAATCCTTGGATTAAGAAAGTATTTGGTAAAGAAGTTGTCATTGCCTTTTACGCCGATGCCAAGCAAGAAATCTACCCCATCATTGCCATTCGTTTAGATAAAACATTGCAAACAGCTCAAACATTGGCGCAATTGTTTAAACCATCCAATGAAGAAGTGAAAATTTCAAGCAAAGTATTAAACGGCCAAACAGTATATGCAGTCACCATGATCGAGGCCGAGCAAACCATCTATTATATTCATAAACGTGATTTGATTATCATTGCCCAAAAAGATATTGCCCAATTAGTCCCTGTCATCGACGTATTAAAGGGTAAGGGCAAGGCCTTAGAACAAGATGCCTCATGGAAATTTACCAAGGCGCAAGGGTATGTCGATGCCGATGCTGATGCTTTTGTGAATCCCTATCCATTGGTCATGGCCTTAAACGCCGAAGCGCAAGGCCAAGACAATCAAGCCGATGTGATTGATAATTTGAAAGATGTGAAGACAGTTTCATTTAGTTTTAATTATAATGATGCCTCACGGTTTAAGTTTTCCGTCGATGTTGATCAAAAAGCATTGGTTTCCAAAGAAGGCGAGGCTGTTATTTCCTGTGCCCAAACAGCCAATGATTCCATGACCATGATCCCCGTCAATGTGATTGCCTATAACTGGAGTAATTGTTATGACTTTAGTAAGTTCTTTGCTCAAGTCCAAAGCCAATTGAATGATTATCCTGCCTTTCAAGAGGCCTTTACAAAGTACACCAAGGCTATTAACCGTTATTTAGGTCTCGATATACAACAAGATTTATTGCCCTTATTTGGTCATGAGGTCGGAGGCTACATTACCGATATCGATACCAAGGCGATGTTCCCATATCCTCGTTTCTTGACTTTTGTTAAATTAACGGACATCGCCAAGGCTAAGCCGATTTTTAAATCTATGGAAGAGAAATTACCCGTCGATGTATTAAAAGAAACATATCAAGGCGTGGAGATTTCTTATTTGACATTTCCCTTAGGGTCGAATACGGACCCAAGTTATGCCATCGTCGGTGATTATGTATTAATGGCAAGCTCCCGTCAGTTATTGAAGAAATCGATTGAAGCGGTGCAGGCCCCTGCACATGCTTTATCAGAAGATAAAATTATCAAAGAATTAGGTTTAAGTGCATCAGATCAATTCAATGGCGTAATGCTCTTAAGACCAGCAGCAGTTGTCAAAAGAGCTAAATCATTACTTGGATGGATGGACAAATTTTTAACATCTCAAATTAATGCTGCCTTGTCTTACAAAAAAGATTGGGAATCGCGTAAGGATGATTTTGATAGTCAAATCAAAGAGAAAGATGATGAACTTGCAGCAGCCCAAGAACGTTTAACGCAAATTAATGCGCAAGCCGTGGAAGGTAATCAGGAGCAGTTAAAATATATTACCGAGGATATTGGGCGTATCAAAGCGGATATTGATGATATTAAGTTAAGCAAAGAAAAAGTGGCTAAATCGGTTGAAGAGTATCAGGTTAATGCCAAAGCCGCACGCTTGATGATGTTTAATGCCGAGCATGTCTTTGTTCCAGTCTTAAATGCCTTTGAAACAATTGATGCGCAAGCCATTACCACTCAATTTAAAGATAATCTTATTCAAACGGAAGTGGTCTTTAAATAGAACATATGCCTGTTAAAAAACTTTTATTGCTCATCATTCTATCTGTGGTATGTTTATCGTGCTCAGGATGCGCTTTATTGACCCTGCCATTTCAATTAATCGGCGGGACATTTCAATTATTAGGAAAGGCTTTGGCTATCGCCGATGCGATGCCTAAACCACCACCTGGTGTTTTCTTTTAGACGATATGCATACAATTATTCACAAACATATTTTAGCCCAAGGTATTAAGCGTTTAGATATTACCGTCCCATCGATTGCCTCGCGTGTTTTACCCGGACAATTTGTCATGATTGCACCAACAGCGACGAGTAAATCTATTCCGATGACAATTGTGGATTGGGATGAACGTAAGGGATCAATTTCTGTCATTGTGCACGAGGTTGGTCCTACGACCAAGGCTTTAGGGAATTTGAGTATTAGCGAAAGTGTATTTTCAATTGTGGGCCCTTTAGGAAAACCCGCTGTCATTGATAAATATGGTTTAGTCGTCGCGGTTGCAACCGGTATTGGTGCGGCTCAAATTTTGCCTTTATGCCGTGCCCTTAAAAAGAAGGGGAATAAAGTTATTGGGATTATTGGCGCGCATTCCAAAAGTGTATTGATGCTTGAATCTCAAATGCGTGTTGTCTGTGACGATTTATTTATCACGACGAACGATGGTTCTTATGAGCGTAAAGGTTTAGCAACCCAAGTGCTTAATGAATTATTTGCGAAGATGAAAATTCAAGCGGTGTATGCCATTGGTGGTGTCGAGATGATGAAAACCGCCTCTGGCTTAGCACGTTCCCATGGTGTGCCGGCGTGGGTGACGATTAATACGTATATGACGAATGGTTTAGGCGTCTGCGGGTCTTGCCGTATTCGCGTCGAAGGAGGGGTTCAATTTGCCTGCGTCGATGGCCCTCAATTCGATGGAACTAAAATTGATTTTAATGATTTGGCATTACGCATGAATGCCCAAGAGAATTTATGGACAAAAACATCAACAGCTTCCAACCACCCACCCAGCGCCTTAGCAACGTACGTGAAGTCGCTTTGGGGCTGGTCAAAAAAGTAAGCCAAGACAATGCCCGTCGCTGCCCGCAATGCGCGCAGCCCGTGTGTAATAATGGCTGCCCTTTAGGGATTAATATTCCGACATTCATTCGCTATTTACGCGAAGGCGATGCGGCGTCTGCTTTAGCTATTATTCATCAGCAAAATCCTTTTCCAGCGATTTGTGGTCGTGTATGCCCAGCACCCTGTGAAGTGGCGTGTATTTTTCACGCCGATGGTCATCCTATTGCCATTCGTGATTTAGAGCGTTATGCGGCGGATAATGGAAATATCAGAACGGTTAAAAAGCAATTGCCTGCGCGTACTGGAAAGAAGATTGCGATTCTTGGATCAGGTCCGGCGGGTTTAATGGCGGCGATTCAATTAGCGAATTTAGGGTATAGCATCACGATGTATGAAGCAGCATCACAGCCCGGCGGTATTTTACGTTATGGCATTCCTGAATTTCGTTTACCTCAAAAAGTTTTAGATGATGTCATGGCGCAAATGCGTCAAAGTGGGGTGGAGATTATTTG
>CAYZPQ010000111.1:470-7303 GCA_964480185.1 uncultured Planctomycetales bacterium | reverse complement strand
CCCGCGAAATGTTTTATGATTGCAATGCTCGCTCCAGGTTTGAGCAATGGTTTCAAGCTCGACATCCGTCGGATTACGGCCTTCTTTTTTAAAATATTCTTGAATGGCTTTCATCTCATTGATGTTTAAATACAATTGCCCTTGAGTCGAGATCTCAAGTAATTTTTTATCATTCGCCCCAATTAAATCAACAATGCCAATATCCACCGTCGTATCTGTTTTGCCACCGACTAATAATGTGGTTGGCACATTTTCAACCGAAGGCTTAAAAGCATGTTGGACAATTTTATTCATCAACACACCTTCGGTAATGCGCTGCAATTGAGTCGCAGAGATTTTACCGAATAAATGATATTGCTTCGCTGTACGTACAGCTTCGATGGCAAAAACACCTAAATCACGAATCCCTTTAATCGTCGACATTTCAACAGGGTCCATGACACCAGGATTATACGCCACTTCAATGATATGATGATCTTGATGCTTAGGGGTAGGACTCAAAGCAAAGCTATATTCTTCAACAACAGGATCAACAAGCAATTGCTCGCAGACATGGGTCACATCTTGCCTGGATAGATTTCCTTCCAGTAAATAAACATGTACGACCTTCGCATGCGTGATCGTCGTAATATTTAAATCGTGAATGTCTTTGGTAATTGCTTGGCCTGCACCATCGGGCAAACCGGATTTTAATTGAACTTCAATGCGCCAAATCATGTCTTAAGTGATCACCGTTTACTGTGAAACCCTTCGTAACACTTCCTGGTATGCTTCTTCAATTTGCCCCATGTCACGACGGAAGCGGTCCTTGTCTAATTTATTTCCTGTGCCAATTTCCCACAAACGACACGTATCTGGAGAAATTTCATCAGCCAGGATGATTGATCCTTTATAACGCCCGAGCTCAATTTTAAAATCAATGAGCTCAATGTTAATTTTCGCAAAGAATTCTTTTAATAAACCATTAATCGTTAATGTCATTTGTGTAATGGTTTTAATTTCTTGTTCTGTAGCTAAACCTAATGCCAAAATATGTGATTCATTAATCAAAGGATCGCCTAATTCATCTTTTTTATAACAAAATTCCAACACTGGGCATTTGAGTGTCATGCCCTCGGGCAAACCTAAAATACGGCATAAAGAACCCGCAGCACGATTACGGATAATGACTTCGATGGGAACAATTTCAACTTTCTTAATGAGCATTTCGCGGTCATTTAAGAATTGTTCAAAATGGGTCACAATCCCACGTGTTTTTAAAAACTCAAATACCTTGGTGGCAATTTTATTATTGATAATGCCCTTTTGATCAATGACACCTTTTTTCTGGGCATTAAAGGCGGTGGCATCGTCCTTAAAATACTGAATCAAGAGATCAGGATTCTCTGTGGTATAGAGTATTTTGGCTTTGCCTTCGTAGATTTTGTTTAGCTTTTGCATTTGAAATTATTTAATGCCAGCTTGTTTAAAAATTCTGTCTCTGTGTCTAATGTAATGCTTTACGTCAAAACAGGCATTGATTTCATTTTGAGATAAGTGTTTGCGTACACGGCGATCTCTGAATAAGACATCTTTGAATTCTGAGCTTTCTTGCCAGACTTGCATCGCGCATGATTGGATGATTTCATACGCAGCGTCGCGTGTTAAACCTTTTTTCATTAATTCCAATAAAATGCGTTGGGAATAAATTAACCCACGGCTTCTGGACATAGAGGTGATCATGTTCTTTGGATACACCAATAAGCCTTCGACGATTGGGATAAATTTACTGAGCATGTAATTTAAGGCCATTGTCGAATCAGGCAAGATAATGCGTTCGGCAGATGAATGGCTGATATCACGCTCATGCCATAAATTCATGTTTTCCATCGAGACCATGGCATTGGCTCTTAAAATACGGGCCAAACCGCAAATGCGTTCGCAGGTCACAGGATTACGTTTATGAGGCATGGCCGATGAACCAATTTGTCCCTTAAAGAAAGGCTCTTCTACTTCGAGGATTTCTGTTTTTTGTAAGGCGCGGATTTCGGTGGCAAACTTTTCTAATGAAGCCCCGCAAATCGCAATGGCCATCATGTAATGCGCGTGATGATCACGTTGAATAACTTGAGTCGCAACTTTTTCAGGGCTTAAACCCATTTGAGCGCAAACATATTCTTCAACAGTTGGGTCAATGTTGGCATATGTCCCGACAGCGCCGGATAATTTACCAACACGCATGGCTTCACGGGCACCTTGCAAGCGCTCGATGTTACGGTTTGTTTCATCGTACCAAATCGCTAACTTTAAACCGAATGTCGTCGGTTCAGCATGCACACCGTGGGTACGGGCAATACACACTGTATCTTTGTATTTCTTCGCTTTATCTTTTAACACTAACGCTAACTTTTTCATGTCAGCGATTAAAATATCCGCAGCCTCGACGCATTGCACAGATAAAGAGGTGTCTAATAAATCGGATGATGTCATCCCCATGTGTAAATACTGGGCATCAGAACCTAAATTTTGACCAACGTTTTGGATAAAAGCGACCACATCATGTTTGGTGCGTTCTTCAATGCGACGAACTTCTTCGATGTCAAATTTAGCGTTCTTCTTAATTTTTTCTAACGCGGCTTTGGGTATTTGACCTAACTTGCACATGGCTTCGCAAGATAAAATTTCAATCTTGAGCATGATCTCCATTTTGTGCTCATCGGACCAAATACGGCTCATTTTTGACAGGGAATAACGATCAATCATGCGGACTCCTAACTGGTTTACACATTAGAGTTAACGTTGACTTTTGTGAAAATAATATGGGTGTTAATTTGTTTTAAAACGCGCGCTAATATAACAGAAAGAAAAAACGCGGTCAAACAAAATAAATAAGTACAATACGTAACATATTGGAAACAATACGGTTACATCTCATTTATTATGTTTAATTACTCTGTTAATTCGGGGAATTTTGTTTGAAGATAGACGGTCATCACTTCAACGCTTTGACGCATGAGAACAGGGATCGTCGCTATTAATTTCTTACCCTCGGCTGATCCATAGAAATCAATGAATGCTTTTAAATCAGCATCCGTGAAATTACGGGCATAAATAGGTAAAAGCTCCTCGATGATATCTTCTGTTTTAAGGCGTTCACGAATTTTATTTGCTTCGGTGGGAGTTTTTAATTGTGCTTGTTGCATCAAGGCTTCAAAATTCTGAGCCAATGCTTGCTTGGTGCCAAAAACATCCATGAACTTTAAAATCAATTCACGTTTAGCGGGTGAAATTTCAACGGGCGTCGTATCAACGGCAGGAACAGTAGCCGCTGGTGCAGGAGCGGATGTTTTATCAATGCTTTTAATTTCATCATTAAAATATGTCATAATCCCGCCATTAGCTTCCACGCGCACGGCATCTTTGGTTTCTTGGACAATATTACCGGTGACAGTACGCCCGTCTTTTAAATAAATCGTGGCTGCCAACAATGGGGTTGTCATGACACATAATAAAAAAATGATGGCGATATTCAGCATAAGGACCTTTCTTAATTAAACTTTAAAGAAATCGATTAAAATTTTTCACAAAAATGATTTCGCTCGTGCTACACTGACCCACATGATTGAGAAAATTCGTGCCAATATTGATAAAAGTTTAGCATCCTTTTTACGTACTGTCCAAAAAGAATACAAACTTCATCTCGTCTCCCCTTTACTTTTCGAAAGCATTTGTGATTTCACCTTGCGCGAAGGCAAACGGCTACGTCCTTTGCTTTTAATTTTAACGTTCAAAGCCTATAGCCCCTCTACCAAAGCCATCTCCAAAAAATTATATAATGCCTCAACATGCATGGAATTCTTGCACAATTTTATGCTCATTCACGACGATATTATTGATCGCTCTGATTTGCGCCGTGGCAAACCCACCATGCATAAAATCTTAGCCCATACGATTAAATCCGAAGATCCAGATAAACTTGGCATTGATTTAGGGATTATTGCGGGTGACATTGTCTATGCCTTAGCCATTGATGCCTTTCTCTCCATCGATGCACCTCTTGAACGCAAAGAACGTGCGTTAAAATATTTTATTCAAACAGCCGCCTTTACCGCGATGGGTGAATTCATTGATACCGTCAAAGGTGTGGATGATATCAAACATGTGACCGAAGCAGATGTGTACTTGAATTACACCTTAAAGACCGCACGCTATACATTTGATTGCCCGATGGTAACAGGTGCAATCTTAGCAGGGGCCTCAAACGCTGAAATCAAACGCATTTCGACATTTGGCATACTCATTGGCCAAGCATTTCAAATTCAAGACGATATTATTGGGATGTTTGAAACAGAAAAGAATATTGGTAAATCGATTTTAAGTGATTTGGCTGAAGGAAAGAAAACGATTTTAACGATTCATGCGTATCGTACACTTAAAGGAAAAACCAAAGCAGAGTTCTTAAGCATCTTAAATAAGAAAACAAAGACACTGAAAGATCTTGAGACTGTCAAAGCCATGTTGATTAAATCTGGAAGTTTGAAATATGCGCTTGATGCTTTGGAAACCCGTCTGAAGAAATCGCAAACGCTCTTAAGTAAACTCTCCATGAATGCGCAATACAAAGGCATTATCAATGCGGCGATTTTAAAACTCTTCTCTCATTCGCAACAACTTGTTGCCTCACAACAAACGCACCGATAATTCATCTAACACCAATTGCCCTTGCAGTGTTGCGCTTAAACGGCCTTGCTCTACGTGAAGTAAGCCATCGTTTAGCCATTGATCAATTAAACTGCGACGATCAGATGGGATAATCGCATTGTCTACACCTTCACGTGTGCGCAAGCCAAAACAAATACGTTCCATTAATTGAGTGCGCTCCGTCAAATCTTCATAACCAGATTGTTTCATCTCTTGAGTTAAATACTCTTGCAACTTATCGGTATTCCAATAGCGACGTCCATTTAAATACCCATGCGCGCCAACACCTAGGCCAATATACTCTCCTCCACGCCAATAATGACTATTATGCGTTGATTCATAACCGCGTCGTGCAAAATTACTAATTTCATATTGATCATACCCATGACGTGGCAATGTTTGACACACATGCACGTATTGCTGAGCAAGAAATTCATCATCATCTAATTTCATATGCTTAGCATAAAATAAACTGTGCGGTTCAATCGTTAATGTGTATAAAGAAATATGCTCGCTTTGTAATTGGCAAATCTTTTCAATATCCTCGTCGAGTTCTACCTGTGTTTGTTTGGGAAAACCATACATCAAATCCACACTGATATTATTGAACCCTGCCTCACGCAATAAAGCAAATGCCTCATAAACTTTTTGAGTATTATGCGCGCGCCCTAAGAATGTCAAATAACGATCATTCATTGTCTGCACGCCTAGACTCACGCGCGTTATACCTAATTGTCTTAAGTGTTTTGCTTTTTGAGGCGTGACATTCTCCGGATTTGTTTCAAGTGTGATCTCCGCATTACTCTCCAATTGAAATGTGGCACGCAAGCGTTCAAATAAATATGTCAAATCCTCGTCGGGTAAATAACCTGGCGTGCCTCCACCTAAATAAAGTGATCGCAGTGATACACCTTGATACGCTTTAGCTTCGTCCGTTAATACACGCACATAATCACTCATGCGATGCTCTTGTTTGATCACAACCGTGAAAGAACAGAACAAACATTTGCGCAAACAAAATGGAATATGCACATAACAACTTGGTGTTTTGTTAAACTTTGTCATCATTTTGTATCAATTTGTTAGTTTTCTTGAAATTCAACATTAATTATTTACGTGATAAAAATATTTTTCTTATTTCCGTCGGTAAAATTATTTTCTTTTTTTAAAAAATAAAAAAGATTTTTCAAAATATTTTTGCATCCATGTACATGCGTGCTAATATTTTAAGTAACAAATCAATCTTTAAGAAAGGAGCTATTCATGGCTACCAAGAAAAAAGCAGCTAAGAAGAAAACAGCAAAAAAGAAGTAATTGTTTTCAACTTCTTAATTCACAAAACCCTTTGAAATTTTTCAAAGGGTTTTGTGTTTTAGAGGACCTCTAGTATTCCTTCCCCTTATACGCAAACTTGACAAAGATAATCCCCAACTCATACAGAACAATTAACGGCAATGCTAAGATTACCTGGGAGGCCACATCGGGCGGGGTTAAAATCGCGGCGACGATCACAATAATTAAAATCGCATGACGCCTTTTCTGACGGAGAAATTCCGGTGTTGCTAAACCAATTGAGGCGAAGAAGGCCATGATCAATGGCAATTCAAACGTCAGGCCAAAAGCCAACATCAATTGCCCCATGAAATCAAAATACTTATCTACTGTTACCATGGGGATTAAATAATCAGAACTAAATGTCATTAAGAATTTATATGACATTGGTACGGCCACCCAATACGCAAATGCCACACCACTTAAAAAGAATACCAATGATAAAGGCCCAAATACCATGATAAAACGCTGCTCGCGCTCATGTAATGCTTTGCCAACAAATGACCAAAGGTGAAATAAAATATATGGGGATGAAATGATCGTCGCTGCCACAATGCTTAACGTGACATAAATGCCAAAAGCATCGGCAGGTGAATTAAAAATCAACTTGCCAGCGGGTTTGATTAAATATGGAACTAAGCGATCAATGTAATTAAAGCAGATTAAAAAACAAATGATGAAACATACCGCAACACGCATGAGCCTGTTACGCAGCTCTTCTAAATGTGCCCAAAAAATGCGTAAAAAATTCTCAATCACGTGGTTGGCTTATCATTCGACTTGGGAGTATCATCATCACTTTGATTCATCCCTCTTTTGAA
>CAYZPQ010000111.1:0-460 GCA_964480185.1 uncultured Planctomycetales bacterium | reverse complement strand
GAGGCCCCAATTTCAGGTAATCGCTTTGCTCCAAAGAATAATAAAAACACGGCTAAAATCAAAATCAATTCGGGTATTCCAATACGGCCCATATATTCTCCTATTCTGACATGCGAATAATAACCCCGCGCCGCCTGGCACGTGTATAAGCTCTTCTTAATCCCCATAATCCTAACACAAAATAAATTGCTGTTAAGGCAAATCCTTTAAGCAGCGGATATTGATGAATCGCCACAAAACCGAATGATTCGCGGTAATATTCTAAGAAATATGTAATAGGAATCAATTCAGCGACAAACTTCCAGAATGTTGGGAGTATTTCGATGGGATAATAAATCCCGCAAATGATCATAAATAGATGGGCAAACATCCAGGCCGTGATTTCTACTTTTTAGCCAAATGAAAGAATGAGCATATTGACCATCATCCCCAATAATATGGCACATAAATTTAACCCAAT
>CAYZPQ010000110.1:1839-7334 GCA_964480185.1 uncultured Planctomycetales bacterium | reverse complement strand
TCTCTGGACTTGATACATTTTCTTATTCCTCGGATGACTTTTTTTATTTACCGGCTTTATGTTATTTCTTTATTGTTGTAGGCCTTTTTGTCTTTATTGACAAACGAATACTATTTATGGGTATTTTATGTTTGGGTTTAATTTCAATTGCATTTGGAAATGCATCCATTATCTACGACTATTTCTATAAGTTTATCTTTTATGCTAAACAGTTTAGAAATTTATTTTTCTTTATGGTTATCATAATGCCCATCATCATCTTGCTGAGTATTTCTCATTTAAGGAATTTGTTGGAATATGCTGTCAATAAAAGAGCATATGCCACGGCAAAGGTTATTCTTTCAGTTTTTATAGTTATAGGATTGATGATTTTTCATCACAATGGTGTTGTGGCCTCTTATGTGTCGATTATTTTAGCAGCTGTGCTGTTGATAATGTTTTTCAATAAGAAAATTAACTCACGGTTCTTACTCCTTGCTTTAGCATTCACTGCGCTGATAGAGCCTTTGAATGTGTTTGCGATCTACCAAAAGAATGCGTTAATTTTTAGAGAAAGACCTCTTCCTTCAGCACATAAGCAGTTTCATTTTTCTTTTACTCGGCCTGAAGCAACATACAGGCCAGATTCGAATTTCAAAGCATATACTTATCGTAAGTATAATCATTATTATTACAATTTGACATTAGAAGATTCGAGTGGTTTTTTATCGTTCTTTCCTGATTGGTGTAGTAAATATGTTTATGAGTTAGGGATGAATATTAAAATCTCACAAAGTTATTATCAATATACGCACACGAAGTTTCGGGCTTATTCTAAGGTGGTTTTTCTATCGGAGCGTGAGAGTCAGTTGAGGTTGAGTGATGATTTAAAGAATTCTTTCAATGATGAAGCTATTATCATTGATGCCCCACAGAACGCACAATATTTTGATTTAAAGGGAGATGGTGCGAGTAAAGGGATTATTAATGAACAAGATGGAATTCATATAGATAAGTTTAATGCTAATATGATTTCATTTACGACTCATTTTAATACCAATACATTTTTAGTTTATAACGATGCATATTCAAAGTTCTGGACAGTGTATCGAAATAATATACAAGAAACGTTGTATAGGGCTAATTATGCATTTAAGGGCTTTTATGTGCCTAAAGGGGAGCAGCATTTTTCTTTAATATATAAACCTATTGGTTCCATCTACATCTATGTGATTCCTTTTACGGCATCTTTAATTTGTCTATTATTCTTACTATTAAACATCAAGGTGAATGCGCGTGAATCGGTTTAAGGACTATATATTACGCTACGGTATCCTGTCTTATTTAGTTTACGGGTTATTCTTTATGTTTATCATTAATCCAACAACAATTTATACATATCGTTTAAGTCATCTTCGTGCTTTATATGAATCAAATGATGGAGAGAATCTAGTTGATGCGGTTAATTACTTGGATTATGGAGTTCAATTATACCCAGGTAATAAAGAAATTAAGCAGGACTTTATTGAAAGTAAAATGCGTTTAAAACAAGCGCTTTTGATGGAAGAAGAGTCGTTAAAGCAATACCGTACAGAGAAAAAATAAAATGAATTGCATTGTTTGTCATGGCAATAATTTTAAGAATCATTTTAAAGGACTATTGAAATGTAATTCCTGTGGCCACGTTGTGGCTGATATGGATCTTTTTCAGTCCCAATTGGATAATTTGTATGCCGAAGATTATTTTGTGAATGGTGAATATTTTAATTATGTCGAAGATAAAGAATGTTTCGATTTAAACTTTAAGAAAAGACTCAACGATATATCGACCTATGTTCAGGGTGGCGAATTACTTGAGATTGGTTCAGCCTATGGCTTCTTTCTGAATCTAGCGAAAGATAAATTTAATGGTATTGGATATGAATTATGTACAGAAGCAGCTGAGTATGCCAAGCAAGAATTTAGTCTCGATATTAGAAATGAAGATTTTTTAAGCGACATTACATTAAAAGCAAATTCATTTGATAGTATTGTCATGTGGGATGTGATTGAACATTTACCTAACCCAGAGCGTTTTACGGAGAAAGCGTATCATTTATTAAAGAAGGGTGGCGTTTTGGCCATGTCTACGGGAGATATTGATAGTCCTGTGGCGCGTTTACAAAAAGAAAAGTGGAGATTGATTCATCCTCCGACACATTTGCATTATTTTTCTAAGCAGAATTTATGTCGATTATTGGTGCAGCAAGGTTTTAAGATTGAGAAAGTATCATACCCTGGATTTTGGCGCAGTTGGGATCAAATATTTTTCTCTCTTACAGGTCGACATAAATCCGTATTAAGAAATATAATGCCAGGTAAGGGGATTTATTCTAACCTTTATGATATTATGCAAGTCATTGCCAGAAAGTGAGTGTTCTTAAATGGAAATGATATCCGTTGTTATCCCTATCCTTAATGAAGAGGGAAATTTACGCGAACTAACCCGACGTCTTAAGAATGTCTTTGATGGTCTTCAATCTTATGCCTATGAAATTATTCTTGTTGAAAGTGGGAGTACTGATAAATCTGTCGAAGTGATTAAAGGTTTAGCCGCAGAGGATTCTCATGTGGTGGGTTTAATTTTATCCAGGAATTTCGGTCATCAGGTGGCGCTATGTGCAGGCTTGGATATAGCCCGTGGTCAGGCCGTGATTATGATGGATGGGGATTTGCAACATCCGCCAGAATTAATCCCACAGTTTATCGATAAATGGAAATCTGGTTATGAAATTGTTTATTCCGTGCGTAAGGATAGTAAGAATCAATCGTTTTTTAAGCGTAAGACATCTAAGCTTTTTTATTTTATCTTTAGAAAATTATCAGGTCTTAATTTGCCCTTTGGGACAGCGGATTTTAGATTGCTTGGATCAAAAGGTTTAAGCTCTTTGCGTAGTTGTCAGGAGAGGACACGATTTTTAAGAGGATTAATTGCCTGGATTGGGTATGAACAAGCCGCGATTGACTATTATCCTGATAAAAGATTTGCCGGTGAGTCTAAGTATAGTTTTATGAGGCTTTTTAATTTAGCCTTTGATAGCACACTTTCTTTTTCGTCTATTCCTTTAACTTTTTCAACATGGATGGGGATGCTTACGGCTTGTCTTGGTTTTATCTATGGTTTTTATGCCCTTTGGGTGCGTCTGTTTACAACCGAGGTTCTTCCAGGCTGGACATCGACATTAATCTCTGTACTATTTATTGGGGGAATTCAGCTTTTGTGCATAGGTATTATAGGGAGCTACTTGGCGCGTATTTATGAGGAAGTAAAACAAAGGCCATTGTATTTTATTAAGAATGTTTACGGATCTTCAACGACTGGAATGGGTTAGGTAATTTTATCTAATAATATTTCTACAAAATGGCTATATAAATGCTATACTTAGAAATAGGAGGCTGCTATGCATATACACAGTAAGAATGGTGTTACTTTATTAGAAATTGTTGTAGTGGCAATCATTGTTGGGATTATGGCGACATTTGCGATTCCAAATCTTCAAGGGATGGTGAATAGTGGAAGAGCTAATGATGCGCAGAATAATTTACTCGCGATTTATGCGGCACAAAAAAATCGGTTTGCCACAACAAATCCTCCTTCATATTGCACTGGCACTACAACGACAGCGTTAACGAATACATGTCTCGGTTTAAATATTATTTCTAACAATACTGTCTATGCGTGTACTAATGTGGGTGGTTTTACATGTACAGCTGTTGTCAATGGTGGAACTTTCACATTAACATTAACCAATGCTCAGGTAAATCTTGTTATGCCCTATAATGCAGCAGCTAGAAATCCTAGATGTACTGCTGGGACATGTCCAACGAGTTAATATGAAATTAAAACAACTTAATAAAAGTGGTTTGAGTTTAATCGAAATCGTTCTTGCCGCGGTGTTGTTTTCTTTTTCAGTGGCGGGGTTTTACACGGCCTTGCAATATTCTCAATCCATGCAATTGGCAAATAAAAAAGCAGTGGCAGCGGCGCGCTATGCGCAACTGGCTTCTGAAACGATTAAAAGTGGAATTGCCTCAGATACTTGGGATGGTGCTAATTTTGCGATGGGTGTAACGCATCAAGGGGGCACTTATTCCGATACTGAAACATATGCCACGTACAATGTAACTTACACAGTAGAATGTGAAGACACTCCGTGTTTGACCACATCACCACGCAAACTTATTTTTAATACGAGTTACAATTAATGTCTAATAAAGGGCTATCCTTAGTTGAGCTTATTCTCGCCGGTTTAATATCCACCATCATTATCGGTGGTTTATTCTCTGTATTATTCTCCACTCAAAAATTAAGTTCTGACACCGGTAAAAATGCTTATGTTGAAGGTTCATTAAGAGCTATAGTGAATGAAATTCTGCGCAGTGCAAGCGCAGCCGTGGGTGGGGCAGGTGCTGAGACAGGCTTTATTAGTCCTGCGGGGATGAATACATTTTGTTTTGCGCAAGATATGAATGGGAGTGGGGATCTTACGGTTGCAGATCAGTGGGCATGTTATACCTATATTGCGCCAAATATTTATAGTTGTACGCGGGGCTATAATGCGGCTGCGGCAAATCGAGGTGTTACGGCGGCATGTGCGGCGACGAATCAATTTATTGGAACCGTAAGTAGATTTCCTGTAGTGAATTATGTTGCAGGGACAAATCTTTTTTCTGTGACTGTTCAAAATAGAGGGAATTTAGGTATTGGTACTGCAACATTAAATCCCGAAGTTATTGTGACAGAAACTGTCGCTGTTCCCGGACAAACCACGAATTAAAAAATATATTGACAAATAATCAAAATATTGTTAATATTAAAACAAATCAATTTCATTCCCCATGAGATTGACGTAGTCATTACCTAGACGCACCGCAATTCCCCGAACAAGAATCAAGGTCACATGGATGTTTTTGGTTTGATGCCCCAAGATACGGCATTAAATGCGTGGGGACTGCAATTAGCCCAGCGTTGTATCCAATTGCTTTTTAAAGAAACGAAATTAGGCATTGCCTTGCTGTTGGTGGTGGAATGTATGCGTTAATTCGTTCCATTTGTTAAAGAGTAAAGCCTTAGTTCACTGGATGTATTTATTCTTTGTACTGTATCAATAATAAGTTGAATAGTTATATATAGGTAGGATTCATTTATTCTCCACTGGACAAAATGGAACGTTTATTAACAATAAAAGATGTTTGTCAATTACTCCAAATTAGTCAAGCTTTGGCTTATAAATGGATTCACTATGATTTTATTCCTCACGTTAAAATGGGTACGCTTGTTCGTTTTAAGGAATCAACTATAATTCAATGGGTAAAAAAGAAAGAAAAGAGAGGTAGGTCATGCATTAAGCTAGAATTAGATAGTATGCTATAATAACCTATGTTTAATCGAGCTTTAGAAGAGCAGGCACAGTATGCAGTATTTGAGAGGATTTCTCGGTACGCTGTAGTTATTGACGTTTCTGAAGGAATTGTTG
>CAYZPQ010000110.1:614-1829 GCA_964480185.1 uncultured Planctomycetales bacterium | reverse complement strand
GAGCTAGGAGCGGGAACGTTAATAACTTTTAGTAATAGATATTTTGTTTTAACTTGTAAGCACGTAGTGCCTCCAAAATATTCCAATGAAGAATTACGGTTCTTATTTCGCCCTAGTGGATCCTCAGTAAGCAGCACAAAAGATCAAATCAAAAACACTCCGCTACATGAACTTGAGAGGATGATTCCTGCCAAATCGTATCCCAAAAAAGTTGAGATCATAAAAAGAATATATTCCGAGCACAGAGATGATTTAGTTTTACTTGAGCTAGATCCATCTTCGTCAGAAGTCAAGAATAATGAATTTTATGACTTCTCTAAACTAGGAATTAAGAAACCAACCGAAACTGAATTGTTATATCTTTATGGTTTTCCGGCAGAACTAACTCGGGATGTTGGCTTTAATCGTTATGGCACGTTGCCGTATTCTCTGAGTTCAGTGTTAACCCATAAAGAATTAGATCTAGACTTATTTGCGCCTGAAAGAGAATTTCTTATTGAGTATGTGTTAAATGATGCGGATTCCGTAAAGCCATATGGCTTGAGTGGCTGTGGGGTGTGGAAAAGAATACCTGCTGGGGAAGGCATCTGGACATCCGATGTATATTTGACGGGGGTTCAGAAATCTGTGCTTCTCAAGAGAGATGTGTTAGTCGCTACTGCTGGTCATGTAATTGAAGAATTGATGAGTAAAATTTAAATGAGTGAGCCTTTAAAACACCATTTTTTACCACAATTCTATCTGAGGGGTTTTCAGATAGATCCTTTAATTCCCAAGAGAGTACCAAAGATCAATGTTTTTATCAAATCTCAGGATGGGGGGAGTTTTGTTGCCTCAGTGGAAGATACTGGCTGTATAAGGGATTATCATACTATTGAAGATGAGAGCGGAAAGAAAGACCGCAAATTTTTTGAAGGGAAGCTTTCTGATATTGAGACCTTACATGCAGAATTGATAAAAAAAATAATTAAGGAGAAAAAGATCGATCAGTTAGATATTAACGATTTGGCTTTTTTAATCTTATTAATGCGTCAAAGAGTGCCTAACGTTAAAGAGCTTATAGAAAAACAATTAAACGGTATCGTTAGGCATACGGGTCAATTGATGTTCGAAAGAGGCAAATTGCCAGAACCTCCGGAAGAAATCAAAGCGTTTATAGCTCAGGGTGGAGATATATTCGAAGGTATAACAATTCGCAATCATATGATTTTAGAT
>CAYZPQ010000110.1:0-604 GCA_964480185.1 uncultured Planctomycetales bacterium | reverse complement strand
GTGCTATGAGTGAGAAGATGCTGAACCTCGTTTCTAATATGAATTTTAGTTTAATTCGTGCTGAGGAGGGAGAGTTTATAGCTTCAGATTCGCCTGTAGTCCTTTATCTTCCTAAAAAGAGTGGGCTCTTTCCTAGTGCGGTTGGGTTCGGGCATAAAGAAGTTCAAGTTACATTGCCTTTTAACACAGAATATATGCTATTGGCTTCATGGGAGAAAAGACCCGTATATAGACAAGCAAAAATAGAAGAAGTGCGAGAGTTTAATCGGAGACAAATTATTTCAGCTCAAAATTACATTTATTCTTCTCGTTCTGACCAAGCCTTAGTGGATTTAATTGCACGAAACAAGCATTTACGTGCTGGATATAGTGCAAGTAGAATAGGAGGCCTTCATCTTGCTCAAGTAATTCCAGTCACGGATGCATAAATAGTGCCCAAACGGTGCCCATCGAAGGTGAATAAGTTGTAAAATCTTGTATAAAGTTGTAAAGCCGGTGGAAAGTTTTTGCCGTGTGAATTTTAGACTAAAATAGCTGTTTATCGACGACAATAGTCAAAAATCACCCATAGACCCCCGGCATCTCAATTATAAGGCTAACCGCG
>CAYZPQ010000109.1:0-7361 GCA_964480185.1 uncultured Planctomycetales bacterium | reverse complement strand
CATTACCCAACACCAACAAATGCGGTAAAGGATTAATCAATGTGGTTAATTGCGGCATCACGGTGACAAATGAATCAATAATCATTCCTACCGAATTATCACTATGAACCTCAATCACTTGCTGCATATCACTAACTCGACGACGATTCATATATCCAATACTGACATTCATTAACCGTTTCATCACCTGCATGCGATAAACCTTAACCACCTTCTTACGCAAGATGGCTGAACAAACGATATTTCCCCAGACAAATATCGTCTTCATGATCGTGCTCGCCAATAATATACCTGCGATCCACACTAATTTATCCGCCCAAGTTAAAGCGTTCAGTTTAACAACAATCTTTGATAAAAATTCAGGCAAACGGTTTATTAAACCATCCCCGTTGAAAGTCAACAATGAGGCAACAGCTGTTAAACTAACTGTTTCAAAAATAGCAATGATGCTACTTAGTATAAAAACAAGCAGCAATAAAACCCAATGCCTTGACATCACTTTTATCAATTCAAGCATAGTATCTCTTTTAAGCAGGTATATCCTTCATAGACCAACGGGATTGTTCAATCGTATAGTCATCGACGATTTGATCGACGAGTTTACGTAATTGAGCCACAGTCAACCATTCATCATTACTCCCAGAATCATAACTAAACCCTTCAGGGCATAATTTCCCCACCCCTGTCAATAAGGCGGCTTGCTTTTTCTCATCTGCTTGGACGACAAAACAATCCTTAAACCTAACAGTGTTTCTAGCTTCATCTTCACTAATCAAGAGCTCGTGAATTTTTTCTCCAGGCCGAACCCCCACTTCTTCCTGTTTGCATTTTGGGCCAATCGCAGATGCCAAATCTGTAATCTTCATGGATGGGATAAGTGGGATAAAAATTTCCCCACCCTTCATCCGATGCAAACACTCCAATACAAAGTACACCGCTTGATCTAATGTAATCCAAAAACGGGTCATGCGTTTATCAGTGATCGGTAATAC
This sequence comes from uncultured Planctomycetales bacterium, assembly GCA_964480185.1. GTDB lineage: Bacteria > Omnitrophota > Gorgyraeia > Zapsychrales > Fredricksoniimonadaceae > CAYZPQ01. The sequence goes on along the minus strand of CAYZPQ010000109.1, from coordinate 6,369 downwards.
ACCCGTTGCAATACGTTCTTTAAAAAACGGAACAACAGAACCTCTACTCCCTAATACATTCCCATAACGCACCACGCTAAAAATCGTCTTGCCGTGAGTTGCCGATTCTCCTGTTGCCGTAAACAACTTATCTGAACATAATTTTGTCGCCCCATATAAATTAATGGGATTACAGGCTTTGTCCGTCGATAATGCCACCACTTTTTTGACCCCATTATCGATACAGGCTTGAATAAGGTTCATGGCTCCGTTGACATTGGTTTTAATGTATTCTTCAGGATTCTTTTCCGCTGCTGGAACTTGTTTGAGCGCTGCCGCATGAATGACATAATCGACCCCTTTAAGCACACGTGATAATCTCGCTAAATCTCTCACATCTCCCAACACATAATCCAAACAAGGGTATTTCTTCGTACTAAAGCGCTGGGACATTTCAAATTGTTTTAGCTCATCTCGACTAAAAATAATTAACCGCGCTGGTTTTGCATGCTCTAAGACAATCTGGATAAACTTCTTTCCAAAAGAGCCTGTTGCGCCAGTGATTAAAATTGTTTTTCCATTGAGTGATTGAAAATTCATTGTCATCCTTCCTGTGAGTGAGAACTGGTCGTACTTAAGTCTTGAATCTTCGATATTTCATAAACCACATTAATATGTTTAATAGGGTATATTGCTTTGGATGTATCTTCGGAGCATATCAATACCATGCCTTGAGCATCGTTAGGCACCGTTGAATTAACATGAAAATGGCAATCAGATAAATTTATTTCTTTGGCCACCATATGAATCAATGTGATTAAATCTGTTTGGCCCATCAACCAATATTCTCGAACCCCGTCGTGATGCAAATTACGCAATAACACTTTCAATGACTCTTTAATCAGTTCCATTGAATGAATGGTTTTAAGGGTATATTTAAGGGATTTACGTAATTTCTCCGACAGGCCTTTGGAGGTCAATAAATAGTGAACTTTTCGTTTGTTTAATTGTGTAATTCGAATATATCCCTTAGATATCAAACGCTTTAGAAGAATATTTGTCATACCAAGAGAGAGGCTTAAGCGTTGGGATAAATCACGCTGGCTGAGCGCCAAATTGGCGCCAATGATGTTGATTAATTCAAATTCACGTTCATTGATTTGGTGAGTGGCCATAGCAGTATGTTCATTTTTTGAACAAAACAATTATAACAATTAACACCCCCCTGTCAACATGGTTTACGAAGATTCTTGATGAATAGGATTTTCGAATTTGAGATGTAATAAACGGTAGCTTATGTTATTATCTAGCAATTACTTTTGGCTCTACGATTACCTTAAATTGCCTTCGACTATTTATTTAGGATAACAACCCATGCATACAATTTCTTTTGAACTTTTTCCACCCAAAACACCGGAAGGCTCAACTAAACTATTAGGCACCATTGAACAATTAGTTGGTCTTAATCCTAACTTTTTTTCAGTGACTTATGGTGCTGGCGGTGGTAGTCGTGATAAAACATTAGACATTGTCGCCCATATTCAAGATAAACATAAAATCCCTGCCGTAGCCCATTTAACCTGTGTTCTTCACACCAAAGATGAAATTAAGAATATCTTGCAAGCGATGAAAGACCGCGGCATCCATCAAGTCTTAGCCTTGCGAGGTGATGCCCCGAAAGATAATCCCAATTGGCAGCCAGGCCCAGATAATTTTAAATATGCCAGTGAATTAGCGCTCTTTATCCGTGAAGAGTTTGGCCATCATTTTGCAATTGGTGTCGCAGGATTTCCAGAAGGTCACGTGTTAGCGGCGAATCGTGAGGCGGATGCTGACATTATGCGAACGAAAGTTGAAGCAGGTGCAGATTTTATCATCACGCAATTATTTTTTAACAACAATGATTATGTGGATTATGTGGCCCGTTTGCATCAACGCGGTATTGATAACGTTTTTGCGCTACCTGTGGCGCCACCATTTCGCAAGAAGTGCATGATATTTTCAAACCTTTAAGCGATAATCCTCAAGCTACTTTAGAAGCAGGTATCAACTTTGCTGTGAAGCAATGCCAAGACCTCCTCGACAAAGGCGCCCCTGGCTTACACTTCTACACCTTAAACAAACCTTCTCCAACCGACGAAATCTTAAAACGTTTGGGTAAATAAAAAACTAGGGACAGAGCCTGGTTTTCTTGGAATTCTCAAGAAAACCGGGCTCTGTCCCTAGTTTTTTCTCCCTCTTCTTTATTTTAGAACTTTACCTTCACCCCCGCAGACGCATTGCGGGTTGGTGATGGGTAAACTCCGGTGTCACTCGATGAACTGGAATAAACACCATACGCATTATACTTTTCTTTAAAAATATTACGTAAACTAAACCACACTTCAATGTCTTTGTACGTATAACTTGTATTCCAATCTACCGTCGTGTAGCGCTTCATTTTAGGTTGGGTATTGGCTTGATCACTGATTGCAAAACGCTCACCCACGGTTGTTCCCATTACCGACGTTGTTAAACCCTTAACAGGTCTAACAATTAAACCGTAATTAAATAAATTGTCCGGAACTGATGGAATATCACGCTTACTATAACTTCCCTTCTTAAAACGGGCTTCTTGTTTTGTCCAGTTGGCAAAAGGCTCAATCATGCCGTCGATTAATTCATAACTGGCTTGCATTTCTAATCCATAATGCTCACTTTTGCCGTCGTAATTCGTATTATTGAAGGTGGTTGGATCTAAATAAATCTCATTTTTCATATGGATAAAGAAAAGATTAAGACCCATATTTAAATCCTCAATGGTATTGTCTTTAATACCGACTTCATAATGATTTCCTTTTTGATAGGTTAAATTAGTATTCAACCCACCCCCTGAAGACCCTGGGCCGAAATCATATAAGTTTTGATAAAACTCGTCGACAGCAGGAAGACGATACGACTTTTCAGCATTCGCGTATACTTTTGACCGAGGATTATATTTATACCCTATACCCCCATCCAATCCATAATTCGTTCCTTTAGCACCTGACTTACCCTTGACTTGTTGCTGTTGATCAAAAATATATTCAGACCAATTGTAACGATGACCCGCATTGAATAACCATTTCTCATCAAGGGTCAATTCATCGACCACATAAAGACCATGCGTTACCTTCTTCACGTTCACTAAATCTTGAGAAGCGCCCAAAGTCCCACTACGGCGTTTATTGGCGGCATAAAATAAATCGTAACCAACAATGGCCTTATTGTCAGAATTACCAAACGGTGTTGTCAGCATTACTTTTGGTTGTGTTTCATAGGATTCAATCACAGCCATGGTTTCATACGGCGTAAGCCCTGAATATCCTTTGTTGTAACGCTTACGGGTTGAAGAAAACATGGACACTTCGCCTTCGCTTGCCCCTACATCAAATTTAACATGGGGGGTTACATCATAGTGTTGATCGGATGTCCAACCACGGTCATTGTTACGGGCATCCCTTACGCCTCGTCGACCAAAACTGGCAATATTAGTGGCAAACAATGCCCCTGGCATTTGATATTTATCACGATGATACCCTTGGGCAAAATCAATGCCAAATGTATCGTTCGGATTAAAACCAACACTGGAATTAAAATCATTAGCCCAATAATCACTGTTAGCACGATAACCTGATGATTGGTCATGGCTATAATTGAAAGCATAATTAACTTTTGATAATCCTCCATTAATGAATACGCTATTTTTTGATGTTTGATAGCTTCCATATTCACTGGCTAAAGTGACCGAAGGCTTTGTATTCACTTTACCCTTTTTGGTAATGATATTAATAACTCCTCCCGTCGCATTATCCCCATAGAGGACAGTGCCCGCCCCTTTGATCACTTCAATACGATCAATCGCATCTAAATTAATCTGGGCCCAATCTTGGCCAGAGAGATCAATTTGATTTGTTCGACGGCCATCCACTAATACCAAGACATTGGACATGCTTGTTTCACCAAACCCTCGCATATCGACTTGAGAATTCTTGATATTGCCATATTGAATCCCATAAACACCTGCCTTTGTGCCTAATAATTCAGGCAATGACTTGGCTGGAGATAAAGCAATATCTTCATCGGTAATCACATCCACTGATTTCGTCATACCACCAATGGCGTCCTCGGTACGCGACGCTTTAATAATAATCGCGTCTAAATCAATGGTTTCTGCATGCGCCTGTGATGCTAACAATAAACCTACCAGTACTAATACTTTTTTCATTCCATTCTCCTTAAAATAATTAAACCCTCACTCGCCTTTGTTGATTTTTAACAAAGGTAAATGAGGGTCTCCCGTCAGACTTCTCAATCTATGGTGCATTAACCTTGTCTCTCGCAGGTTTTGCTTTTATATACTGGCAGGCATTCGGACTTTACACCGTAGCGGGACTGTGGCGGAATCGCACCGCACTTTCCCTGACCAATATGTTATTCTAAAATAATCGCGCCAAGGATGTCCCTTGAGCGCGTTGTAACAACCATTCATACCCCGCATAAAGCACTAAACTATAGGCGATGGTAGATACTAATGTTGATCTAAAAAATGGAATTGCCAACGTATAACATTCACTGATTCCCGCCCATGTATGTGGGTACATCATGAGCCATGCCCCAAAATTAGTGATGATAAAGAAAATCACTGCGGACAATACTGAACCGCTAAATACCATGGGCAAACTTTTACGCGCCTTAACCCATGTGCCCAACCATGAAATCAATAAAATACTGCCCCAGGTGAATAACATGGTGTCATGAAATCCTAGAATGATATCGGTCACAATCATCACAATAAGCGGAACGAATAAAGCCTGACGACGGGATAAATAAATACCAGCAAACAATGACACCGCTAAAAGTGCTGTAAATTGAGAAGTGTGTGGCAATAAACGTGAGGCAATTGCAATAATGACTAAAAGTGTGGCGAACATGTTAGGCATTGTACATCAGATTTTATTCTTGGAAATAATTATTTTGACCTAAGGCCAACGCAAGCTCTGCCTTCTTTAATTCTTTTCCTAAGTAAGCAGCATGGCCCTTGTCCTTAAACCATGTTTTACTATGCTTCTTTTCATACTGAAAAATACCTTCATAAATATCCTGGCAAGCTTTGCCAGTGAACACCATTTCAATCACATGGTCTTTATCACAAATGGCGACTTCAATAGATGATGTTTCAAAATTAGGACGGATTAACAGATAATATCCCGACGGGTCACGGCGGAAATCTTTATACGCATCATATTCTTTGCACGCAATAACCTTCATCTGAGGAGATACAACTTGCTTGGCCCATACATACGAAGGGCGCCCTTGATGTCGGACGCCCTTCGTATGTGACTTTTTTAACGGCATAGCACTTTATTTCTTAGAAATATATCTCACCAAATCAACAACACGATTGGAATAACCCCACTCATTGTCATACCAAGACACAATCTTAAAGAAGCGTTTTTCGCCTTTTAAGTTGTTTTGGGTGGTGGCTAAAGAATCGTAGATGGAAGAACGGCTATCGTGAATGAAGTCGCTTGAGACTAATTCTTCATTCGTATAACCTAAAATGTTCTTTAAATATGTTTCAGATGCTTTCTTTAATAAAGCATCGATTTCTTCGATGGATGTATCTTTCACTGAACGGAAAGTTAAGTCGACAACTGACACATCAGCGACAGGAATACGGAAAGACATCCCTGTTAATTTGCCCTTGGTGGCAGGTAATACTTCACCGACAGCTTTAGCGGCACCCGTTGTTGAAGGAATGGTGTTGATCGCTGCAGCACGTCCACCGCGCCAATCTTTTTTAGATGGGCCGTCGACGGTTTTTTGTGTCGCTGTGTAAGCGTGAATGGTTGTCATTAACCCTGTTTCAATCCCGATGCCTTCTTTTAATAAGACATGGACTAATGGGGCTAAACAGTTGGTGGTACATGAGGCATTGGAAATGATGGTATGCTTTGCAGCATCATATTCATTTTCATTAACACCCATGACAATGGTTTTCACATCACCCTTTGCCGGAGCGGAAATGATAACGCGCTTCGCACCTGCTTGAATATGACCTTGAGCTTTTTCGCTTTCGGTAAATAAACCGGTTGATTCGATGACGATATCAACGCCTAAGGCTTTCCAAGGAAGTTCAGATGGATTGCGTGTCGCAGCAACGCATTTGATTTGATGACCATTGACCACGATGATGTCGGCTTCTTCTTTGGCGGCATCGCTCTTGGCTGTTGTCACGTTGTGTTTAAAATGCCCATGAATGGAATCATATCTTATTTGGTATGCAAAATAATCAGCGTCGGTGGAGACGTCAACAACAGCCACCACGTCGATTTCTTTGCCTAATAAACCTTGATCACAAATTGCTTG
>CAYZPQ010000108.1:4965-7537 GCA_964480185.1 uncultured Planctomycetales bacterium | reverse complement strand
ACCGACGATATGTAACACTACCGAGAACCCAGCCGCGATCGCAAATTTAATCACAAAAAACATGCCCACCACACCCATGGCTTCTTTGGGTGATCTGGCTCCGGTAGCCATTTCAAATAAGGCCCCATATGTTTTCACTGTAATGTCGTACAATTCTTTCGCAGAACGTCCAATAGCCTCGATCGGTCCATAACGACGAATAACCAATTGATCAGCTTGATTCACCTGATTAGGCCCAACCCCAATACGGCGCACGGAATGTGTGCGTCCAAATATATCTTTTTGAAGTTGCTTGGTGGAGTCCACATAAATTGCTTGAACTTGACCAGCCCGTTTGACAACGACGACAATAGGATTATTGGGTGACGCCAAAATACGTTCTTGCACTTGAGGCCAATGCGCGACAGGTTGCCCGTCGATTGTTACAATTTCATCGGCAACCGCTAAGCCTGCTTTTTCGGCAGGTGAATTAGCAATCACTTGACCAATGACAGCCGGCACTTTCTTGGCCGTTGCTTCCATGTCGACAAATCCGACGAGGAATACCACATAAAAACACGCAAACGCTAAAATAAGATTAACCACAGGACCCATCACCACAATGAGGGCACGATGACCAATGGGCTGGCTAAAATATTCATGACGCTGACCTGTAATGGTAGCGCGTTCATCCCCTGCCATTTTGACAAAACCACCGAGAGGAATAGCACACAAGGTAAATTCAGTATCGCCTTTTTTCCAGCCAAATAATTTCGGACCAAAGCCTAACGCAAATTGCTCAACTTTCACACCGCATTTGATCGCGGTAATATAATGACCCCATTCGTGGACGAGAATGAGAATACTTAAAATAAACATGAAAATTAAAAAATCTATCATAATGCCTCTTTCGCGTAAATACGGGCCGCTTTATCTGCTTCTAAAACCTCTTTTAACGACGGGTTTTTAATTATTTTATGCTTACGAGTGATTTTTTCAACCACTTTATAAATATGTGTAAATGACACTTGTCCGACTAAGAATGCATCAACCGCTTCTTCATTAGCGGCATTTAAGACAGCAGGCAATGTGCCTTGCTGCTTTGCTGCTTCATACGCTAATCCTAATGACGGAAACTTTTTCACATCAGGCTCGGCAAATGTCAGCTGTCCGAGTTGCGCTAAATTTAATGCCGGCAAATTACATGGCCAACGCTGTGGATATGTTAAGGCATATTGTATTGGCAATTGCATATCCGTAACCGCCAATTGCCCAAGCCATGACCCGTCGATAAATTCCACCATGGAATGAATAATGGCTTCCGGGTGAATGATCACTTTAATTTGATCATGGCTTAAATTAAATAAATGCTGGGCTTCAATGACTTCAAACCCTTTATTCATGAGTGTTGCTGAATCAACCGTGATCTTTGGCCCCATTTTCCAGCGAGGATGACGCAAAATATCTTTTACCGTCATTTGATCAAAATTCTTTGCTGGCACATTTCTTAAAGCCCCACCTGATGCGGTTAAGTGCACACGGGCAATAGGGCTTTGCTGGCCATCAATGCATTGAAAAATAGCACTTTGTTCGCTATCAACGGGAATAATCGTCGCGTGATGTTTACGCGCTTCGCGCATGATCAATTGACCTGCAATCACAAGCGCTTCTTTATTTGCAGGTGCTACACGTTTACCGGCACGCACGGCGGCTAAAAAAGGCGCTAAGGCTGCGGCACCACGTATCGCTAAAACAACTGTATCAACCTCAGGATGACTGGCTAAATCTTCGTAAGAATTCGTCGATAAAACCTGACAGCCTTTAATACCTAATTTCTTAAAATCCCCAATATGTTCTTCGCTTAAGGCAACAAATTTAGGCTTAAATTGTAATGCTTGTTCGGCTAAACGCTTGTAATTCCCATGTGCGGTTAAAGCAATGACTTTAAATTGTTTAGGGTATTGAGCAATGACTTTTAATGTGCTCTCCCCAATTGATCCAGTTGACCCTAAAATTGCGATGCGTTGAACAGCCATTTATCCTATTGCAATGTCTTTAATGTTGAACTCATGTATAAATAAAATGCAGGGGCCGCGAATAATAAACTATCAATAATATCTAAGACCCCACCCATGCCCGGCAAACAATTGCCGGAATCTTTAACGCCACAATCACGTTTAATCAATGATTCGGATAAATCACCCAATTGGCCTAAGCCACCAAAGAAAGCCCCCATGACAAACACTTGCCATTGTGGAAAATTAATTTGTGCGGGCAATAGACTTTGACAAACCAAGGCCATGAGCGCACTAACAAGTACGCCCCCTAATGTCCCTTCGACCGATTTATTTGGACTGACTTTAGGCAATAAGGCATGACGCCCTAACTTACTTCCAATTAATAAAGCGCCAATATCACTGCTTTTCGTCACAACGACAATAAAAGCGACGAGTTTCATCCCGTCCGCACCTGGCAATAAAAATCTAATCTTCACTAAAAAACTAAAAAACCAAGACACATACAAGACACCAAACAATGTCGTCGACAAACCTAAAATGGCATTGCGATTATCTTGACGCGCAAACTGCAATAA
>CAYZPQ010000108.1:0-4955 GCA_964480185.1 uncultured Planctomycetales bacterium | reverse complement strand
GTTACGGGTTAACTCAAAACGTGTGAAGATGGATAATGGGATTAAGACCCCGATAAACAACCCTGTATAACTATAAATCGGTACATCTTTTTTCTTCACCATGTAAAAGAACTCGTACAAACCACCTGCGGTGAGCAAACAAATCACCACAATAAACATCCATTGAAACAAGATGGCAAGTATTGTTAAGGTAATTAAAATCAGTGATGAGACAAGACGTTCTTTATTCATAAATTATTTAGGAAGTGACACTCCCCCATCGACGTTCCCGTGCGGCATACGCCATCAATGCTTTATCATATTCTTGTTCAGTAAAATCAGGCCAACATGTTTCGGTAAAATATAATTCGGCGTAGGATAATTGCCATAACAGAAAATTACTAATTCTCTCTTCACCCGAGGTGCGTATTAATAAATCGGGGTCAGGCTGTCCTGCGGTGTATAAAGATTGATTGATGGTTTGCTCATCAATTTGCTCAGGATCAAGTTCACCTTGCTTGATGCGCTGCCCAATGGATTTGACCGCATCGATGATTTCTAGACGAGATCCGTAATTAAATGCAATATTAAACGTCATGCCTGTATTATTTTTTGTCAAATTCATGGTCGCTTGAAACGAATCAGCTAATTGTTGCGGCACACCTTTAGGACTACCAATAAAACGAATGCGGACACCGGCTTGATGAAGTTCTTTGACCTTTTGATTTAACACAGCCAAAAGCGTTGAAATCAACATGTCAACTTCTTGCTTCGGCCTGCTCCAGTTTTCGGTTGAAAATGCGAAAACCGTTAAATATTTAATCCCTTTTTTGCGCGAGGCCGTAACAACATCTTCAAGACGCGTCACACCTTGCACATGGCCTTGAGTGCGTAATAACCCTCGCGCTTTGGCCCAGCGGCCATTGCCGTCCATGATAATTGCAACATGCTGTGGTAATTGACTGTTTTGCATATTTTTTGAAATAAAAAGGGGGATGATTAATCCCCCGTCAAACGCTTACAACCTAAATCAGCAAAATAAATTAAACGATGTTCATATTAAGGTGTTGCAGGTACTTCGGCGTTGACGGCCTCGGTATTTGCTGCATTCGGGTCTGGTGTGACGGCAGTACTTTCAACAGCTTGTTCAATTGCTGCTTGTTGCCTGATTGTTTCCTGTAATTTATCTTCTAATTCAGCCTTGGTCTTGCTTAACTTCTCGTACTGATCTTTTAATTCTTGATTCACATTCTTTTCTTGATCAAGAATATCTTGGACCTTGGACATTTTATCAGTCGCTGTTTTCAGTTGCCGTTCAATTGACGCTAACTTCTCCGTATTCTTCAGCAAACTTTGTTCAGCGACCATACGGCTATAACGTTCTTCATCAAGATTCTTTCCTACCTTGGTGGCCTTATCATTAAAACGCATCACCATAACAGATAAGAAGATGGATAAAAGAATCATTACAACCAGTATAATATCTTTCATCAATAACCTCGATGGTTTGTTTAAACAATCAAATTACTGATCAAGCACTTCAGCTTTAGTCTTCTCGGTCTTTGGTAAAATGACAATTTCAACACGGCGATTCTTTTGACGGCCAGCCTTGCTGTCATTTGATTCCACAGGACGGTATTCACCATAACCTGTAGCAGCCATACGTGGCTCTTCAACACCGGTTTCGCTTAAATAATGCAAGACACTTAACGCACGCGCTGTCGATAATTCCCAATTGGATTTCCAACCAGAACGTTTAATCGGTTCATTGTCGGTGTGACCTTCAATACCAATGTTTAAATCAGCAACAGTTGTGTTTAACACATTGGTGACTTTATCTAATTTAGGTAAAGAATCAGTGCGTAATTGAGCTTTACCAGAATCGAATAAAACTTCAGCGACGAAGGTAATAACCAAGCCCTTTTCTAACATTTCAACTTTTACTTCTTTATCACCGATTTCATCTTTCAAGCGGCGTTCTAATTCTTGCTTGGCGCGTTCTAATTCGCTTAAATCATTCTTTAATTTAGAGATTTTTTCGACGTCGGTACGGCGGCCTTTTTGGAAAATAAACGTACATCCGGATAAGCCGAGAACCAATACCAGCATCAAGCTGAGATTGATCGAAATTACTTTGGATAAATTCATGGTGCTTCCTCCCTTTATGACTCTGTTAACAATACTGCCAAATTTAGAAACTCAAATTATCACAGGGGTTTACGAAAGTCAAGGCAATCAACGCACAATAATTGCGTCGCGCTTTGACCCCACTGAGATGTACTTTACTCTTACTTTTAACAGTTCTTCAAGCCTTAAGATGTAGCGTCGGGCATTTAATGGCAATTTATTAAACTGACGCACACCTGTCGTTGGCTCGCTCCAACCTGGCCATGTTTCATAGACAGGTTTGGCATTGGCCAAAATTTCTGCATCATGTTGGAAATGCTTATAGGTCTTTCCTTTATAGCGATACGCTGTGGCGATTTTAATTTCTTTTAAACCATCCAAGACATCGAGTTTCATGATCGCTAATTGATCAGCACCATTAATTGTGACAGCATAACCTACTAATACCGCATCAAACCAGCCGCAACGACGCGCACGACCGGTGGTAGCACCAAACTCATGGCCTTTAGTGCGTATAATTTCATTCATCTTGGTATCAAACTCGGTTGGGAAAGGACCTTCACCGACGCGTGTGGTATAGGCTTTAACAGCTGCGACAATTGAATCAACTTTTGTTGGAGCTACACCCGTACCCGCGCATAAACCACCAACGGTAGCATTCGATGAGGTAACAAAAGGATATGTCCCAAAATCAATATCTAAGAATGTCCCTTGAGCGCCTTCAAATAAAATTTTCTTCTTAGCTTTAATCGCATCATTCAAATAAATCGCGGTATCGCAAATATAAGGCTTTAATCGACGACCGTAAGCCAAATATTCTTTATAAATTTCGCCAAAGTCATAATTCTTTACATTATAAACTTTGCTAAAGATATCGTTTTTTTCCGTTAAATTATCTTCTAATTTTTGCTTAAGGATCTTGGGGTTTAATAAATCGACCATGCGAATCCCCATACGACCGACTTTATCGGAATAGCAGGGGCCAATACCACGGCCAGTTGTCCCAATTTTATTCGATATTTTAGCCTCGCGTAATTGGTCCATGACACGATGATACGGCATGACTAAATGGGCATTGACGGCGATCTTTAATTGTTTTGGTGAAAGAGCGATGCCTCTTTTTTTAAGGTCATCAATTTCGCCAAGTAATGCTTTAGGATCAATGACAACCCCATTCCCAATCACGCAAACCTTCGACGACCAAAGAATGGCCGAAGGAATTAAATGGAAAATATATTCTTTATCACCGACGATAACGGTATGGCCAGCATTGTTCCCACCTTGATAACGGACTGTGATATCGACCTTCTCGGCCAAAATATCAATTAACTTCCCCTTACCTTCATCTCCCCACTGTGCTCCAACAACAACTGAATTCATAATAAATTTTCCTAACCTTAATCAATATGTTTTGATGTTCTAATTTCGAATTTCGAATCTCGCAAGCACAAAACGAACAATCATAAAGTAAAACCCTCAAAAACTCAATAACTTTAAGTTTATTTAAAAACCAAAAGCAGGCTGGTTGAAGCACAGAGGAAAATTCCGCTACAGACCATGACTTTGAAACGATCTGATATCTTATTTGCTAACACGATCATTGTGAGCCATAAAGGCCATAGCAGTGAGACCGCATAAATCACTACTAAAATCAGCATATTGCTAAGTCCGCCGGATATCATGACGGTGTTTGATAACATACTAAGATTATAATCAATCGGCCATTGCACGGCGATGATAGCTAATACGATCGCGCTGATGATGACACATACAACATTTAATACTCTGACACGAAACATATTCATCACAATCGACGGGATGCCATGCGTCACCCGCACATTGGCATTATTATCACGTTGCCACCATCTAAAAAAGCTCCAGCTAAATTTCAGACATAAGATACCGACTAAGGCATTGAATATTTTAACGGCTAAGACCAATCCTTCTGATTCTAAAGCCGTCATGCCTAGCCCGGTATGATATAAAACTAAAGCTACGATTAAAATTAATGAGAAAATAATGCCTAAGGCTAAGACCTTACCGGAACGGACAATATATAAAAAAATAAAAGCCGCAGCGATGACAAATGCGGTTGGGTTAAACGCATCGGTCAAACCTGCGGCTAAAGGAATCCACCAAAGCCCTTCAATCATGTGTCACCAAAAAGATGTACGTTAGACTTTGATCGTTTTTACAAATAAGATATTCTTCGTCTTACGCAATTTCTCAACGGTAGCATCAGAGATTTCACTGTCAACATTGACGACAGATGTTGCTAAACCACCTTGTTTTTCACGACCAAAGGTGATGCTGGCAATGTTAATCGATTCACTACCTAATACTGTCCCGACCGCCCCAACAATACCAGGTTGATCATTGTTTAAGATAAATAAAATATGTCCGCTTGGATTGGCTTCGACATAAATATTATTGATCTTCACAATGCGTGGTTGATTATTGCTGGTGAGTGTTCCCCAGACGGATAATGTTTCTTTGTCAGTTGTGATATCAATGGCAATGCGATTGACATATTCTTCGACTTGATTGGAAATAACTTCCTGCAAATTAATACCGCGGTCTTTCATCATATTGACGGCATTAATGGTATTCACTGTTTCACCTAAACTTGGTGTTAATAAACCTTTGGCTAAAGCCATGGTGACTGCTGCCACTTTATGTTCGGTTGGCTTACCACTATAAGACACGGTCACAGCTTTGATTGCACCTTGACTCAATTGACCAGCAAACTTCCCCATCTTTTCAGCTAAATCAATGTAAGGTTCAAGTGCTTTATGAGCATCCGCAGATAAACTTGGAAAATTCGCGGCATTACGAATCCCTTTGCCAGT
>CAYZPQ010000107.1:0-7812 GCA_964480185.1 uncultured Planctomycetales bacterium | reverse complement strand
TTCAAGACTCAGGATAAAAGGACTCGCAGATGAGGACGCACTTTGCCGCCAATAGGCCACAAAGGACATAAAAGTTTTCCACAATTTGCGAAAAGTGATTTTACCTGACTTAACCGCGATGATAAATAAACGGACTTTCAGGAAAAAATAATGATTACGCATGTGGCTTAAGCACTTTCCTTAAAACCATGACGGGAGGTAATAATATACGTGGGACGCATTTTTGTTTGCTGATGCACGGAATGAAGGTAAAGGCCAATGGTGCCAATTGAAAATAATTGAACGCCACCTAAGAATAAGATCACCGTCATCAAAGCGGTCCATCCTGGTATTGCTTGGCCCGTAACTTTCTGAATAATGACATGCCCAATAAAAACAAAATCAATTAATAAAGCCACAAGCCCAATATACGAGGCGATTTGCAAAGGCACCGAGGAGAAATTGATTAAAGCACTCGTTAAGAAGTTCGACACCACTTTTTTACTTAAGACAAAGAATTTACTTTTTCCCGCAAAACGAGGATGACGGTCGTAAGAAATAAAAATCTGTTTAAAGCCAACCCAGCTAATCAGCCCACGGATGAAGGGATTAAATTCTTTAAACTCAATCAATTGATCCACCACACGTCGAGAAAGTAATTTAAAATCCCCAGCATTAATAGGGATAGATGTGTTTGAGTAGCGATTTAAGATGCGATAGCCAATCGCAGTAATCCATAATTTAAGAAAGTTCTCACCTTGCCGATTGCGGCGTTGTGTATGCACCACATCCACGCTTGGATCTTCTTTCCATGCGGCCAGTAATTGCGGGATTAATTCTGGTGGGTCTTGCAAATCCGCATCCATGTAGATAACTACATCCCCACGTGTTTCCTTAAATCCTGCTAAAACGCAAGGGGCCACGCCAAAAGTACGTGACATATTAATTAAGCGTATGTCCTTGGCGCCCAAGACGATTTGACCCATCAATAATGAAGCGGAGTTATCGCTTGAGGCATCATTGACAAAAATCAATTCATAATCGCTTAATTGATGTTTTTCTTTAAGAGATAAGCACACTAAACGCACGCGACGAATTAATTCAAGCAGGGTATCTTGTTCATTGCGAAAGGAAAAAACGATAGATAAGAGGACAGGTTTATCACGCATGAGAACTATTCTAGGTTTTTTAAAATGTTGGCGCAAGGTTAAGTTTCTGATAAACTTATGCCCTTAAAGAGAACATTTAAACAAATGCGAAGGAGTATGTCGAGATGGAATTACCTAATCAATCCCCCGAACTTCCAGTGGTGGCACCTGTAGCCCCACCTGTAGCTGAAACACCAAAACCAGCAGCACCCGTTGAAGTGCCAGCTACTTTAGATGATTTTAAGAAGGTCAAATTAATGGTCGCGCAAATTAAAGAAGTCAAAGAGCATCCAAATGCGGATAAATTGTATGTGATCCAAGTTGATACAGGACCAGGTGGCATCCGTCAAATTGTCGCGGGTATTCGCAAAAGCTATACCCCTGAACAATTGGTCGGAAAACGTATTATTCTCGTCGCTAATCTAGCACCAGCGGTATTACGTGGGGAAGTATCCAATGGGATGTTATTGGCCGCTTCTGATGAACACGGCTCTTCCTTATTAACACCAGATCGTGATGCTGCCTTAGGAAGTTTTGTCAAATAATGGCCATTAAGCAATATGTCCCATCAGCAGTATGTTTAAAATGCGACGGATGTTGTCGTTTTGATTTAAGTGACAGCCCGTGGCGTCCACGTGTTGGCGAAGCAGAGTCTTTGGCAGATGCGACGGATTTAAAAGGGTATTTGCCAACCAAGCCTTTAGGCGAACGCCATCAATGTGTGTATTTTAATGCCACGGATTTTACCTGTGGTGTCTATGAGCAAAGGCCATTTGAATGCGCCTTATACCCATTTGTTTTATCACTCGAGGATAATGTGATTAAATGCTATGTGCATTTAGCCTGTCCGCATGTGCTTGATACATTGCGTGATCCTAAATTTACTCACTATGTCGCCTACCTTCAAGATTGGTTTCAATCCAAAAGTGTGCGCCTGTGGCTTGAGGACAATCGCCGTTTATTACATGACTATCGACATGCCGCGGCCGAGCTTGATTATGTCTTGACTGTTTCCTATGAATGATAAAATTACCACACTGTTATCCTATAAACCTTTGATCGCTAAATACGTCGGGCTTTACCCGCCGCACGTTTCCGTTGTCCATCTGTCATCACTCGTGATGTGGCAAGATTATTATGATTTTCACCTCGAGGAAATCGATGATTGTTTATGCGTGATTGCTCAATCTGTTGATAATCCCGGCAAACCAGCAGCTTTCTTGTATTGGGCGCCTCTGGGACTTGTCACTGAGCGTGTCATTGATAAAATATTCAAACGCTTAAATGGCATCAATTCATTGACGGCACGCATTGAAAACATCGACGACACCAATTCCGGATATTTTAATCAACATGGGTTACGTTTGGTTAAAAAGTGCAATGAGTATATTTACCGCATTCAAGATATTATCGATTATCAGGGCAATGCCTATAAGAGTCAGCGCCATGATGTGAATCATTTAAAAAAGCATCATGACATTCGCATTAAGATCATCGACGACAAGGATAAAGCAGCGTGCTTGTCGATCTTTCATGAATGGGCCCTGCATAAACAGCAAAAGTTTAACAAGGATATGATTGCCTTAGACATGTTAGAAAGCAATAGCCATGCGCATGAAATTGCCTTGGATTATCGTGCAGCATTAGGGTTACATGGCATACTCATCGAAGTCGATCAAAAGCCTGCGGCATATTCTTTAGGATATCCATTGAATCACGACACTTTTGTCGTATTATTAGAAGTAGCCATTCCAACGATTACAGGATTAAGTGCGTTCACCTTTAATGCCATGTGTAGCCAACCCGCATGGGCATCCTACAGGTATGTTAATGCCATGGATGATTTTGGTTTACCTGGGGTAGCGCGCGCGAAAGAATTGTATCATCCCATTAATATTAAGACGGTTTACAATGCCGACCAACGTTTAAGGACATCATGATTACTGCGAAACAAACCGAATTTGTTATTCTCGACGTTGAAACCACAGGATTATCTTTTATTACTGGAGATAGGATTATTGAAGTAGCAGCCATGAAAATTAAGGATGGCGTGATTGTGAGCAAGTTTCATTCATTAGTAAATCCCCAGCGTTTAATCCCTGCGGAAGCAACGTCCGTTAATAATATTACCAATGAGATGGTCGCTCAAGCGCCTTGCAATGATGTGGTATTGGCGCAGTTATTAGATTATATCGGCGGCGCGTGCGTAGCCGGGCATAATGTGAGATTTGACTTAGGATTTATTTGTTATGAGCTTTCTTTACTGAGCCGTCGTTTGCCTGATGCCACACCGGCGATTGATACATTAAAGATGGCGCGGGATTTGGTGCCTTATTTAAGTAATCATAAATTAGCGTATCTCGCGCGTTCATTAGGGGTGCGTGTGACTGAAACTCACCGTGCTTTAGCAGACGTTGAATTGACCGTGCATGTGTTTGGCCGTTTATTAGACATTGCTCAGGAACAAGATTTATTAAATATTGATAAGTTTTTTGCGCAATTCTCAGTCGAAAAACCTGTATTTAAATTAACCCAATCATCGCAAGCTTCGTTATTTTGAACACGATTCAATTATTAACTATATTCGCCCAAGAACCGGACTTATTTTTACTCGACTCCGCGCTTCATCCATCATCGACACATAGTCATTCCTATCTTGGTTTTGCTCCGATTGATATCATTGAAGGCCCGTCGATTAAAGTGTTAAAGAAACACCAAGCCAAATATCCTATGGTCGGGGTGATTGGGTATGAAGGCCAGGTGCGATTCGGGGTTTACGATACTGTCATCGACATCGATCATCATACAGGCCGTTTTAATGTGGTGAGTTTTGGCAGTACGGCAAAAGCCCGGCAATTAAAAGATTATGTGCAAGCGCATTTAGCAAGCCCTGTCGTTCGTAAGCCTGTTGAGCCCATGAAGAAAATTGTGCTTAAACCAACGATGACACAAGCGCACTATGAGCGGGCGGTAAAACACGCGCTTCGCGCTATTCACGACGGAGATATTTATCAAATTAATTTGACCTATGCGTTAAAAGCAAGTCTTGCAAGCTCTTTGCGTGTGGAGCATGCGATTAATGTGTATCAGCATTTGCGTCAAACATCACCGACACACTTATGTGCGTTTCTTAAAAGTGGTGATGGGTTTATGTTAAGCAGTTCGCCTGAACGTTTTTGTTCATTAAATAAAAGGCAGGCGACTTTGGTTCCTATGAAGGGTACCCGTCCTCGGGGAAAGAACCAGGCTCAAGATAAAAAATATTACACAGAATTAAATCAGAGCCCTAAAGAAAAAGCAGAGCTCTTGATGGTTACCGATTTAGCGCGCAATGATTTAGGCCGGGTTTGTCAAACAGGTAGTGTGAAGGTGTCGCGGTTACGCACCATTGAACGTTATAAAAAAGTATTTCAAGCCACAGCGACAGTTGAGGGGACATTATTAAAAGACAAAGACATTGTGGATTTGTTGGAAGCCACATTTCCAGGTGGATCAGTCACAGGTTGCCCCAAATTATCCGCGATGGGAATTATCAAACAATTAGAAACAACCCCTCGTGGATTTTACACAGGGATTTTAGGGTACTGCCATTTGAATCAACGCTGTGATTTTAGCATGCTCATTCGCACCATTTTTATGAAGCCCAAAAGTATACAATTGCATGTAGGTAGTGGCATCGTCGCTGATTCCAATCCGCGTGCGGAATATCAAGAAACGCTGTTAAAAGGTCAAGCCATGACCGACGCATTAATCAAAGGACTCACACATGGTTAAGAAATATATTGCGTATATTGATGGAAAAAACGTCGCTCTACCCTTAACAGCGATTGAAGCCTTTACACCAGGGGTATTTGCCGCGACAGGTATTTTTGAAACACTACGTGCGGATAAAGAAAAAGTCCGTTTTATCGACGATCATTTAGGTCGCTTGCGTAAAGGCTTGGCTGTATTAAAGATGAAAAATCCTCTGTCACCAGCACGTTGGCACGAGGTAAGCGTTCAATGTTTATTAAAAAATAAAATCAAGAGCGCACGGTTACGCTGGATGGTGTGGAAAGAAGGGAAAACCATTCATCATGCGATTCTCGTATTACCTTATAAAGCACCGATAGAGAAAATCTATCAACAAGGCATCAAAGTCTGTTTAATCGCAACACAACGCGCCCCATCGTCGCGATTGGCTTTTGTGAAGTCATTAGACTATACTTTATTTAAGTCTGCCAGCGACTATGCCAAGGCGAAGGGTTTTGATGATGCCTTATTAATCAATGCCAAAGGTCAGATCTTTGAGTCGACAAAAGCGAATATCATGGCATTGGTTGATGGGCAAATGATGACGCCACCCTTAGCATCGGGATGTTTGGCCGGATTAACACGCCAGCGTTTAATTGACATGGGGGGACGTTTAGGTATGCCTGTTAAAGAAGTTCATTTAACACCCAACATATTAAATCATGCAACAGCTGTTGTGTTGACCAATAGCCTTATGGGTGTCATGCCCATTAATTTAACCCATTTAAGGACACAACTTAAGCAACCGCTACGCCGTTTAGGGCAGAAATAATTGGGATTCCTTGCTTGCTCCTGAGAAGAACAGTGTTTATAATGCTAGAGTTATGCGCATAATTTTTATACTCATGATAATGCTGACAGCTTCACTGTCGACTAATGCCCACGCCCAAGATGCGGGGCAGAGCACGTGGATGCTAAGTCTTGATGTCATTAAATCGAAAGCCGAGCAATTGGTAGTCATTAATCGCCAATTGGTCGCTGAAAATAATGATATTGCCAAAGGTTTAACAAAGCTGCAAGCAGCGGTGCAAGATAGTTTGGCCAAGAATAAAAAGCTTAGTGATTTCTTAGCTCAGCGCCATGGTCGCACCGATCAGCAAATGGAAATAGAAGACTTACAGGCTAAAATTAATTTGCGTAAACAAGCCATGCTCGCTAATCAACAGCAAGTTGAAGATAGAGCGCAAGATGTGGTGAATCTTAACCGTAAGGTAGCGATTAAGAAATTACGTATTTCCGAGTGGGAATTGCAGAAAAAAGCTAAAGAAGTAGAGATGAGTTATACAACAATGATTACAACGTCGGACGTTCCAACCGACGATGATTTAAAGAAATTACGTAAAGACATTGAATCTCATAAGACTGTTGAAGCAGAACTTGAAGCGAAGATCAATGAATTAACCAAATCGAAGACGACCAATAGTTTAGATGCAACGTCGTTACGTGCTGACAATATTCAATTGCAACAGCAATTAGATACATTAACGAAAGAAATTAATTTTAGAGAAAAGCAGCAAAAGACATCACCCGTTGACACGTCTAAATATAATGCGATGATGAGCCGCAAAAAAGACTTAGAAGAGAAGATCAAGGTGTATGAAAGACAAATTGATGTCTTAAAAGACCCCTCGAATTTCACTTTAACATGGGACAAGGAAAAGAAACGCTTAATCAATTCCATGGCCCAAGCTGATTCACGTAATCAACAATTACGAGGAAAGATCGACGATATCAAGAATGATATTGCCATCTTACGTGATAGCATCGCGAAATTAGAACGGCGCGTTAATTTTGAACAAGGTGTAGGAATTAGTCCAAAGCAATAATTTAAGGAGTTTTAGTTTATGAAAGCCAAACGTCCATCAGAACAAGTGCTTGTACGTGCTTTAATTGAAGTGTCGATTATCCCTCAAAAGGATGTCGGTTTTGATAAAATCGCCGAACGTATTTATAGCTATGCCGAAGTCAAAACATGTTATTTGGTTTCGGGTGGGTATGATTTGCTCGTTGTCGTCGAAGGGAATACCATTCAGACTGTCGCAGATTTCGTTGCAGCCAAACTTTCCTCCATGGATGGCGTGCGTCAAACAGCAACCCATTTCTTATTGCGTAAGTACAAAGAAGAAGGCAAAATTTTTAAACAACCTAAAGATGAAAAAAGGCAGAATATCTCGTGGTAATACGTATTGCTAAAAAAGTTGATCAGCTTGCACCGTCAGGCATTAGAGCATTTTTTGATTTAGTGTTAGGAATGAAAGATGTGATTTCTTTAGGGGTCGGTGAACCTGATTTTGTCACACCCTGGCATATCCGCGAAAAATCAATCAGCTCCCTTGAACAAGGCTATACCTCGTATACCTCTAATAAAGGCATGATTGAATTGCGTCGTGAAATCACCGCATTCTTAAAGCGCCGCCATAAAATTGATTATAATCCTGAAGATGAAGTCTTAATCACCGTCGGTGTTTCCGAAGGTCTTGATTTGGCCATGCGCGCCATTTTAAACCCAGGGGACAAGGTTCTCATTGTTCAACCGAGCTATGTGGCCTATGGCCCTGTGGTTGAATTAGCCGGGGGCGTTCCAGTATCCGTGCATACATCACTGGAGAATGGATTTAAATTAACACCGCAAGACATTGAGAAGAATATGTCCAAAGGTGTTAAGGCGATCTTGATTAATTATCCCTGTAATCCAACAGGAGCTTCCTATACCCGTCAAGAATTAGAAGCGTTGGCAAAAGTGATTAAGAAGCATGATTTGATTTTATTATCTGATGAAATTTATGATGAATGCAGTAAAAAATCTATCAGTTCTCGCCACCATGGATTATTTATTGGATATGCGCCGGTAAAAAAACCTGAAGTTGTTATTGCGGCCTTAACTGAACACTCC
>CAYZPQ010000106.1:0-7925 GCA_964480185.1 uncultured Planctomycetales bacterium | reverse complement strand
AGGAAGGGCTTCGGCTTTAGAGGTATCAATACTAATAATCTTGGCATGCGCATGGGGCGAACGGATCATGCGACCAACAAGTGTATTGGGGAAATTAATGTCAAAGGCGTACTTGATTTGACCCGTGACAATCCCTTGACCGTCGATACGTGGCACACTTTTACCGACGGGATCAACATATTGGTCAACAAACTTAGACGTAGTTGCTTTTAAACCCATTACGCTTGTTCCTTCATCAGTTGTCCTGCTTTTTTAACTGCGGAAAATATTTTATGATAACCCGCACAACGGCAAATATTACCATCGAGGGCGTATTCAATTTCTGTTTGAGTGGGTTCAGGATTTTGTTCAAGCAAAGCCACAGATGACATGATCATACCCGGTATACAAAAACCACATTGC
Source organism: uncultured Planctomycetales bacterium (assembly GCA_964480185.1). Lineage (GTDB taxonomy): Bacteria > Omnitrophota > Gorgyraeia > Zapsychrales > Fredricksoniimonadaceae > CAYZPQ01. Next base: position 7,523 of record CAYZPQ010000106.1, on the reverse strand, counting down.
ACCGAACCCTCTTCTAAGAAGGCTTGTTGAACAGGATGCAATTTATCATTCTTAACTAAACCTTCGATCGTCGTCACTTTAGCCCCATTTAAATTTACAGCTAAACTAATACAGGATAATACAGCCTGTCCGTCGACCATAACAGTACATGTACCGCATTCGCTTTCCTGACAGGCGGTCTTTGTACCTGTTAACGATAATTTATCACGCAATACTTCCAAGAGCGTTTCATGCCCTTGCAGTTGAAATTGCTGCTCACGTCCATTGATTGTTAAATGCACATCCATAATTATCCTTTACTTATCTCTCCAATACCCTGACGAATACAGGTTCTAAACATATGCTGTTTGTACTCGGTGCTGCGTGTATCATAAATGCTTGCTGTGATGTGCGCCATCGTGTCTTGACCCAATTGAGCTGATGCAGGTTTTTCATTTAAAAAATTCTCTGCGGCATAATCACGTTGAGCAAAGGCTGTTCCGCTATTAATTACAATACGTGTATTCGTAAAATTCTTCTTAACTAAATCTGTCTTAACACACACCGTCAATAATGGCTGATCAATCTCCGACATCTTTCTTACCCGTCGGTAAACCAATCGCGCATTAACATTCTTCTTAATTGTCACATGAGTAAATAAATAATCACTACGGGCATTATTCTTAAAAAATTCTTCAGAGGTCATCACTAATTCTGTATTATCTGGCTTTAAAAAATGCATGTTGGCATCTAAGGCAATCATGGCCACTGGCAATTCTGTCCATGTATAACGGCAGGTTAAATTACCACCCACGGAGGCCATATTACGAATCGGTGTGGTTGAAATATTGCGGCAAATTGTTTGAAGGATTTTAAAATTATCAGTTAGTAAAGGGCTTTCAAATAATTGGGTAATTGTGACCATCGCCCCAATGGATAAGACGTCTTTATCAAACTTTATTTCTTTTAATTGGGGGATTTGAGCAAGACTTAAGACATTCTTAGCAGTTTTATTGCCCTTCACCTTCATGAACTTAAGGCTATTAAGCAAGAATGTGCCACCTGCTAAAACCTTAGCATCCTCAAGCTCTTTATAGAGCTTAGAGGCTTCGGCAACTGTTTTTGGTAGATGAATCGAGAGAGGATTTAATAACATAATGGGTCATTATAGATAAAAAGAAGCGTGGGCGCAATACATACGTCAAAATCCAAATAAAAGAGACGGACACATTTATTCTTCAAATAAATGTGTCCGTCCCCTTTATTTTATTTTTGAATACCTAAACTTAAATTTACTACTTCGTCTTTTTCCATCTTAATAGTACACGGTGTTTCGCCGACGCAGCCAGGGACACCCCAACCACCAAATGCGCCTTTATTGCCATCGGTGCGACGCAACATCAAGGTCACGGCAGTACCTTTGCTGAAACTTGCGGTACACTGCGCTCCACACACAATTGCCGAAGAAGGTTGTGTTGTAAATTCAAACAATTCTCTTATACTCTTATCACCTGTTCGATTAATCGTTAAGGTCACTTTAGGAGCCTCTCCCGCCTTAACATAAGAAAGCTGCTGTTGACCATCAACCGTATTATTAATCCATGCCAAGGTATTTTCATAAACAGTTGGCATGGTTTTCTTAGATTGAGGAATAATAATTTCTGATATTCTTCCTGTTAACGTATTCATCTTACGAACTAAATAAGTATCATTCGCTGTAGTACCACCTTCAACCCAGGTCAGATCATTGCCATTAGCCGATGGTAACAGCTGAGCAAATGTGTCTTTGGTTACATACATGGATTGTTGATTATAATCGATGTTATACGCGATAAGATCATAATAGGTATTATATTCGGTATAGAATACCGTACGCCCAGCAATAGCAGGTCTAATCAAACCAACATAGTAAGAACCTGGACCAAAAGCTGGAGTAAACCGATTATTCTTTAAATCAAAGACTTGTAACCTTTGTCTAACTCCAATTGGATCATATTGATCAAGCCAGGCAATTAAATCATTAGATACTACGACGTAGAAAAGCGGATTCTTAACCGCATTCTTGGTAATATTTGTTATTTGTTTATCTTCCCAGTTACGAATATAAATATCATAAATCTTTGTTAATGGATTAAAATCAATCCACGCGAGATATTTATCGGATATCCATACGTCGATCTGATCTGTTGCACTAATTGACGCTAATCCATCTACTTTTCCTGTTGCACGATCCAACCAGGCCACCTTGGGACGGCCTGAGCTATGATCAATCCAGGCAATATACTTCTCATTCATGACGGGAAGTTCTTGCTTTGCTGCACTTGATGTGAGGCGTTTTGTCAGGCTTGTTTTGATGCTATAGTTATAAATATCTTGATTACCATTACGCTCTTCGGACCAGACAATATCATCTTTATAAACAAAAGGATTAACTATCTTTCCTGTTGCAATCGTCGTGGCTACACCAAGACATATTTCTTTTTGCCATTTTAATGTTGGCATGGATTGATTAGGGCAAATGTCCCAAGTATTGGCAAAATCCCATCCTTTGAATGTGTTGGGAACTGTCATTATTTTTGAGGGTATACCATTTGCAGGAAGGACCATAAGCCCACCTTTGGTAGTACCACTTCGATCAATATCCCAATAGGAATCAGCAAAGACTTGATTCGTATTTCCTGCAGAAACTAAACCGGATGCTGGTGGCGTGTTATATGTTCCAACAGATACATTACCTGCCGCAAATGACTTACTAATCAAACCACCGTTGAGATTCTCGGCGACTAAGCCACCATTATTACCACTGCTCATTAAACGCACTGCAGTGACTGCATAAGAATCTTTAATGCTGCCCAAATTTTGTCCAACAAGCCCACCAGCATTACCGAATGAATTAATTCCAGCTTGAATATTACCAGAGGCAAAACTTTGCATGATGGAACCTTTATTGGCCCCAACTAAACCGCCGACATATTTATGCCCAAGAATATTCACATTAGCTGAACTTTGGAATATTTCTGATCCTTCCCCATTCTCTCCGACGAGACCACCATAAAGAAATTTATCACCCGTCGTTGCTGCAGAAATCGCTTGATAGGAAATTCTCACTGCCCCATTACGGACTTGAACATTTTTAATGGATGTTTGAACCGCACTACCTACTAAAACACCTTGCTCATTAATCCCGCCGATAATCTCCGCATTCTCTAAATTCAAATTAACAATCGTTGCTTGATTCGTTCTACCGAATAAACCGCGAGGACTTATTTTGGTCACTTTATTTAAAACATTTAGACTACCCATACCACCATTACCAGTAATCATAATATTCTCGTATAAATCCTTCTCACCATTCGTATAAAGATTTTTAATAGTAAAACCTTTACCATCTAATTTACCGCTAAAGGCTGGTGATCTATCTCCAGTACCAATTGGCGAGAAACCTGCTCCGCTATTCCATGTTTTACTTTCAGTACAATCGATATCATTCGCTAAAGCATAATTGCCAGCTAAATTAAGTTTCATGCCTTGTAACTGTTTACAATCCATGATCTTTATTTCTGGGCCATTAGCGTCAGGGCCTAATACTTGTATCATAAAGGCATAGAGTTCGTCGTAGAGACCAAGAGGGCTTCTTGGTTGCTTAATATCGTTATAAGGCTTAACTAATTGCACGGCTAATTTAATACCAGGAATTAATTCAGGACGTCTGTTTGTACGATAACCTTCAATTTCTTTATAAGCCTTATCTTTTAAGGTGTATGCAAAACCTTCTCGGGTGATGTCATACATACCTATCTGTGAATTATTAAATTTAATGTCGTTGTATGGCTTTAATAAAAAGATAATTGCTTCAATCTGAACAACCACATTAGGATCACTTCCTATCCTATTACGATAGTCTATAATAGACTGATCCGTCTTATCTTTTAACGTATAGGCAAGCTTTTGGCGGGTGATGTCGTACATGCCTAACTGTCCATTGTTAAATTTGATATCATTATACGGCTTTAATAAAAGAATAATCCCTTCAATCTGAGCAACCAAATTAGGATCGCTTCCTATCCGATTGCGGTAATCCATAATATTCTGATCTGCTTTATCTTTTAATGTATACGCAAAGGCTTGGCGAGTGATATCGTACATGCCTATCTGTGAATTATTAAATTTAATGTCGTTGTATGGCTTCAATAAAAGAATAATAGATTCAATTTGAGCGACCAAATTAGCATCACTTCCTATCCGGTTACGATAATCCATAATATTCTGATCTGCTTTATCTTTTAATGTGTATCCAAACTTTTGGCGGGTGATGTCATACATACCTATCTGTGAATTATTAAATTTAATATCGTTGTATGGCTTTAATAAAAGAATGATGGCTTCAATCTGAGCGACTAGCTTAGGATCGTTTCCTATCCGATTGCGATAATCCATAATATTCTGATCTGCTTTATCTTTTAATGTATACGCAAAGGCTTGGCGAGTGATATCGTACATGCCTATCTGTGAATTATTAAATTTAATGTCGTTGTATGGCTTCAATAAAAGAATAATGCCTTCAATCTGAGCAACCAAATTAGCATCACTTCCTATCCGATTGCGGTAATCCATAATATTTTGATCTGCTTTATCTTTTAATGTGTATCCAAACTTTTGGCGTGTGCTGTCGTACATGCCTACTTGTGAATTATTAAATTTAATATCGTTGTATGGCTTCAATAAGAGAATAATGCCTTCAATCTGAGCAACCAAATTAGCATCGCTTCCTATCCGATTGCGGTAATCCATAATATTTTGATCTGCTTTATCTTTTAATGTATACGCAAAGGCTTGGCGGGTAATGTCGTACATGCCAATCTGTGAATTATTAAATTTAATGTCATTATATGGTTTTAATAAAAGGATACTTGCTTCAATCTGAGCAACCACATTAGGATCGCTTCCTATCCGATTGCGATAATCCATAATATTTTGATCTATTTTATTTTTTAAGGTATACGCAAACTTTTGACGCGTTGCATCATATATACCTAATGCCCCTTCAACCTTAATGTCATTGTAGGGTTTTAATAAAGCAATCGATGCTTCAATGTCAGCAATTAACTTAGGATCACTTCCTACTCTATTTCTATATTCCGTTATTTTATTGGAAGCACTATTTTGAAGAGTAAATGCCCAAATTCGACGAGCGCTATCATATAAACCCAACTTATCCGGGGCTATAACATTATTGTATGGTTTTAATAAATCCACCATTTGCCCGACTAAATTAGCTGCCTCCGCAACTGGATTGGCTCGATAAGTACTAATCATTTGAAGGACAAGTTTGTAGAGCTCTTCGGGTTTTGCTGATTGAGATTGAATTTGTTGCTTAATGTTATTAATCATTACCGCATACTCTTGAGTACTTTGAGCAAAAGCGGATGTAGTGAAACTTGATGCGGATATTAAGACAGCAATAATACACACACGTAAGATATTCATATTCATGATAACCATCCCCATTATTGTGTTTATTTTAAATTGTATACTGCTGGAATCTTTAAATTAAATTTCTTTGATAGCGCTTTAATTTCTTTGATCTTGTCTTGATTATCTTTGTCGTATTCTAATAATCCAATCAAATGATACATTTTGCGCATGGCCCAATTCTCGGCGATAGATTTATCACCTTTCTTGCCCTTCACCATGCTATCTGTAATGAAAAATTGTTTTACAGAATCTTGGGCATCTCCCCATAATTGAAGGTAAAACAAATTCTCTTTCGTAAAACGTCCATATAAAACAAAATCAGAGCCTTTAAATAAATCAGGTAATAATTTAGGGTAAATTTCTTTTTCATTTAAACCACTGACGTAATAACGCAAATTTAAAAGAACTGGGTCTTTGATGTGATTGTACATTTCTTTGATACCACGTTCGACTTGATAGGCACTAAATTCAGCCCATCCGCGATTGGTAAAGGATAAGAAATTAAGTAAGTACTGATCTGCCGATACCCCACCCCCAAATGCAAAAATTGGTAAACGTCCTTTATTAATGTCAGCAATCTGATTGATGATTTGTTGGGGATTTGTAACACCTTCCGTTGGCAAACCATCGCTGAGCAATAAGACATAGGTCGGTTTACGAGTATTCTTTAAATCAATTGTCTTTAAAATTGACGTATAGACATCAGTAGTATCGCGAACCCTAAAGTCGCCTAAGAAAACCCCCGCCTTATAATGATTATCTTTTAAACTTGGAATAGCTTCAGGAGCCATGGATTTCATATCTTTATTAAAAATAAAAATATTAAACCTATCGCCTTCATTTAATGAATTAAAGGAATTACGCACGGATTTCTTAAACTCTTGCAACATTTCAGGCCCAATACTATTGGACGCATCAATGAGATAAATGATTTCTTTAGGAATTGTTGGCAATGTGCCAGCCTTATCCTCGACTTGAATACTAAGACGAAAATATTTTGCCTTATCACTTGGGTCTTCGTAGATATGCAGGGAATAATTCAAATACGATTTAATATCTTGAGAGGCAGTGCGACGTTCAAAGGGGATATTGATTTCCAAGCCCTGCACATTGGCCAATGACACATCTTTCACTTCCCGACCTGGCAAGCCTTGAGCCTGGGTAATAGAAACCTTGTAATTAGATGTGGATGGCGTAGAGGCTGCTGTATTTAAAGAAGACTGTGGTGTGACTGTTAAACTCTTTGACACATCATCATTAGAAATCAATGACCGGTTAATCTGACGCTTCGTCGCTGTCATTGGTGATACGCGTTGTGAAGTGTCTTCTTTGATCGTTGTGATAAATTTCTCATTCGACACAAGCGGATTCACCTGACGACTTGGAACAGAGGTTGCTACCCGTTCTAAAGGATCTAAGAGAACTTGCTTTGATATAGCTAACGGGGAAGTTTCTACGTTTGGGGTCTTTAAAATATTTTTCTTATCAGGATTTTGATTCACATGTTTAGTCGATGAAGGAAAATTACGTGAATCGATTTTGATACGAATTGGCAGATGTTGTCCGTCAGAAGCCGGTGCATCCACCTTCATAATCGCCTTCGTGATTAAAAGGATAAAAATCACGTGAAGAGCAAGGGACAATAAAAATGATTTAGTTTTTAGATTCATTTGATTGTCCTCATTAAATCTTTAGCTTTAGTCACTAAAGGACTTTGAGGATAGTCGTCAATAATCTGGGTATAAACTTTCTTTGCCTCATCAGGTTTATTTAATTCCTGAAAAATAATCCCTGCTTGCACCAATGACTGTGGTGAATATTCGGGGTCATTGTAAAGCAAAGCTACCATCATGTATAAATTGACAGCTTTATCTAATTCTTTATTTTCCTGCGCTAAGCGGGCTAACTCTAAACGGGCATTAACAGTGACAAACACATCGTCGGGATTATCGGTAATTAATTTCTCAAGCTCTTGTTGCCCTTTTGTTTTATCAGCAGCCACACTACACAATGTCTTGCCCAATTGAGAACGACTTGAATAAGGATTATTGTCTTTAACGGACACAATC
>CAYZPQ010000105.1:0-7980 GCA_964480185.1 uncultured Planctomycetales bacterium | reverse complement strand
AAAGCGCTGGGACAGTGAGCATCATCCTTTCACAGGAATTAATCCGGAAGATGTGGCTAATTTAGAATCTGGACAGTATGATAAAGTCCGTGGCCGTTGTTATGATTTAGTTTTAAACGGTAATGAAATTGGTTCTGGTTCTGTGCGTATTCACCGTCGGGAATTACAACAAAAGATTTTTGACATTATTGGTTTAGCTCCAGAAGAAACACAAAAACGCTTCGGGTTTTTATTGCGCGCTTTTGAATATGGGGCGCCACCGCATGCGGGTGTTGCGTATGGGATTGACCGCATCGTCACAATTATTATGGGTAATGAGTCGATCCGTGACTGCATTGCTTTTCCAAAGACACAAAAAGGTACTTGCATGATGACCGAAGCACCGTCGGATGTGGATGCTAAACAATTAAAAGAATTAGGGATTTTGACATTAAAGAAATAGGTTAACCTGTGAGGGAGGATTCAATGAATAAGTTATATATACCACTCGTCATTGCCTTATTAGCCGCAGGGTGCGGGTTAAAAGCGCAGACGTATGTGATGACACGTGAACGTACTGATATTACCCCCGAAGGTAATGCTGGATTTTTATCCGGAAGTGGTAAAGTCCAAGAGCCTGAACGTAAAACACGTAAGATTTATGTGTTTGAGGTGACTAAGGCTATTCCTGAGAGCGAAGTTAAAAAGATTGAACAAGAAGTTTCAACACAAACAACACAGCAGGTGGAAGCTCCTCAAGTCTCTGAGCCTCCACAACAAGCCTCACGTCAATTGGAAGAACAACGTCGTATTGTGATCCCACCACTTGATGATGAAGAAACCGCTGCTGCTGCCGACGCAGAAACTCCTGTGGCTATTGAAGCGCAAGAATATGTCATTCAAAAAGATGATACATTGCAAAAGATCGCCAAAAAACATTATGGTTCTTATGGTAAATGGATCAAGATTTACGAAGCCAATAAAGAAACAATTAAGAACCCAAATTTATTAAAAGCCGGAACAAAAATTACATTACCTGCACAATAATTTAATTGGTGTCTGACACCACTTAATTTTAGAAAGAGAGTGAAGTGGAATTTCGCATTGAATTTGATAATAATAGAGATATACAATTATTATTCGGTCGTTATGACCAAAACTTAAAGATCATCGAGAAAGAGCTCAATGTCAAAATTGGACGTTCTGAGGGGGGATTAAAGATCAGCGGATCTGACCCTCAGGTTCAAAAGGCCAATGAGCTCTTTCATTATTTAATGACCTTTGTTGAAAAGGGTAAAGACGTTAAGAAAACCGACATTGTTTATGCCTTACGTCTAGTCGACAAAGAAACTGAAATTGATTTTAAACGTTTGGCCAAAGAAAAAATTGAAGTTTCCGTCAAGGGTGGTTTGATTACCCCTAAGACTAAAGGTCAGATTGAATACATTGAAGCGATTAAGAATCACGATTTAGTTTTTTGTATTGGTCCCGCCGGTACAGGGAAAACCTATTTAGCCATTGCCATGGCGGTCAATGCCTTGAAAAAAGGTCTTGTCCGTCGTATTGTCTTAACGCGTCCAGCTGTTGAGGCAGGTGAAAGTTTAGGGTTCTTACCTGGCGACATGGTTGAAAAAGTTTTGCCGTATTTACGTCCTTTGTATGATGCGCTTTATGACATGATGGAACCTGAAATTGTCGAGCAATACAGTGAGCAGGGAATTATTGAAGTAGCCCCATTGGCGTTTATGCGTGGGCGTACATTAAATGAAGCTTTTGTTATCTTAGATGAAGCGCAGAATTCAAAACCAGATCAAATGAAAATGTTTTTGACCCGTATGGGGTTTGATTCCAAAGTCATTGTTATTGGGGATGTTACCCAAAGTGATTTGCCTTCCTCAGAGGTCAATGGTTTGTCTGAAGCTAATCGGGTTTTGCTTAAAATTCCTGAAATTAAATTCATTCATCTCACGTCGGAAGACACAGTGCGTCATGAGCTTGTAGGTAAGATCATTGATGCCTATGGTCAGTCCAACGGTAACCATCACAAGCACTAATCTGAAGGCCATGAAAAGCCAATCTGATAAAACAATGATGCGCGACGGTGTTGTCATGACAGGCGTCTCTTTAATCGCATTAACCGTGTTTTGTCACTTCACAGGCTTTTCTTTATTAATCCCATTTTTAGTCTTTATGATTGGCGTGCATTTATTTTTTTATAAGAAAATAAAAGGTACGACCTATGTGCATTTGCTGTTAATGATTGTGCTGTTATTGGCCGTTGGCCAATTTATCAAAGCAACTCCTGGCATATCCATTTATTATCTTCCCATTGCCGCTGTTCCCATGCTCACCATGCTGTTATTTTCCGACGTGCAACTGGCATTGATCATGGCATTCTTGAGTAGTGCCTTATGTGGACTTTTCTTAGAATTTAATTTAAGTACGACGCTGGTCTTTTTTATGGCGGGCATGGCAGGTGTGTATAAAGTCCGGGATGCGAGAACGCGTAGTGTATTGATTCAGGCAGGTTTATGGGTGGCCTTGATTCAAGCTGCCGGTGTCTTTTTAAGTAATCCTGTCATGAATAAAGGGGCATTGATGTATTTGTATAAGCCTTTATTTATTGGAGGGCTTGTCAGTACCTTTGTTGTCATGGCAACGTCGAGGATTTTTGAAACAATTTTTGGTGAGATTACCAATTTTACGTTATTAGAATTATCGGATACGGCACATCCTTTGCTTAAGAAAATGCTGGTCGAGGCGCCAGGCTCTTATCATCACAGCATGGTGGTGGCGAATTTAGCAGAGAGTGCTGCGGATGCGATTGGGGCGAATGCCTTATTAACGCGTGTGGGCGCCTATTATCATGATATTGGTAAAACCGTACAGCCTTCTTATTTTACCGAGAATCAAATGAATGTGCCGAATAAGCATGATGATTTAGACCCCAACATGAGTCGCTTAGTTATTTTAAATCATATCAAACAGGGTGTAGAATTAGCCCAAGCCAATAAATTAAATCGTAGGATTATAGAATTTATTCCTGAGCATCATGGCACAAGTTTGATTCATTATTTTTATCAACGCGCGGTAACCGAAGCGGCGCCTGAAGAAGTGGTCAGTCAGGAAAATTTTCGTTACCCTGGGCCCAAGCCTCAATCCAAAGAAACAGCCATTGTCATGTTGGCGGATTCGGCAGAAGGGGCAACCCGCTCTTTAAGTGAGCACACGACTCAGCGCATTGAAGACATGGTCCGTAAAGTCATCAACAATAAATTCATCGACGGGCAATTAGATGAATGCACATTAACATTACGCGATATTGATACCATTGCCGCCACGTTTACCAAAGTCCTCAGCGCCATGTATCACTCTCGCGTCAAATATGCTGGTCAGTAAAAGAATTGGTGACAGCTACCAATTAAATTAATTGGTAGCTGTCACCAATTCTTAAGGAAGTGTTTGATGGTTCGTGTGGATGTGAGCAATTTACAGAAGAAGTTTAAAATTTCTTCAACACGTATTGAATCTTTAGCAATACGTTCCTGCCAAAAGTTAAAATTAAATTTACCAGAATTATCAATTGTCTTTGTTGGACCTCTTCGCATGCGGGGCATCAATAAAAAGTTTTTAGGGCATGATTATGTGACCGATGTGATTACGTTTGAACATGGGGAGATTATTATTTGCCCTTTGCAAGCATGGCAGAATGCCAAACATCATGGCACAGCCTTTGCCCATGAAATTGATTTGTACGTGGTGCATGGGTTATTGCACTTAGCTGGTTATGATGATCATGCGCCTCAAGATATAAGACGCATGCGGATGATGGAAACAGCATTGCTTACTCAAAGGAAATCATGAAACGGGCTTTATTCGTGATGGGAATGACGTATGTGGCATTTGTCTTAGAGGTGATATTGTTTCGTCATTTAGGTGTGTGGGGAAAGCCAGAGTTTTTAATTCTTGTTATTGTTTTTTTTACATTATATTTAGGTATTCGTTATGGTATGCTCGCGGCATTGGTCGCAGGGGTATTGCGTGAGGGGGTAGGGCTATCTCCCTTAGGGATGTACATCTTTATCTATATTGCCACGGCGTGTTTGATTAGTGTCTTGCGTCGTTTCTTTTTTCAACCGGGTTCCCGCTTTGCGCGGATTGTCATGGCTTTTTTTGGCACAGGCATTGCTTTTATTATTCAAGCGGCATTAGAGTACATGAGCCATGATTATCATCTTGATGAAATTTTCTTCGATGTTTTGATGCCGCAGTTAATCGTGACAACAGTGGCAGCGACACTTGTTTTCACCACTCTTAAAAAACTCAGCGAAACAGTACGGTTAAAGTAATGCGCGTTAAAACAATACGATTAGCCATTATTGTTTTTTTTGTCCTTATCCTTGCCGCCTTGATTTACATGCAAATCATTCGAGGTGACATGTATTATGGGCAAAGTGCAACAAATCGTATTCGTGTTATTCCGATTGATGCTAAGCGTGGCGAAATCATGGACCGTCAGGGAGAAATACTGGCATATAATCGTGAGGCCTTTCATGTGGCTGTCATCGACCAGGAAACTTATGACCGTACAGCCTTATTTAAATTCTTAGCCAAAGTCCTCAATAAAGAACCCGATAGCATTGAACATTTGTATTCTCGTCGACGAACAAATCCTTTTGCGCCCGTTGTTGTCGCTGAAGATATTTCAATGGAGCAGGTTTTTAAAATTGAGGAAAATAAATTTCTCTACCCGGGGTTGATTATTTTAAATGGGTATCAACGGGTTTATCCTTTTGGGGCGTCGGTGGGGCATGCTGTTGGGTATATCGGCAAAATTACGGAAGAAGAAATTTATGCCGATACCTACGGGTATACACCATTAAGTTATATTGGCAAAAATGGCATTGAAAAATCTTATGATGACATACTCCGAGGAAGTTCGGGAGGGAATCAAGTTGAAGTCAATGCCCGAGGGCAGCAGGTAAGAATTTTGAGCATTAAACAACCGGAATCTGGGCAAGATATTCTTTTATCCATTGATGCCAAACTTTCCAAGCAAGTTGTCGACTTATTAGGAGACCGTCGTGGGGCTGTGGTTGTGATGGATGTTTCCGACGGCAGTATTCCTATTTTAGTAAGTTCTCCTTCGATTAATCCCAATGCATTTGTTGATAAGAAAATCAATGATCAAGTAACACAGTATTTTACAGATCCTAATGCGCCTTTTTTAAATCGAGCGGTGACTGGAAAATTTGTCCCTGGAAGTGTATTTAAAATTCCAGTGGCATTGGCGGCGCTTCAAGACCATAAAGTAATTCCGTCGACAACATATAATTGTCCCGGTTTTATGATGCTGGGGAATCGGCGTTTTGGTTGCGCGCATGTGCATCACGATGAAGATTTTTTAGGTGCTATTGCTGAATCATGCAATGTGTATTTTTTTCATTTAGGCCAAATGCTCGGCGTGAAAACAATTAATGCCTATGCCAAAGCATTTGGTTTAGGCAGAGATACTGGTATTGATTTGCCATTTGAATCGTCGGGATATTTACGTTCCGAGAGTAAAAAGAAAAAATGGTTTGGGGGAGATATTCTTAATTTGTCAATAGGGCAAGGCGAGACATTGACGACACCGTTACAAGTTGCTGTGATGATGGGCGCTGTGGCAACGGATGGGTATATTATTAAACCACGTTTAGTGACAGCGATAGATGGGCACGATTTACCCGAGGTGGATATCACAAAAAACGCACGGGTGAAATTGCGCGACGAGGTCTGGGATATTGTTAAAACCGGAATGCGTCAAACTATTACAAGTTCAACAGGTACAGCGCATCAATTAAGTGATTTAACAGGGATGACCATTTGGGGTAAAACAGGTACCGCCCAAACAAGCAAGGGGAAAGAAAACCATGCGTGGTTTGCTGGCTTTGTCAAAGGACAATCGCGCACCTATGCGTTTTGCATTTTCTTGGAACATGGCGGGTCTTCCGCGCGCGCGGTGGAGCTGACAAAAGACGTTTTAACCCTCATGAAAAACGACAATTGGTTTAACTAGATTTAGAGTTATGTATTTGTGTAGGGGCGGACCTCGTGTCCGCCCGTTAATCAATAGGCGCGAAGCAATAGGTAAAAAACACCATACAACCTTTACAGTATTTTATTTATTTCACTATAACAAAGTATTTTATCTATATATAGAGTTTATCTTTAGGAAATTATCATTCCCCGACGTCAAAACGCTTAAAAATACCTTAAAATTTCCCAAATATATATTGTGGCAGTAATGAGTTTTGTTAAGATAAATGTATATGTTTTTCGAAAGCAAACTCAATATTACCAATACGTTGCGTCTAATTTGTTGTGCAGCATTATTTAGCGCAATTTTATGTATTTCCCACCATGCTTTAGCTGCTGATATCGAGGCTGTCCTCGACGATGCCGCAGGGGCAAGTAATTTTTCCGTCAAAGATTCTGCTGCTGTTGAAAAAGCACACATCGATTCCTTCGGGAACATTATCTCTAAGGGCTGTATGCGTTTAAGTGCTTCGGGTACAGAATGCGCGACACCGTTAGATTTAGTTGTTGATGGCAATATCGGTATCGGTACAACAGGTCCTCAAAATTCTTTAGCGATTGGCGCGACAGGTCAGTTTCAAGTGAGCTTAACGGGCGCTGTTACTGCTGTTGGTATTACCAATTCTGCAGCCTATACTCAAAGTGGTACCTCTGCAAATTTATTTACAGGCACATCCACATTTTCAAATGCAACGTACTCCGCATTATTTACAGGTGGTAATGTGGGGGTTGGAACAACAACACCTCAAGGGTCTTTGGTTGTTACCAATGGGAATGTTGGTATCGGCACATGGGCGCCAAACGCTAGCTTAGCTGTGCAAAGCGGGGATGTGGTGATTGGTCCGACGGGAACAATTAATCATGCCTCTGCGGAAGAAGATTTATATGTGCGTGGAAATTTAGAAGTCGATGGCAGTGCATATTTAGGTGACAATGCGTTGGTTGATAATATTACAGTTACCGGGACATTGACCCAACTTGGTTCGAATGCGCAAGAAGGTTCGATGACGATTGATGATAATAGCGTTGAAGCATTATTGGTTCGTAAAGATGGCGACACGGGCGATATTTTTACCGTGAATACCCTCGATTCAATTACAAGTGCAATTGGCAATGTGGGTATTAATACCGTTGCTCCGGTTGCATCTCTCGAAATTCTAAAATCCGGTACAGTCCCCTTAGTCCGTTTATCCTCATTAGCTTCAGCCTCGGGTGATTTAGTAACAATTACTGCTGCAGGAAATCTTGGTCTTGGCACAACAACGCCTCAAGGTGCTTTAGCCGTATTGAGTGGTAATGTTGGTATCGGAACAGTGGCACCCGATAGTCTTTTAACAGTCGGTGATCAAGCATTTACTGTTAATAAAAATGGCGTGATCACGACGACCGGCGGTTATACGCAAACAGGTTCAGGTGCTAACACATTAAGTGGTGCTACAGGATTTACATCAACCGCCTCATTTAACAATGCCACATCCATTCTAACGTTAGGTAATGTTGGTATCGGTTCTGCAGCGCCTAGTAGTTTATTGGATGTGAATGGGGATGTGCGTGTTGGTTTAGGGACATTTAATCACAATGCAGCTGGCAGTGATGATGTGTATGTGTCAGGTAATTTAGAAGTCGATGGCAATGTGTGGCTCGGTGATGCGGCGGCAGATAATTTTACCGTTACAGGGACAATGAGTTTAGAAGGGTTAACTGATTTTACAGCCAATGTCGGTATCGGTACACTTGAAGTACGTAATGACACGTATTTGTCGACGGTCGGCGGGAATGTTGGGATTGGGACAACGGCATCCACTGCTGAATTAGATATTTCTTCAACCGAAGCAAACGATTTATTGCGCATCAATGACAATGGTATTAATGATCCAACACCATTGATTGTTGATTCAACGGGTAATGTTGGTATCGGTACAA